>JBILLV010000131.1:0-23939 GCA_044375895.1 Polyangiales bacterium | reverse complement strand
GCGCACCGACCCCGTGTGGATCGACCACGTCTTCCTCAGGAACCTCCCCGCGACGGCGGTGCGCTCGTTCGAACGGACGTACACGGACACGTCGGTGACGGTGCCGACGGCGCCGGGGCGCGTGCACCTGTCCGACCACTACGGGGTGCGGGTGGTGCTCTCGCTCTGAAATGTGAGGGGGGGTGACAGGCGGCGCGGTCAGCGCGGCGCGCGGTCAGCGCACGGCGTGGATGGTGCGGAGGTAGTTCATCACCTTGGAGAGGTCGGCGTCGGACAGCTTGTTGGCGCCGATCGCGCGCATCTTTCCGGTGCCCGAGCGGATGATCTTGGTCATCTCCTCGACCGACTTGTTCTTGTTGTGGATGTCGGGCCCGGTGTCTTCGCCGCCGTTGGGGTGACACCGCCCGCAGGCACGGTTGTACTGGGGCCGCCCGTTGGCCGCCGCCGGGGCCTGCTGCGCCTCCGCCGACTGGGGGGTCGACACCATCACCGCGCCGGCGACGGTCAGGGCGCCGAGCACCCCGAAGCACATCGCCCAGCCACCACGTTCACGCTTCCTGTCCATCAAACACCTCATCGAAGGTTGTGCGCGCCGCGCGCTCGCCGGAGGGACGGGCGCGCCACGCGGTGAATTCACCAGCCCGGGGCTCAAAACGTCAAGCGCAACGTCGCGCCGCCGCCCGAACCGTCGCCGAGCGGTCCGGCCATGAGGCGGAAGTTCTGCAGCTCGGGGGGGAGGGGGCGCGGGACAGGGGTGACCCGGCGGGCAGGCTGCCAGAACACATTGGCCTGGATCAGGCCCGCGATGATCGTTGCGGCGAGCAGGCCGTTGGCGATCCAGTTCGTGAGCTCGAGGCCCTGGGCGAGCTCCGCGGTGTTGACGTCATCGCGGTAGTAAAGTCCCGAGGTGGTGTAGGGGTACACGCTCTGTTGCAAGAAGAACGTGGTGACGCACGTGGCCGTGAGCAGCCCCTCCGTGATGGCGAAGAAGACGCCCAGCCCCGTCTGCCCGTTGGCGAACTGGGCGGCGCCGTAGGGGAGGAACGTCAGGAACCGCGGCACCTCGTCGACGCGCGCCTCGGTGGCCGCGAGGCTGCGGAGGAGTTGCTCGCGCGCGAGTCGGCGCGCCTCGGTCTCGCGCCGGGACAGCACGCGCTCGGTGCGGATGCGCTCGATCTCCGGCTGCATGTCGTGCAGCACCTGCGCGAAGAACAGGACGAAGCCCGAGTCGAAGGGTTGGTCGACGCGCGCGTCGGGGTCGTCGCGGAGCATCTGAACGAGCACCTCACGGGCCGCCATCTCCTGACGCTGCGCGTACAGGCATGCGGCGTAGTACTTGCGCGCGGAGGTGACCACGGCCGCCTCGCGCGGGTTGTTCACGTCGAGGCGGATGAGGGCGAGGAGGAGCGGCTGCGCGCCGCTGCAGTTGCCGGCGATGAACTGGTCGCGCGCCTCCACCAGGGTGTCGAGGCCGAGGTCTTGCGCCGAGGCCGAGGTCGGCGCGACGAGGGAGGCGACCGTGAGCGTCAGCCCGAGCGCTAGTTGATGCGCGCGGTGCTCGCGTCGCTGAGGGCCGCCCGACCGTCCACGCTGGTCGAAGGAACCCTCCGCGAGAACGGCGCCCTCGCGGTCAGACGCTCGGTGCCGGGCTGGACTACTTCGTTCCATTCGTAGCGCTCATAGGAGACACGATCACCTGGGCGGACCATCAAGCGCAGCCGCCGCCCGACGGGGAAGCGACCGATGACGGGGGACTGCGCGTTCCAGACCGTCCACGTGAGACCGTCGAGAGAATACTCCGCTCCGGTCTGCGGCCACGGGCGAAGTTCGACCTCCCGCGTGTCGGCCGTCATCGCCTGCATCGCCGTGGGCATCGCCGTCGCCGCGGCGCGCTCGGTCGTCGGGTGCCGCGGGCGCACGGGCTCTGGCGCCGAGGCCACCGTCACCGCCGCGTCGACAACCATCGCGGCGGGCGCCTGGCGGGGTTGAGCGACGGCCCGCGGGAGCACCGGCGTCGGCTCGGGGAGCGGGAGCTGCGGCGCGGCGATGGTGGTCACCGGCTTCGGCGGGACGCGCGGCTCGATGAGGGCCACGGCGCCGAGCGCGGTCGCCGTCGCCACCGCCCCCACGATGGCCGCCGCCCGCGCGACGCGCACCATCTGGCGCCGCCGCGACGCGCGCCGCACCAGCGCGAGCACCTTCGTGTTGCCCGGGTCGAGCGCGAGGGCGCGGTTGAAGTACCCCATCGCCTCGCCCATGTCGCCCGCGCGCTGGGCCGCCTCGCCGAGCGTCGGCAGCCGCTCCTTCAACTGCGCCTGGAGGGCGGCCACCACCGCCTCGGGGCCGTCGAAGTACGCGCGGAGTTCGCGCTCGGGAAACTCCCACCCCGCGTCCTTCACAAACGCGCACAGCGCCGCGCGGAGGGCCTCGGCGCTCGCGTAGCGCTGGTCGGGCTCGCGGGCGAGGGCCTTGGCGAGGATGGCCGCGAAGCGGTGACCCACCCGCGGGGCCGCGCGCGCCGCGTCGGTGAACTGCCCCTCCAGGATCTTTCGAAGCAGCGCGTGCGCCGTCGCGCCTTCGAAGGGCAGCTTGCCCACCGCGAGCTGGTAGAGCACCGTGCCCGCCGCGAAGATGTCGGTGCGCGCGTCGACGCTCGACCCCTCGATCTGCTCGGGCGCCATGTGGGCCGGGGAGCCGAGCACCTGACCCGTGACGGTCATCCCGCGGCCGTCGGCGACGTGGGCGATGCCGAAGTCGGTGAGCTTCACCTGCCCGCGCTGGAGCATGAGGTTGTCGGGCTTCACGTCGCGGTGCACCACGCCCTGCGCGTGGGCGCAGGCGAGGGCGTCGCACAGCACGATCCCGATGGCCGCGGCGACCTCCGAGGGGACGTCGGGGTGGCGCTCGGTGAAGCGGCGGAGGGTGGGGCCCTCCAGGAGCTCCGTCACCATGTAGCTCTCGCGCTCTTCGGGGTCGGAGAACTCGTACACCTCCACGATGTTGGGGTGTCGCAAGCGCGCCGCCGCCCGCGCCTCCCGCTCGAAGCGCGCCCGGCTCTCGGGGTCGCGCGCGAGGTGGGGGTGCAGCACCTTCACCGCGACGTCGCGCTCGAGGCGCGGGTCGTGGGCCCGATAGACCACGGCCATGCCGCCCGTGCCGAGCTCCCCTCGCACTTCATAGCGGCCGATGTGCTGGACGGACGTGTCCGCTGCGTGGTCCACGAGGTTGCTCGCCCGGGAGTCTATCCCATTCATCGCGCCAGGGAGAACCCCCACCGCGGCGCTTCATTGGAAGGGGAGGACGTTCCTGGGGTCGCAGGGGATGCTGACGTCCTGGGCGGTGAGGCGCTGCGGTGGCTCGACCCGCATCGGGTCGACGCCCGCGCGCATCAGGCGGATTTCGTAGTGGAGGTGCACCACGCCGAGGGCCCCGGAGTCGCCCACGAAGCCGATCGTGGTGCCGGGACGGACGCTCATCCCCTTCTGAATGTCGGGGGCGGCCGACTCCAGGTGCCCGTGGAGGGCGAGCCAGGTCTGCACCTCCGTCCCCTCCCGCACCACGTGCCGCAACACCACGGTGTGCCCGAACATCTCGCCGACGAACACCACCTCGGGCTCGCCCACCTCGCCGCGGAGCGACACCACCCGGACGGGCGTCCCCCGCTCGTGGGGGAGGTCGACGCCGCCGTGGCCCACCGCGTTGAGCGTCTCCCCGCGGCGCTGGAGCCCGTCGGGGCGGTCGAGGTCGTACCCGCTCGTGACGGTGTGCCCGCCGTACGGGGGCACGGGGTACACGTAGCGGTCGTAGTCCGCGGGGAGCTCCGGTCGGCGCGGGAGGTGGTCGTACACCACGCGACGCCCCGCCCGATCGAAGTGGGCGTTGGTCTCCATCACCGCCGCGCTCGCCTCACCCATGGCCGTCGTCGGGAGGCAGAGCCCGTCGAGGTCGATCTCGTCGCGGCCGCAGCGGGGCGTCGGGAGGCAGCGCCCCTGGTACGCCACCCCATCACAGCGTTCGCCCGAGGGCGCGGGGGCGTGGGCGGCGACGGGGGCGCGGGGCGGACGGGCGCGCTCGGCCCCGGGGAGCCACACGAGCGGCACGAGGAGGGCGGGGGCGAGCGTGGCGCGCGGGCGCTTCATGCGGCGTCGGGAGGGTGCAACGTCCGTGGCGGCGCCGTCCATTCCCGAGAGGGCACTTCTGGGAGGGCGCTTCCCCGCGGTGGGGCGATGCTGGTATAGGCCGCGGGCGTATGTCTCGAACCATCGATGTCGTCGTCGTGGGCGCCACCGGCGCCGTGGGCCAGGAGATGCTCCGCGTGTTGGAGCAGCGGAAGTTTCCCGTCGGGAGGCTGCGCGCGGTGGCGTCGGCGCGCTCGGCCGGGGGCACGGTCACCTTCCGCGGCGAGCCGGTGACGCTCGAAGCGCCGTCCCCCGAGGTGTTTCAGGGCGCGAAGCTGGCGCTCTTCTCCGCGGGCGCCTCGGTGTCGCGCGAGTGGGGGCCCATCGCCGCCGCGCAGGGGTGCCTCGTCGTCGACAACTCCAGCGCCTTCCGCATGGACCCCGAGGTGCCCCTCGTGGTGCCCGAGGTGAACCCCCACCGCATCGCCAACCCGCCGCGCGGCATCATCGCCAACCCCAACTGCTCCACCATCCAGATGTTGGTCGCGCTCAAGCCCCTGCACGACGCCGCGGGCCTGGAGCACATCGTCGTCTCCACGTACCAGGCCATCTCGGGCAAGGGGGCGCGCGCGGTCGATGAGTTCGACCAGCAGCGCAAGGCCCTGGAGTCGGGCGACGAGCCCCCCACCGCGGTGCTCCCGGGCGTCCTCGCGGGCAACCTCCTCTCCGACTGGAAGCACGACCCCAGCGGCTACTCCGAGGAGGAGCTCAAGATGATCGAGGAGAGCCGCAAGATCCTCGAACTCCCGACGCTCCACGTGTCGCCGACCTGCGTGCGCGTGCCCGTGCGCAACGCCCACTCGGAGTCGGTGTGGGCCCGCTTCTCGCGCCCCATCACCCGCGAGGAGGCCCTCTCCCTGCTGCGCGGCGCCGAGGGCGTCGTGCTCGACGACGCGGTCGGCCCGGGCAAGCACCCGCAGCCGCGGCTCGTGTCGGGCGGTGACCCTGTCCATGTCGGGCGCGTGCGACAAGACCGCGACGACCCCAGGGCGCTCTCCCTCTGGGTGGTGGGCGACAACCTCCGCAAGGGCGCCGCGCTCAACGCCGTTCAGGTGGCCGAGCGGGCCTTCGGCGGGTGACAGGACGTGCGACGCGCTGTGGGTGACGGTGACAAAGTGGCACGGGTGAGGCCCTCGCGGCGCGTCGAGACGACGGGATTTCCCGTCGGGTACGGCCGTTGCTCTGGAGCCGTGCGATGAGACCCCTCGCGTGGAGCCTCGCCGCCGCCCTCGCGCTCGCGAGCACCAGCGCGCGGGCCCAGCTCACCAACCCCATCCGGGTCGGCGGCGCCGTCGACGCCGTCAACGCGGCGCACCCCCTCGGGCGCCTCGACTGCGAGAGCCGCGAGCGGATTCGCTTCCAGCTCAACTGGCGCGGCGACGGCACCACCTTCAACGCGCTCCAGGCGTGGATCGGCGCGCAGGCGAGCTCGTGCACGGAGATGTCCACGCGCCACCCGGCGACCAACGCGGTCTGCTGGCCGATCGAGTCGGCGGTGGTCAACGGGCAGCGCGTGACCTGGATGGACAACGACTTCCAGATCGAGGCCCGCTTCCTCGTCGACCCGCTCGGCGGCAACTGCGCGGCGCCGCAGACCTCCCGCGGGACGATCAACACCAACTTCCTGTCTCTCCTGGTGGTGTCTTCCGCGGGGGCCACCCTGGGCGGCATGGCCGTGGGCATCCCCTTCGACCTCGACCCGCCCTCCACCCCCACGAGCGTCTCCGCGCGCCCCGGCGAAGGCTCGCTGGAGGTGCGCTGGAGCTACCCCGTCGCGACGAACCTCGTGGACGCCTCGACCACCGGCGACGCGTCGGTGAGCGCCACCTCCGACCTCCGCGGCTTCTGGGTGCTCTGCGACCCGCCCTCGTCGGCGGTGGCGAGCGACGCTGGCGCGGGCGACGCGTCGCTCGATGGCAGCGCGGGCCTCGACGTGCCGGGCAACGTGATCGGCGACGACGCGGGCTCGACGGCGTGCGGCACGGGCTTCCCGGCGATCAACCTGTACGACCCGGCGGTGTTCAGCCGCTATGCGCGCGGCGGGATCGCGTCGGCGAGCAACACCAGCCTGCTGGTGGACGGCCTCTCCAACGGGGGCGCCTACCGCTGCGTGGTGGTGGCCGAAGACCTCGCGGGCAACCGCACCATGTCGGCGCCCACCGAGTGCGTCTCCCCGGTGCCCGTCACGGATTTCTGGGAGCGCTACCGCGCCGACGGCGGCGGGGCCACCATCGCCTGCGCCGCGCGCGCGGGGCGCCACGGCGACGCCCAGAGCCCGCTCATCACGTTGTCACTCGCGGCGGCGGCGCTCGCCGCGCGTCGCCGGAGAAGGTCATGAAGAGGCACATCCCCGCCCTCGCGCTCTGCGCGCTCGTGGCGCCCGCCGCCGCGCAGGCCCAGACGTGGACGATCGGCGACGACGGCCGCGCCCCCTACGAGAGCACGCAGAATTTCGCCGTCGAAGCGCGCTTCGGCCCCTGGCAGCCCGACATCGACAGCGAGTTCGGCGGCCGGGCGCGACCCTTCTACGACTACTTCGGTTACACCGACGCGGACGGGACGCGGCGCGTGCGCGACCGCCTCCTCGGGGGCCTGGAGGTCGACTGGCAGGCGATCCGCTTCGGCCCGGTGGCCTCGCTGGGCATCGGGGTGGGCATCTCCTACAGCGACCTCTCGGCGACCGCGCCCGTCACCGCGACGGGGCAGTCGAGCGGCCAGGCGAGCACGCTCCACGTCCTCCCGATGTACGGGGTGCTGGTGGCCCGCATCGACCTGCTCGCGCGGCGCACGGTGATCCCCCTCGTGCTCTACGGCAAGGCGGGCGTGGCCGTGACGCACTGGTGGATCAACGCCGGCGACGACTACGCGCGCCGCAGCGCCGCGTCGCCGACCGCGCCCAACAACGCCAGCGATTTCGGCCAGTCGGCGCGGGGCTTCTCCTACGGGTGGCAGTTCGCCGCGGGGGCGATGTTCCGCCTCGATTTCCTCGAGCCGCGGATCCAGCGCTCGTGGGACATCGAGATGGGCGTCAACCACTCGTACCTCTTCGCCGAGTACATGATCGTCACCGACTGGAGCCGCCCGCAGCTCCACGTCGCGTCGAACACCTGGATCTTCGGCGCCGCCTTCGAGCTGTAGCCGCGCCGCGATGCCCTACCGCGTCGAGTCGATCACCGCGCGCCCGCTGCGCGTCCCCCTCGCCGACCCCTTCGTCATCGCCTCGGGGCGCATCGACGAGACCCGCGCGGCCCTCGTCTCCGTCACCCTGCGCGACGAGGTCACCGACGCGCTGGCGACGGGTCTCGGCGAGGCCGCGGCGCTCCCGCCCGTCACCCGCGAAGACCTCCCCGACCTCCTCCCCGCGGTCATCGCCTGCGATGCTGCGCTGCGCGGGCGGGTGGTGGACGACGTGGGCGCGCTCACGATCCCCGACGTGGGGGCGGTGACCTCGGCGGCGGTGGAGTGCGCGCTCCTCGACGCGCAGGCGAGGCTGCGGGGCGTTCCCTTGTGGCGGATGTTGTTGCGTGAGGGGGAGGCGGCGGCGACGACGCTGGTGAGCGACATCACCATCCCGATCCACGCGCCGGCGTACATGGGCGAGCTCGCGGCGCGGTGGCGGGCGAAGGGCTTCACCTGCTTCAAGGTGAAGGTGGGCATCGACCCGGCGAGCGACCTCGCGGCGCTGGCGGCGATCGTCGCGCGGGTGCCCGACGCGACCTTCCGCGTCGACGCCAACGGGGGCTACGACGCCGCGACGGCGGTGGCCTTCTACGCGCGAGCGACGCAGGCGGGGGCGCGCATCGCGTGCTTCGAACAGCCCTGCGCCCGCGACGACCTCGACGGGATGGCGACCGTGACGCGATCGATCGCGGCCCCCGTGGTGGCCGACGAATCCGTGCGCTCGCTCGACGACCTCGCGCGGGTGGTGGCGCGGGGCGCGGCGCGCGGGGTGAATCTCAAGCTGGTGAAGTCCGGGGTGATGGGCTCGCTGGCACTCGGTCGCCGCGCGAAGGGGCTGGGGCTCGAGGTGATGTTCGGCGCGATGGTGGAGACGCGCCTCGGGATCGCCGCCGCGGCCCACGTGTGCGCGGCCCTCGGGGGCGTGGACTACGTCGACCTCGACACCGCGTGGCTGATGAAGGTCGACCCGTTTTGTGGGGGGTATACCGACGAGGGGCCGGTGCTGACGGTGTCGGGGGCGCCGGGGGTGGGGGTCTCCGAGTGCGCGGGCGCTGTTGCTTTTGCGCCGGGCAACGACTAGCTTCCGCGCCCCGCCGCCAGGAAGACCCCATGACACCCCCCGCGCACCACGGATTCGCCCGCGCTTTCGGCTCGTTCGACGCCGTCCGCGGGGGCATGCAGGGGGCCTGAGATGTCCGCCGCCCTCGACAAGATCGTCTCGGTCGACACGCTCGACGTGGCCTCGCGCCGCGTGCTGGTGCGCCTCGACCTCGACGTGCCGCGCTCCCGCGACGGCGCCATCGCCGACGACGCGAAGCTGCGCGCCGCCCTCCCCACGCTGCGCCTGCTCATCGAGCGGCAGGCGCGGGTGGTGATCGCGGGGCACCTCGGCCGCTCGCGCAAGCCGGGCGACGGGCCGTCCCTCGCGGTGGTGGGCGAGCGCCTCGCGGAGCTGCTGGTCACCGACATCGTGCTGCCCGACGAGTGCGTGGGCGACGGGGCGCGCAAGGTGGTCCACGACCTCCGCGACGGCCGCGTGGCGCTCCTCGAGAACCTCCGCAACCACGCGGGCGAGGAGGAGGACGACGACGCCTTCGCCGCGCAGCTCGAGCGCCTCTGCGACGCGTACGTCAACGAGGCCTTCGCGTGCTCGCACCGCGCGTGGGCGAGCGTCGACGCCCTGCCGCGGCGGGTGTCGCCGCGCGCCGCGGGCCTCTGGATGCTCAAGGAGCTCCGCGCGCTCGGCGGCATCGTGACGCCCGCGCGGCCCTTCGTGGCGGTGGTGGGCGGCGAGTCGATGATCGAGAAGACCGCGCTGCTGGAGGCGCTCCTGCCGAAGGTGGACGCGCTGCTGCTCGGCGGCGGCGTCGCGGCGACGGTGCTCACGGCGATGGGGCGCGACCTCGGGCGGACGCCCATCGAGCGCGAGCGCTTCGCCCTGGCCCGCGGGCTCATCGAGCGGGCGCAGACCCGGCGGATTCCGCTGCTGGTTCCCACCGACCTGCGGGTGGCGCACGGGCCCGACGCGCGGGAGTCCGCGGTGACCACGGTCGACGGCGTGGCGCCGGGCCAGGTGGCGCTCGATGTCGGCCCCGCGACGGTGGCGCAGTACCGCGACCGGCTGCTGGGGGCCAAGACCATCCTGTGGCATGGCCCGATGGGGCCGTGGGAGAACAGCGCCTTCTCCGAGGGGACGCTGGGGGTCGCGCGGGCCATCGCGGAGGCCGCGGCGTACTCGGTGACGGTGGGGGAGAGCACGGGGATGGCGGTCGAGCGGGCCGGGCTCGCGGGCCGCTTCGTGCACATCTCCACCGGTGGGGCCGCGAGTCTCGAGCTCATCCAGGGCAAGAAGCTCCCTGGCGTGGAGGCGCTTCGCACATGAACCCGTCCCGCAACCCGCTCATCGCGGGCAACTGGAAGATGCACCGCACCGTGTCCGAGTCCGTCGCCCTGGCGCGCGCCGTGGCCGACGGGGGGCGCATCGGCCCGCGCACCGAGGTGGTGGTGGCCCCCGTGGCGACCGCCCTCGCGGCCGTGGCCAAGGCGCTCGAAGGCACGGCCGTCACCGTGGCCGCGCAGAACGTCCACTGGGAAGAGCAGGGCGCCTTCACCGGGGAGATCTCGCCCGGCATGGTGAAGGACGTGGGCTGCGCGTGGTGCCTGGTGGGCCACTCGGAGCGCCGCCAGCTCTTCGGCGAGACCGACGCGACGGTGCACAAGAAGCTGATGGCGCTGCGGAAGCACGGCGTGAAGCCCATCGCGTGCCTCGGCGAGACGCTCGGCGAGCGCGAGTCGGGGGTCACCTACGAGGTGCTCCGCCGCCAGCTCGAGGGGATGCTCGGGGCGCTCGACGCTGGGGAAGCAGAGGCGCTCCTCAAGGGTTTGGTGCTGGCGTACGAGCCCGTGTGGGCGATCGGCACCGGACGGACGGCGAAGGCCTCCGACGCCCAGTCGGCCCATGCGTTTCTGCGCGATCGGGTGCGCGACCGCTTCGGCGAGGTGGCCGACACCGTGCGAATCCTGTATGGCGGGAGCGTCAAGGCCGACAACGCGGCCGAACTCCTGGCCCAGCCCGACATCGACGGCGTGCTCGTGGGCGGCGCCTCCCTCGACCCCGCAGGTTTTGCTCGCATCATCCAGGCCGCCGGTTAAGCTCCGACCCCGCACCGAGACCACCGCTCCCATGACCACGCTCCTCACCATCGTTCACGTGTTCGCCTGCCTCTTCCTGGTCGCCGTGGTGCTCCTTCAGTCGGGGCGGGCGGGCGGCATGGGGGTGCTCTCCGGCGCGCAGACGCAGACCGTCTTCGGCGGCCGCGGCGCGGGGGGCTTCCTCACGAAGGCCACGGCGTTCTGCGCCACGCTCTTCATGCTCACGTCGGCCTCGCTGGCGTACACGAGCACGTCGGGCCGCGACTCCCTCGCGCGGGGCGCCAACGGCGACGCCGGGGTGACCGCGGACGGCGGCGACGCGGGCCGTGACGCCGCTGCCGACGCCGCGGCCGAAGCCGCCGCGCCGACGCCCCCGCCCGCCGAGCCCGCCGTCCCCGCCGCGACGGGTGACGCCGCGGCCGCCCCGGGTGACGCCGCCGCCGCGCCGACCGCTGCCGCCCCCGCGGCCCCCGCCCCGGCGCCCTGAGTCAGCCCACTGCGAGCGCCCGGTCGACCAGCGCGTCGGCGTGCCGGAGCGCGTGGTCGAGGTCGAAGCACGCATCCAACGCCGCCGGGTCGAGCCGCCCGCCGATGTCTCCATCCGCTCCCAACAGCGCCCGGAAGCCCCCCTCGCGACGCCACGCGCGCATCGCGTTGCGCTGCACGAGCACGTAGGCCTCCTGCCGCCCGAGGCCCGTCCCCACGAGCGCGAGGAGCACGGCCTCGCTGGCCCACAGTCCGCCGGTGCGTTCGAGGTTGGCGCGGAGGGCTTCGGGGTACACCACGAGGCCCTCGATGAGCCGCGTGGCGCGCTCCAGCATGAAGCCCAGGGTGGCCGTCGCGTCGGGGGCGATCATGCGCTCGGCGGAGGAGTGGGAGATGTCGCGCTCGTGCCAGAGGGCGGTGTTCTCCAGCGCGGCGGAGGCGTAGGCGCGCATCATGCGGGCGAGGCCGCAGAGGTTCTCCGAGAGGATGGGGTTGCGCTTGTGGGGCATCGCGCTCGACCCCTTCTGCCCGGCGGTGAAGGGCTCCTCGGCCTCCAGCACCTCCGTCCGTTGCCAGTGGCGCACCTGCACGGCGAAGCGCTCCACCGCGCCCGCGACCACGGCCAGCGCCGAGAAGTACGCCGCGTGCCGGTCGCGCGGCACCACCTGCGTCGGGATCGTCTCGGCCGAGAGCCCCAGCGTCGCGAGGGCGCGCGCCTCCAGGTCGAGGGAGAGGTGCGCGAAGGTGCCGACGGCGCCCGAGAGCGTGCCCACGGCGACCTCGGTGCGGGCCGTGAGGAGGCGCGCCCGGCAGCGGGTGAGCTCGGCGTGGTGGCCCGCGAGGGCGAGCCCGAAGGTGGTGGGCTCGGCGTGGACGCCGTGCGAGCGGCCGATCATGGGGGTGCGGCGGTGCTCGTCGACGCGGCGGCGGAAGGCCGCGAGGAGCTTGTCGAGCCGCGCGAGGCACAGGTCGGCGGCGTCGCGGAGGAGCAGCGCGAGGGAGGTGTCGAGCACGTCGCTCGACGTCATGCCCCGGTGGAGCCAGCGGGCGGGCGCGCCGGCGAGCTCCTCGACGTGCGTGAGGAAGGCGATGACGTCGTGCTTGGTCTCGGCCTCGATGGCCTCGATGCGGTCGGGGTCGAGGCGGAGGTCTTGCGCGCGGATGGCGGCCGCGGTGCCTTCGGGGACGGTGCCCTCGTGCTCCATGGCCTCGCAGGCGGCGAGCTCGACGCGGAGCCAGGTGGCGTAGCGACGCTCGGGCGACCAGAGCGCGGCGAACTCTTTGGGGGTGTAGCGCGGGATCATCAGCGAACCTCGCCGGGTCGGTACCAGTCGAACGCGTTGGTGCGGGTAAAATTCGTGAAGGCGAGGTTGATGCTCAGCGAGAGCGACCGCACGTGGTGCCACCAGCCCACCGGGATGAAGAGCATGTCGCCGGGGGAGAGCGTCACGTCCTTCACCGTGACCTTCGCGTAGTCGGGGTAGCGCGTGAGGTCGGGCGCCTCGGGGTCGAGGCGGCTGTACACGCCGCGCATCGCGGGGAGCAGCGCCGTCTCCCACGGGGCGATGAGCCGGAAGCGCTTCTGCCCGTACACCTGGCCGAACAGAATGTTCGAGGTGTCGTGATGGAGCGGGGTCACGGTGCCGCCGGGCCCGACCCACAGGGCGACGGAGCCCGCGAGGCGCTTCGGGTTGAGCACCGCGGGGTCGAGGGTGACGTCGTCGTAGAGCGTCTGGAGGGCGGCCCGATCCATGTTGCGGTGGTTGGCGACGAGGTAGAGGTCGTTGGTCTCGCCCGCGGCCACCACCTGATCGATGAAGTCCGCGAAGCGCACGGGGCGGCTGTGCTTCGGGGTGTTCATGTCGTAGTCGGGGTCGCCCTCGCGGCCGAAGGCGGCCAGCACCTCGACGTCGCCGACGCGCGCCTTGAGGTAGTCGGGGCTCCACAAGCCGAAGGCGCGCCAGCGCGTCACCACGTCGGTGAGCACCACCGGGGTGTTGGTGGCGTAGTACCGATCGAAGAACTCCTCCGGCGTCACGCCCGCGCGGCGCTCGACCTCGGTCGCGTGGCGGGCCGTGCGCGCGTGCTCGGCGAGGAGGCGCGTCACGAGCTCGAGGCGGCGCGTCTGGGCGACGTAGCGTCGGGCGGCGGCGAGGGCGGGCGAGGCGGCGAGGCCCGCGACCTGCGCGGCGGCCTCTTCGACGGAGACGCCCTGCGTGACGAGCACCGCGGCGACGTCTTCGCGGGTGCGGCCGGCGAGGAGGTTCTCCGCGGCCCACACGCGCCAGTCGGGGGAGAGCGTGTGCTCGGGGCGGTGCGCGGGGCGACGGACGCGGCCTCCTGCGGCGGGCGGACGACGGAGCATGGGAGGTCGTTCACACGCGGAGGGCGGCGGTGTCAAGCCGCGCCCCTGCGCCGCTGACACGCAGGGCCAACCTGCGGTACAAGCGCATGAACCCCCATGCGCGCCGCCCCTCTCGCGACCCTCCTCGCCCTCACCGCCTCGTGTGGCACGACGCCGTCCGCGCCCACCGACGCGGCCCCCGCCGACGTCGCCGACGCCGCGGACGCGTCGAACGCGTGCACGCCGTCGCGGGAGGTGTTCAACACCACGGTGCGCCCGCTCCTCACGCAGCACTGCGGGAGCTGCCACGGCGCGACGCCGTCGTTCGGCGCCCCCTACACGCTGCTCGACTACGACAGCCTGCTCCGCGGGGTGGTCACCGTCCGCCCCATCGACCGCATCGGCCCGCGGCTCGTCGACGGGACCATGCCTCCCGCGGGCGCGCCGGCCGTGCCCGACGACGCGAAGCGGGCCCTCGCCGAGTGGGCGAGCTGCGGCGCCCTGCGGCCCTAGCCCGGCGCCTCCCTCATGGCGAGCGCGCCGGTGTTTCGCGCCCCCGCGCAGGCCCCCGCGGGCACGCAGCGCTTCGAACTCACCGCCACCTGCTTCCCGGTCGGCCCCGACGTCACCGACCTCTACCAGTGCTTCGCCTTCGACGCGCCCGTCACCGAGGCCCGCTTCGTCCGTCGCTTCGAAGCGGTCGTCGACCAGCGCCGCGTCGTCCACCACATCGTGCTCCTCCGCGACCCCGATCGCAGCACCGCGGGGATGGCGCATTTTCGCTGCTCGGGGATGCCCGCCAGCAGCCAGTACCTCTACGCGTGGGCTCCCGGGCAGGACGCCTTCGAGTTTCCCGAGGGCGGGCTCCGCGTGACGCCGGGGCAGCGCTTCATCGTGCAGGTGCACTACAACAACGGGGCGCGCGTCCCCGACGTGATGGACTCGAGCGGCGTTCGCCTCTACCACGACGCGCCGATGGGCACCGAGTACGGCATGGTGGCCATCGGTCCGCAGGGCTTCACCATCGCGCCGCGCAGCGCCGGCATGGCCGAGAGCCGCTGCACCCTCCGCGCGGGCACCACCATCCTCGCGGGCATGCCCCACATGCACGAGGTCGGCACCGGCTTCACCCAGACCATCCTCCGCGCCGACGGCACCCGCGAGCCGCTCATCAGCCTCACCGGGTGGCGCTTCGACTCGCAGCTCTTCTACGAGCGCCGCAAGACGCTCAACACGGGCGACCGGCTCACCACGCGCTGCGACTACCGCAACCCCACCAGCGAGACGGTGCGGAGCGGCAACGGGACGCGCGACGAGATGTGCTTCAACTTCGCGTACGTCACCCCGCCCCCCGCGCTCTCGTATTGCGACGAGGGGACCATCGACGTCGACCGCGTCCCCTACGGCCCCGGCTCCTGCGCGCCCGCGGACGCCCCCACCGACCTCCCGCTCGTCAACGCGATGCTCCAGGTGGGCGCGGCGCCGGCCAACACGGGGGGCGCGATCCCCGAGGGGCGCTGGGTGGCGCAGGGCTTCGAGATGTGGCTCAACGGGCTCAACACGGGCCTGGGCAACCTCGACCTCGCGATGACGCGCGTGCGGGTGCGCGGCCAGGCGTGGGTGCGCGGCGGGCGCTTCACCACCGACTCCGTGGCGGGGCTCCACCTCGTCACCACCACGGGCGTCGTGTACGACCGCGGCCTCCCCGTGGGGCTCTCGGGCACCTTCACCGCGAGCGGCGCCTCGCCGCTCATGCTGCGCGCCGACTGCGGCGCGAGCGGCGACGTCGCGCTGGGGTACAGCGTGGCGGGCGACGAGCTCACCGTGGCCGTGCCCGAGCAGGGCATCGGGGCGCTGCGCTTCGTGGCGCGCTACCGCTTCCGCCGCGCCCCGTAGGGGACCTCCGCGGTGGCGGGGGGCGTCGGTGACAAAGCGCCAGCGGACGTCCGCCGGCGAGCGCACTTCGAGGTCGTCCCAGAAGGGCGCGACGGCGCTGAAGGGAGCGCTGCGGCTGGGGAAAAAATATCCCCCCGCTGGGCGCCGTTACCCGCTGGCGTTGCGCGGGGCCGCGGGGGCATATACTCCCCACCGCCGCATGGAGTCGCCCGACCCCATCGAGCGCCTCGACGGGACCGCCATCGACGCGCGCTTTCGCCTCACGACCTTCGTCGCCCGGGGCGGCTACGGCGCGGTGTACCGCGGCTCGCACAACGCCCTCGACTGCCCCGTCGCGGTGAAGGTGCTCGCCGTGCCGGCCGCCCTGCGCGAGGCGGAGCGCGAGCGCTTCTTCGAAGCGTTCGAACGCGAGGCGCGCATCGTCGCGACGCTCCGGCACCCGTCGATCGTGCGGGTGCTCGACTTCGGGGTGACCGACATCGCCGGCGTCGCCCACCCCTTCATCGTGCTCGAGTGGCTCGACGGTGAGACCCTCGAGGCCCGCCTCCGCGCCGACGAGGGCCGCCCCCGCGCGCCCCGCGAGGCGATGGCGCTCCTCCGCCCCGTGATCGACGCCATCGCGGCGGCCCACGAGGCGGGCGTCGCGCACCGTGACCTCAAGCCCGCCAACGTGATGGTGTCCGCGGCGCGGCGCGGCGACGCCTCCGTGAAGGTGCTCGATTTCGGCGTCGCGAAGGTCTTCTCCCCCGACGAGGACGCGCCCGACTGGACCGAGCGGACCACCGACCCCCACTCGCCGTTCTCGCTCTCGCACGCGGCCCCCGAGCAGGTGGCGAAGCTGCGCACCGGCCCCTGGACCGACGTCCACGCGCTCGCCCTGCTCCTCGTCGAGGCGCTCGTCGGGCAGCGCGCCTACGCGGGCCGCACCGCCATCGAGCTCTACGCCAGCATCAGCACGCCGCACCGCCCGACGCCGTCGCGCTTCTCCGTCGAGGTGGGGCCGTGGGAGCCCGTGCTCGCCCGCGCGCTCTCGATCACCCCCGGCGACCGCCACGCCAACGCCGCCGCGCTCCTCGCCGACCTCGACGCCTCCCTCGACGACGCCCAGCGCGCCTGGGAGGAAGGCCGTGCGCCGCGGACGCCGTCGGCCCCCCCGCCCGCCGAGCCCGCCGTCACGTCGCCCGCTTCCCCCACCGCGCCGTCGCGCGAGCCCGCCGGCCGCACGACCTACGCCCGCCGCGGCGCCCTCGCGGTCGCGGTGCTCGCCGCCCTCGGCGCGCACGCGGTCGCGGCGGTCCGCGGACGCGCTTCGGCGCCGCCCGCGCCGGCCGCCGCACCCGCCGCACCCGCCGCGCCACCGCGCGCGGCCGATCCGCCCGCGCCAACCTCCCCCGCGGCCCCACCGCCGGAGCGCGCCCCGCCCGCCGCCGCGCCGCCCGTCGCGCCGGTCGGGGGCGCCGCGGCCGCGCAGCCCGCGAGGCGGCCCCCGCGCGCAGCACCGCGCGCTCGACCGCGCGCCCGCGACGGCGGAGCGGACGAGGACTTTGTGATCGAGTGAGCGCGGGGTAGAATCTCGCCCGCCATGGGGCTCCGACACTGGCTCCGCACCGATGACGCGCGACTCCCCCTCGACGGCGGCAGCCTGCTGATCGGGCGCAACTTCGACTGCGACATCGTGCTCTCGGGGGAGCGGGTGAGCCGGCACCACGCGCTCGTGCGCGTCACCGACGCGGGCGTCGAGGTCGTCGCGCTCGGCGGCGGCCCCACGATGTTCGGGGCGAAGCCCGTCGAGGGCGCGCAGCCGCTGCGGGTCGGCGACCGCTTCGAAATCGACGGGCACACGTTCTCGCTCGAGGCCGACGCGCTCGCGGCCGAGCCGGGCCACCACTGGTTCATCGAGCCGACGCCCGGCGTGCTCGTGCGCGTCGCGGGCGAGCGCGTCACGGTCGGCGGCGGCGACGACGACGTCGCGGTGTCGGCGTGGCCCGCCTCCGCCGTCGCGCTGGCCGCCCTCGGCGAGCGGCTCGTGCTCGAGGCCAACGTCGCCGACGTGCGGGTCGGGCGCGCGCTCGACGTCGGGGAGATGGTCCACGTCGAGAGCGGGGAGCTCATCGCGTGCGGGGCCGTCGCGCTGCGCGTCGTGGCGCTCCCCGCCGACCCGTCGAAGCCCACGGCGGTCACCGCGGCCGACGAGCCGGTCACGTCGGCCGTGCTGTCGTTCTTCCCCCGCGGCGGGCGGCTCGCGCTCCGCGTCGGCGCGCGCGAGCGCAAGGTCTACCTCGCCGAGAAGCGAAGCGAGCTCGTGGCGCTCCTCCTCCAGCCTCCGCCGCCCTACGCCGCGGGCGACTTCGTCCCCGACGCGGTGCTCCTCGACCGCCTCTGGCCCGGCGGCGAGGCCTCCCGCACCGACCTCAACACCCTGCTCTGGCGCGTGCGGCGAGACTTCGCCGACGCCGGCCTCGACCGCGTGAACCTCTTCGAACGCAAGGGCGGCGGCCTCCGCGTGCGGCTCCCTCCCGGATCGCGCGCCGAGGTGCAGGGCTCGTTCTCGGGGGCCTGAACAGGGAAGCGTAGCCCCGCGGTTCGACCTCGATGTTTCAAGAGGGATGTGCCGTCACGAGCGAGGCGCGGCCCTCTCCCCCGCTGCCGCGCGCCCCTCTCCCGCGGGGCGGGAGCGGGGCTTCCCACGCAGGAGCCAGAGCGTCGTTGAACGTCGCGAGGCATGGGCTTCCCTCGCTCTGCTCGGGTCTCCGCGACGCGCCTCGTCACCGTCCACCGTCCGCCGTCGAGCCGGATGCAGGATCGCCCGCAGGAACACACGCGCGGGTCAGGGCGCTCCGCGCAGAGTCGATGAGACCCGAGCAGCGCGAGGGAAGCCCATGCCTCGCGACGTTCAACGACGCTCTGGCTCCTGCGTGGGAAGCCCCGCTCCCGCTCCGCGGGAGAGGGGCGCGCGGCAGCGGGGGAGAGGGCCGCGAGCACCCTGTGCCGCAGGTGGCGTGACGGTATTCGGCCCGTTCCTCGGATCCCTGCTGAAAGGTTGTAGAAAAATCGCTCCCGTCGGCGTCTGCGGGAGACGTCTCGGTCCGCGATTCTTCTACAACCTTTGAGCCGCGCCCTTCACCAGCGCAGCGCAAGCCCCGCCGGGGTGGGCGTCGCCGTGCGCGTGGCGCGCGCGATCAGCCACCACGCGACGCCCCCCACCACGAGCGCCCCGCCCGCGACGAGCGCCACGTTCGCGCCGAGCCCGAGGTCGCGCATCGCCGCGTCGTGCGAGAGCGCCGACGCCGCGTCGCAGCGCGCCGCCGACGGGCACGCCGCGTCGCGCGACGACTGCTCCCCGAGCGCGAGCGCGCCGAGCACGCCGCCCGCGACGAGCCCCGCGACGCCCACCCCCACGACCACCCACGGCCCCCGCGAAGGCGCAGGCGCCGCGCGCCGCTCGCGTCGGGGCGGCGCCACCACCACGGGAGGCGCGATCACCGGCGGGGCGACCACCACCGGCGTGACGGCGGGGGCGACCACCTCGGGCTCGGCGAGCATGACGTCGACGGTCTCGCTCGCGCCCACCGTCAGCGTGAGGTCGCGGTGAAACGCGACGCGCCCCGCGGCGGTGGCGTCGATCGACGTCTCCCCGGGCGCGAGCGGCCACGCGACGTCGTAGAGGGCCGCCGCGACGACCTCCCCCCGCACCGTCACGCGCAGCCCCGCGGGCGCGGGGGAGGCCACGCGCAGGGTCAAGCGCGCGACGCCCCGCTCGGCCTCCCGCGCGACCGCCTCGCAGCGCGCGAGCGTCGCGTCGCGGTCGGGCACGGTCGCGTCGCCGCGCGCCCGCGTCGCGCACTCGCCCGCCTGCGCGAGGGCCTCGACGGGGTGACCCGCGCGCAGGTGCTCCCGCGCGAGGAAGAGCCGCAGCGAGGGCGTGGCGCGCAGGGCGAGGGCGCGCTCGCCGAGCTCGAGGGCGCGGGCGTGGTCGCCGGCCCGCGCCGCCGCCGCGGCCGCGTCGATGAGCGAGCGGCGGGCGACGTCGGCGCCCACCTGCGCCTCGGCGCGCGCCGACCACACGGCGATCGCGCACGCGGCGAGCCACTTCGCGGCGGTGTGATGCGTGGGGCCCAACAGGGGAGACCCTACCGTCCGGGCCAGGCGGTGAGAAGGGGCCTCCGCGCGCCGACCCTGCCGGGCGCTTCGATCAGTGACGGCGATCGTGGTGACCACTGCCGTGACGTCGGTGATGGCCGTGCTCCTCATCGCCCGCGGGGGCGGCCGGGGGCGTCGCGGGGGTCGCAGCGGCGGGAGGCGCCGCGGCCACGCCCTGCGGCGGGTCGACGACGGTGAACTCGATCCGCCGGTTGCGCTCCGGATCGACCGGACCCGTGGTCGCGACGACGGGGCGCTCGTCGCCGAAGCCCTCGCTGTCGAGGCGGTGGCGGTCGACGCCGTGGTCGCGGAGGTAGCGCGCCACGGCGCGGGCGCGGCGCTCGGAGAGCGTGCGGTTGCGGCGCGCGGAGTCCAGCTCGTCGGTGTGGCCCTCCACCCGGATGCGCAGCACGTCGGGGCGCGCCGCGAGGGCCGCGGCCAGCGCGTCGAGCACGGCCGACGACTCCGGGAGCAGCCGGTCGCGCTCGGCCTCGAAGCGAACCGCGTCCCGCACCACGACCCGCGTCCCCATGAACTGCACCGCCGGCACCGTGTCGGGGCAGCCGTCGTCGTCTTCGAAGTTGTTGCGGGTCTCGGGCTCGTTGGGGCACCGGTCGCCCGGGAGCAGCACCGCGTCGCTGTCGGCGTCGGGGTTGTCGGGGCAGCCGTCTTCGTCTTCGAAGTTGTTGCGGGTCTCCGCCTCGTTGGGGCACCGGTCGGCCGCGCCGGTCAGCACGTCGCCGTCGGGGTCGGGGTTGTCGGGACAGCCGTCGTTCTCTTCGAAGCCGTTGACGGTTTCGGGCTCGTTGGGGCAGCGGTCGGCCGCGCCGCGCACGCCGTCACCGTCGGGGTCGGGTTCGACCACCGGCGCGGGCGCGACCCGCGTCGCCGTCGGAGCCGCGCGCGGGGGCGTCGCGACGACGGGGGCTTCAGGCGGCGGCGGCGCAGAACGGGGCAGGCGCAGCGCGACCTCGACGCCCGCCGTGAGGTACCAGAACGAACCGAACCCGTACGGATTGCTCCCGACGTCCGACCAGCCGACGCGCACCGCGGGCCCCACCTGGACGACGCGCCCGAGGGGGACGAGCCAGCCCGCGCCGAAGGCGAAGCTCACCTGCGCGGGCACGGTGGTCACCGCGGCGGCGAGGTCGGCGTCGACGAAGGGGCCGCCGTAGCGACGCGAGAGCTCCGGGTGGACGCGAACGCCGCCGCCGAAGCGCAGGATGCCCACCGCGGGCGTGAGCGACCCGAGCTGACCGTTGACGGGCCAGAGCTGGAGCCCCGCGAGGAGCTGGAGGTGCAACGGCCCCCAGACGCGGAGCGTCGGGCGGAGCTCGGCGCCGACGCCGACGTCGAGGAAGCCGGGGTACGGGTCCGACAGCACCGCGCTCGCGCTGACGTGCCCCGAGAGCGAGAGGCGGTCGATGAGCTGCGCGTGCGCGAGCGACGGCGCGATCACCGCCGCGAGCGTCAGGCCCAGTGCGCAACCGGTCGAAGGATGGCGAGGACGCATCGGTCGTTGGGTCTCCCGCGACGAGGGTAGGCGCCGCCGCGGGGGAGCCGTCCAGTGTTTCATTTCGGGTGCGTGTAATCGAAGTGTGATCGGAGATCGCGGGGCGGTGTGTCTAGCCTCGTCCTCGCGCACGCCTGCGGTGACTCACCGGTCGGGTCGCGGGCGGCGCGGGAGAGACCATGCGACGTTCCGTCCTGAGTTCACCGTGGTTCCGGCGGCTCGTCCTGCTCACAGCCAGCGCTGCGGGCCTCACCGCCGGGTGCGAACCGCCCGCCCCCTCGGGGTCGTGCCTCGCCACCGAGATGGTCAGCGGCGCGGACTTCGCCTGCCTGCGCACGAGCTCCACCATCGTGTGCAACGACCGGAACGACGCCGGAGCCGCGGGGCTCGCCGGCTGCTACAGCGCGTCGGCGGTCGTGCGGTGCTGGGGCCAGAGCGGGCAAAACAGCTGGGCCAACCCCGCGGCGCTCGACCCCACCGCCTTCGACGCCGGCGCGACGCCGCCGGGCCTCTTCCTCACCCTCGGGAGCGGACCCACGATGGAGTCCCCCCGGCGCATCGACCGCGCGGGCAGGGTCGTCCCGTCGGAGACCGACTGGCTCCAGGGCGTGCGTCAGCTCGCGGTGGGTGGAGGCAGCAGCGAGCCCTTCGCCTGCGCGGTCGTCAACGAAGGCCGGGTCCGTTGCGAGGGCTTCGGGCGCCTCGGACAGCTCGGCAACGGCCCTCAGAGCGGCATGAGCCGCAGCGAGCTCACCTTCGAAGGCGCGCGGGTCCGGCTCGTGACCGCGGGCCTGAGCCACGCGTGCGCGCTCCTCGAGGACGGATCGGTCCGCTGCTGGGGCGACGGCACGTACGGGCAGCTCGGACTGGCCGCGACGTCACCGGCCTCCCTGCCCGTGCAGGTCACGGGGCTGCCGAAGGTCTTGTCCCTCGCCGCGGGCAGCCGACACACCTGCGCCGTCGTCGAGGCGCCAGGGGCCGGCGCGCCGGACGGCGCGGCGCAGACCCGTGGCGAGGTGCGATGCTGGGGCCAGGGGGAATCGGGTCAGCTCGGTGGCGGCGCGTTCCTTTTAAGCGCCACGCCGGTGGCCGTGCGCGCGCCCTCGGGCTCGGGCAACCTCACCGACGTGCGCGTCCTCGCCGCTGGGGCGGACCACACCTGCGCCCTCGCCGCGGGCGGCGCCGTCCACTGCTGGGGCGTGAATGGCGCCGGGCAGCTCGGGGTCGGGTCGTCGCAGGTCCGGTTCAATCGCCCCGTCACGGTCTCGCTCCCGTCGAGCGCGGGCGCGGTGTACCTCTCCGCGGGCCGGGAGCACACCTGCGCGGCGATGGGTCCGCTGTCGCTCGCGGGAGGCTTCCCGGTGCGGTGCTGGGGCCGGATGGGGACCGCCTTCACCAGCCCGCCGGGGGTGATCACCGGCGAGCTCCCGTGCTGCGCGCCGACGCCCAGCAACCCCACGGGCGTCTGCCCCAACCTCCGGTCCGACCCCGCCAACTGCGGGCGCACGGGCAACGTCTGCACGGCGGGTCAGGCGTGCGTCAACGGCGTCTGCACCTGCGCGCCGCGGACGCTGTGCGGCGCCGCCTGCGTCGACCTGCAGAACGACATGGCCCACTGCGGGCGCTGCGGCAACGCGTGCCCGAGCGCCAGCCCGGGCAGCGGCGCCGTCACGTGTCAGAGCGGCCGCTGCGCCGTCGCCTGCCCCACCGGTCGCGGCGACTGCGACGGCAACCTCGCCAACGGCTGCGAGACCGACCTCAACACCTCGACGATGCACTGCGGCGCCTGCGGCCGCGCGGTGACCGTCGCCAACGGGATGCCCGCGTGTCGGATGGGCGTCGCCGCGGTGATGGCCTGCAACGCGGGCTTCGGCGACTGCGACGCCAACCCCACCAACGGCTGCGAGGCGACGCTCGCCACCGACGCGAACAACTGCGGTCGCTGCGGCAACCGCTGCGCGGGCTCGTCGGGCAACACCATGGCGGCCTGCGCGATGGGCGCCTGCAGCGGTCAGGTCTGCGCGGCGGGCTTCCGCGACTGCAACAACGACCCGACCGACGGCTGCGAGAGCCCGATGACCGGCACCTGCGTCTCGCCCGCGACCGCCCTCCCGATGGGGTCGCGCTTCGGCGCCGGGCGCCACGTGGTGAACATCGTCGGCGCCGGAATGGAGGCGGGTCGCGTCGGCCCCTACCTGCGCAACCAGATCATGAGCGAAGGGTACGCGCCCGCGCTGGCGCGCTTCTACAGGCACTTCGGCGACGACTACGACTTCGTCACCATCGTGTCAGACACGAGCCTGGAGGCGGCGGCGGGCGTGGCCGAAGCCGTGCGGCGGGACATCCCCGGCACCGGGACGGGCTACGCAATGAACGGCCCGTACATCCGCGCGGGGTCTCCGCAGCGGCTCAAGCTCCTCATCACGATCAACGCGACGGTCGATAGCTCTCCGCCCATGCTCCAGGAGATCGCGCACTACTGGGGCGTCGATGTGCCAGGGAGCCTCTTCCCCGAGGCCCCGGAGTCAGGCCACTGGGGCGTCGCGAGCGTGCGAGGCTCGATGGGCGGCTTCGACCCCGACGCCGCGCGCTGCGTCAACGCCGACGGGAGCCTCGGCGGCGCCCTCTCGACCTGCGTGTCGAACACGCGCGTCACGGTCAACCTGCCCTTTCCTCCGAACCGCGCGGAGTGCATCGCCGCGCGCGGGGGCGACGTGCTCCCGTGGGGGCCCGTCACCCCCTTCGGAAACGGCGACCGCGCCGTGTATCCGCCGCTGGAGCTCTACCTCATGGGCCTCGTCGATCGCGCCAGCGCCGGAGGCCCCTGGTACGTGCTCGACGCGCCCTCGCGCGGCGAGAATCGCAACTGGACCGGCAGCGCGCTGCGCCGGGTGACCATGGACGACATCGTCAACGGGATCGAGGCGATGTGGGACGGGCGAGGCGGCGTGCGCGCGCTGACGCCTGTCACCGAGCGCAGCTACCGCACGGCGGTGGTGGTCTTCTCCGAGACGCCCGTGTCCGACGCGTGGCTCAACAACATCGAGCG
>JBILLV010000450.1:0-6241 GCA_044375895.1 Polyangiales bacterium | reverse complement strand
GCCGACCGGGCGACCCGCTCTGCAGCGATCGGATGCTCAACGGCCAGGTGGTCCGCAACGCCGCGGGTGAGTGACCTCAGGGGTCGCGGGGCGCTCCCCCGGCGGGGCTGTGCCGCGGGGAGAGGAGCCACGCGATCGCGACCAGCAGACCGATGGGGACGAGCGACAAGCCGTGGAGCGTGGCGCTCGACCCGAGCTGCGAGGCGCCGGGCCACGCGTCGACCCGCAGCACGGGCACCGTGTCACCGCGCGCGATGTCGCCGAAGGTGGTGGCCGAGACCTCCTGATGGAGCGTGAACTCGCCGCTCTGGAGCTCGGCGTGATAGAGCGTCCGGTGGGTGGTGGTGCCGCGGTTCGTGGTGGTGCTGATGGACGTCCAGGTGCGGGTCACGACGGCCTGCGCCGGGTGGCCCATCGCGACCCGCGCGAGATAGTGCGGGAGGGACACTACCGTCAGGAGCGCGGCGAGGCCGACGAGGATCCGGCCCCGCAGGGCGGCGTCGCGCGACCGCTCGCGGTGCACCTCTTCGTACGACGCGCGCTCGATCGCGAGGGGTCCGTCGTCGGGGCGGCGCACGGCTGGCAGCGAGGGCGCGTCACGGTAGTTCGATGACGCGCCTGCGAGCGTCGCGACCTCGCTCGCCACGCCCGCGACGAACACCCGCTCGCCCGCCGCGAGCCGGGCGACCCGCTTGCGTGAGCGGGTCCCGTCACGCTCGAACCGCTCGCCCCCTTCGACCGTGGGGTACGCGGCGAGCGTGGGGTCGGCGCCGGGCTCGACGCGCACGACGCGGCCGTCGGCCTCCCGCACGTCGAAGGGGCGGGCGGTGAGCTCCCGACGCGACTCCTCCCAGTGGACGTAGCGGCCCTTCCTCCCCTGCCGCTCGACGCCCGTCTCGTGGATCACCAGCACCACGGGGGCGGCGTCTCCGTCGAGGGGGACGACCCGCCCGAGCGCGTAGGCGACGCCCGCGGGCGGCACCCTCGCCTGCACCGCGCGCTCGGCCTCCCACTGCGACTCCGCCCGCGTGATGCGGTAGCGCCAGACGAAGAAGGCAGGGACGAGCGCGAACACGAGGACCGCGCTGGTCGTTGGGTCGAGGTGCCAGGCGTTGGAGAGGTCGTCGGGGTTCATGGTGCGTCGACGGAAGGGGCGTGACCGGGTTGGGGAGAGGTCATCGCGAACCGCAAGTAGGAGCGCCGACGCGCTCGCCGTCAACCCCGTCGCGCGCCGGGATGCACGCGATGGCGTCCACGTTCACCCGAGGAGAGCGACGGCGACACCGCCGCGCCCTTCGAGGGTGATCGTCGCGGTCCGGTGAATCGGCGAGCGCCGTTCGAAGGCCACGCCCACGCGCGGGCTCCCGGCGCGCTGGAGGATGAGCGAGCCGCTCTGCGGCAGCGGGTCGCCCACGGTGAGGGTGAGGCCCGCGAAGGCGACGCCGTCGGTCTGCCCGTCGGAGCGCGTCGCGCTCGCCGATCCGTCGAGGACGACGACGCTCCCGGTGAGCCAGCTCCCGCTCACGCGCGTGACGGTGACGTCGAGTTCGTAGCGCCCGCCACCGGCGAGGGCCCCCTGCCCCACGACGCGGACCCGCCGGACGTCGGCGCACTGCTCGTCGCTGAGCGCGAGGCCGACGGCGCGCCCGTCGAGGGTGAGCGTGCGCGCGTCGACGGTCGTGCGCGTGAGCTGATGGCCCACCGCGAAGGAGACCACCGCGCTGCCGCCGAGGCGGGCGCCGTCGACGACGCAGCCGCCCGGCGCGAAGGTCCAGGTGAGCGCCACGCTGTGGTCGGCGCGGGTGGTGACCGTGTGCGTGGCGCAGGTGTAGCGGGTCTGCAGCGCGGCGGCCGCCTGCGCGACGCGGGTCGGCACGGGCGCCCCGCAGGTGGTGTCGGGGACGAGGCCGAGGAGCTCGAGCGCGAGGCCGACCTCGTCGACGAGCTCGAGCGCGGCGACGGCGCGAACCCGCGCGGCGGAGGCGGGCGCGGCGGAGGAGACGGGCGCGGGCGTCGGGTCGACGTCGGCGTCGGCGGGGGTGAAGACGCACGCGCCGGAGGCGAGCGACGAGGCGATGAGCGCGGCGAAGGTGAGCGAGCGTAGGTTCTTGGTGCGACGAGAGCAGCAACCGCGATGCCGCGCCGACGCGTCCCCCGAGCGCGTCGACCGCTGCGCGCCCGTGGCTTCCGCTGCGCGGCGACGATGCGTCGGTCCGCGGCGGCACAAGCGACCCGTGCGGGCGGGAGGTGCGTCGTCGGCGACGCGGCGCGGGGACGGCGCGCGGCCTGCCTGGCGAGGCGCGTGGCAGGGCGGCGGGGTCGTGCGTGGCTGACGTGGTAGCCAGGTGCGGGCGCGTCGATGTCGCGTCGATCGCGTCCATGGAGGGTTCGTGCGCCCGCCGCGATGTCACTCGACGGGTGACAAGCGCCCCGACCCGCGGCGACACTCCGCGCCCTATGCCAGCACCGACACCTTGGTCGTTCGTGGTCGTGGCGGGGATCGCGCTCACCGCGACCGGGTGCAACCGCGGGTGCGCCGGAGACAGCGCCCCGGCCCCGCAGCCCGCCGCCCCGCAGCCCGCCGCCCCGCAGCCCGCCGCCCCGCAGCCCGCCGCGCCGCAGCCCGCCGCGCGCCCCGCGGTCGCGCCGATGCGGGCGGCGCAGCCCAACGCAGGGTGGGCGACCTCGCCCGTCACGCCAGAGCCCCCGCCTGGCGCGACGCCCACCGAGGACTACGACCTCGACGGGACGCCCGACGCGTACACCGCGAGCTCGTGCACGGTGGCCCGCCACCTCGCGTGGGGCTGGGCGTCGGTGACCTTCGCCACCACCTCCCAACCCGAGAACACCGAGTGCGGCGCCCCGCTCAACGTCGGCGGCCGCTGGCTCTTCCCCATCACGGGCGGCGGCCACGAGACCGACGAGGGGCGGTCGTACACGTGGAAGGAGGCGGCCCTCCTCGCGCTCCCCGTCGACGACGCGTCGACCGAGGCGTGGGGCGCGCGCATCGAGGAGAACAACGGCAGCGCGGCGGGCGACTTCCGCTTCGAAGCGCTCGGCGCCGACGCGGTGCTCGTCTCCGCGCAGATGGGCGACGCGACGCCGCCGGGGCAGACGGGGCCGATGTTCCAGGTGACGCGGTGGGACGCGGCGGCGAGCCGGTTCGCGGTCGCGTCGTGTTGGCAGGCGACGCGCCCCGCCGCGGCGCCGACGGGGGCGGCGGCGTGCACCGCGACGGCGGGCGCGTCCTTCCACCTCCGCGACACGCCGACGCTCACCCGCGAGAACACCCGCGCGTACCCCGCGGGCACGACGGTCGCGGTCCTCGCCGCGGGGACGCTCCAGCGCGGCGAGGCGACGCTCTACTGCGTGCGCGCGCCCGATGGGGCGGTGGGCTACGCCTTCCTCACGGCGGAGGAGGCGCAGGGCTGCCCGACGCCGCTGCCCGCGTCGAACTGAGCGCCGCCCGCCTCCGCGGTGGCGCGGCGCGCGAACGCCTTGGAAGGGCGCGAGCGCTCGCCGCCTACCGCCCGCAGCCCGCGAGCGCCCGGGCCACCGCGCTCCGCGTCGCCGCGCTGGCGCCCTCGGGCACGCGCATCGCGGCCCGCGCCGCCCCCTCGCAGTCCCCGCGGGCCGCGCGCGCCCGCGCCAGCCACGACGCCGTCTCCGCGCACCGCAGCCCCGCGGGGAACTCCCGCAGGTACCGCCACGCCTCCTCCGCCGCCTCCTCCTCGCGCCCCGCCCCGCGCAGCGCGAGGACCCGCACGTACCGAGCGTCCTCCCGCCGCGGGTCGCTCGGCGCCGACGACGTGAGGAAGCGCCCGAGCGCCGCGGCGGCCGTCGCGTGGTCGCCGCGCACGTGGGCCAGCGCGCCGGCGCGAAACTCCCGCCCCGGATCAGGCGCGGACGGTACGGGACGGCGCGGGGTGAGCTCAGCCACCACCGGCGACGGCGCCGCGGGCGGGTTGGGTCGGAGGTCGGGCGGCGGTGCCTCCGCCGGCGCGACGAAGCGCGAGCCGGCCGCGAGCAGGAGCTCGGCGTCGCCCCGTCGCCGCACCGCCACGAGGCCCTCCTCCACCCGAACCGCGCGGAGGCTCCCGCCGTGCGCCGTCACCTCGAAGCGCGTGCCCCGCACCTCGACCTCCGCGTCGCGCAGCACCACCCGGAAGCGCTCCCCCGCCCGGCGCTTCTGCACGCGGAGCGTCACGACGCCGTCGTCGAGGAGCACCCGCGTGTCGCCGCGCTCGTCCCGCAACGACCACACCGCGCCGGGCGACGGTCGGAGCGCTCCCGCGACGCCGAGGCGCGACTCCCCCGGTCCGAGCGGCTCGTCCGCGGGGGCGCGGGCCACGCGCACCCCCACGACGAGCGCGAGCGCGGCGGCCACGGCGACCGCCGCGAAGCCCCAGCGCGGCCGAGGGAGCGCCTCGCGGCGCAGCGCGGACGACACCAGGCGAGCGCGGAGCCGACGCGCGGAGAGCTCGTCCGGGGCGCCGTCGGGGAGGGCGTCGAGCAGCTCCCGCACCCGCGGGCGCGCCCGGCGCAGCGCGTCGCAGTCCGGGCACCGGTCGGCGTGGACGAGGGCGTCGCGCGCGGCGTCGTCGGAGAGGCGGCGGTCGAGGGCGGCGTCCACCTCGTCGGCCCGGGGGCACGATCCGCTCATCGCTTCCCCTCCCGCGTGGCTTCGCGCAGGGCGGCCCGCGCGTGGTGGAGCCGCGTCCACACGGTGTTGACGGGGACATCGAGGGCCTGCGCCGCGTCCTCGCCGCTCAGGCCCTCGAGCTCGACCAGAAGGAGCGTCTCCCGCTGCGCCGTGGGAAGCGCGGCGAGGGCGCGGGCGGCGCGGCCCACGGCCTCGCGGTTCTGGGCGTGGCGCTCGGGGTCGGGCGGCGCGGCCAGGCCTTCGAAGAGGGCGAGCTCGTCTTCGCGGGCGCGCCAGAGCTGGAGCCGGCGGAGCAGACGTCGCCGCTCGCGGCGCGCGATCTGGAGCGCGACGCCGAGCACGAAGCCCCGCGGCGAGGCGCCCTCGCGGTGGTTGCGCGCGGCCTCGGGGAGCGCGAGGAAGGTGGTCTGCACGAGGTCGTCGAGCTCGAGCCGCGTGCCGCGG
The DNA here is from genome assembly GCA_044375895.1 of Polyangiales bacterium. Classification (GTDB taxonomy): domain Bacteria; phylum Myxococcota_A; class Polyangia; order Polyangiales; genus CAISKJ01. Next base: position 1,134 of record JBILLV010000450.1, on the reverse strand, counting down.
AGCCGCGCGAGGAAGCGGTAGACGTCCCGGTGCCAGCGTTCGAAGGCCGCCCCGAGCGCGCCCACGTCGCCGGCCGCGACGAGCGCGAGGAGCGCGTCGTCGTCCGCGGGAGGGCTCTGCGTGCGGAGGGCGCGGGCGCTCACGGCGACACCTCCAGCCGCAGGCCGAGCGTGACGGCGAGCGACACGGGGGCGCCCCCGTAGAGGTCGTCGGGGTCGTCTCCGAAGTGAACCACCGTCGCCAGCGCCTCGGCCCGCGCGACCGCGGACAGCGCCCGCGTGAGGCGGAACGAGGCGCTCGCGTCCGCGCCCGCGGCGAGTGACCAGACCGACCCGCTTCCGCCCGCATTGCGGCCGCCGTCGTCGCGACGGAGCGAGGCCGCCGCGACGACCCCGCCGAGGTCGAAGCCCCAACGCCCCGTGGCCGGGAGGTGCCAGCGGAGGGCGAGGCCGTAGCGCTGCCCCCGCACCTCGCTGCCGTCGGCGCCCCCGTCGCCGCTGCGCCACTGCCCGCTCACCGCGAGAATGGCCCGGCGCCAGACGAGGGCCACCTCGCCGCGCTGGGCGAAGATGCCGCGGCCGTGCACCCACCCGCCGCCGACGCCCCCCTCCACCCGCAGCCACAGCGTCGTCGCGGGAGCGACCGGCGCGGGTGCGACGACGATCGGCGGCGCGGCGAGTGCCATGGGCGCGGCGGGCGCGGGCGTCGGCGCGGGCTCGGGCGACGCCGCTTCAGGCGCGGCGGGCGCGTCGTCCTCGTGGGGTGGCGTCGCGAGGACGGCGAGCGCCGTGGGGAGCGCGTCGTCGAGCGAGCGCAGCGTGCGCCGCGCGATGCGCCCGTCCTGCAGGGCGACCTCGATGACGAGGCGGCTGCGGGCCCAACGGAAGAGGAGCTCGCCGCAGTGGGCCTCCGCCCGCGGGAGCGTCGCGAGCTGCGCGCGCAGGCGCTCGGCCAGGCGCGGCGGGACGCCCGGGTCGACGACGACGCTCGGAGGGCACGGCGGGTCGCAGCGGCCGACGGCTCCGTGGAGGAGGGCGGCGAGCAGCGTGGCCGAGAGGGTGGCGGTGGGTCGCACCATGCGCTTCGGGTGAGAGTCGCCGCGTCGCGAAGGAAGCTTCACGAGAATCGTCGCGC
>JBILLV010000130.1:0-24118 GCA_044375895.1 Polyangiales bacterium | reverse complement strand
CGACGGACGACGGACCGTATCGCGGAAGCGATCGGTTGCTGATCCTCGTCGCTTCGAGACCCACTCCGAATCCCAGTGTCACAAACGCCCCGTTGCTTCGCGCGTCCCCTCGGGCGCAGAGTCGTTCCCTCTTATGTCCCCCAAGGGCCCGAGCCCGCTCGACCTCGCCGCGGTGATCTTCCGTCGCACCGTCCGCCACGTGCGGGCGCTGCACGGCACGGCCCCGACCGGCTGGCACGACACCGTACGCTCGCTCGGGCGGCTGCTGGCGCGGGCGCGGGCCACCTCCGTCGACGCGGTGCCGTGCGACGGCGCCCTCACCGTGGCCGTCGCGTTGCCCGCGGGCGAGCTCCCCGACATCCCCGCGCGGCTCGGCGCGAGCGTGTTGCGGGCGACGGGCCTCGTCCTCACGTTCACCTCGGGGGAGCTCGTCGCGCAGCCCGCGCTCCGGCGTCGTGCGCCCGCGGGGGAGGCGCTCCGCGGGGTGGTTCGGTGGTACCTGGCGCGGGTCGACTCGCTGCACGACGACGCCGTGGTCGACCGCGACCCGGAGGCCGTTCACCAGATGCGGGTGGCGCTGCGGCGGCTGCGGTGCGTGCTGCGCGTGGCCTCGGTGGACGGCGCGCCGCTGTGGGGGCCGCCGTGCCTCGCGTACGTGCGGGCGCTCGGCGCGGCGGCGGGCGCCGTGCGCGACCTCGACGTCGGTGCCGAGCTCCTCGCCGCCCTCGACGCCCCGCGGCCCGCGGTCGCCGCCGTCCGCGACCGCCTCGCCGAACGCCGTCCGGCCGCGGTGGAGGCGCTCCGCGAGGCGCTCGATGGCCCGACGCACGCGCAGGCCCGCGCGGCGCTGATGACCTCGCTGGGGTCGTCGAAATCGCCGCGGGGCGCGGTGCGGCGCGCGGCGCGGGCGCTCTTCGAACGCGAGCTGTCGGGCCTGGAGCGGGCCCTCCACGGCGACCTCCAGCGCGACGACGGCTTCCACGACGTGCGCAAGCGGGCGCGGCGGGTGCGCGACGCGGTGGACGTGCTCGGGCGCGGGCTGAAGCGCGACGAGCGGGCGTGGCGCCGTCGGCTGCACGGGCTGCAGGGGCACCTCGGGGCCTTCAACGACGTGTCCGTGGCGCTGCGGGTGACGACCGGCGACGACGAGGCGACCCGCGCGGTGCGGGCGGCGCTGGAGCGGCGGCGCGTCACGCTGCTGGCCGAGCTCGCCACGCCGCTGGCGCTCCTCGCGGGGACGCTCGACCGACGCTGAGCGGCCCTGCGGGTCAGTGCCCGTGGCCGTCGTCGGCCTGCTCGTCGCCGTGCGCCATCGCGCCGAACCACGGCCGCGGCCCCATCGCCAGGAGGCTGCGCGCGAGCAGGCCCGCGAGCACGGTCGCGCAGACGATCTCCCACGCGGCGTGGCGGTGCGCGACGAGGTGGTGCATGTCGGGCAGGCTGGCGCTCGGGATGAGCACGTTGGCCGCCGCGCCGAGCGCCACGGCCGTCACGATGCTCGCGAGCGCGAACGACACCGCCGCCCGATTGCCGAGCGCCCGACGCAGCGCCACGAGCACCGGGAGGTTGGTGCCGGGGCCCACGATGAGGAAGGCCACGCCCGCGCCGAGCGAGGCCCCCTTGTGCATCAGCACCGCGGCGAAGGGAGTGGCCCCTTGCGCGCACACGTACGCCGGGAGCGCCAGCAGCGCCGCGAGGCCCACGTCCCACGGCGCTCCGACGCGCGCCACCACCGCGGGGTCGACGGCCGCTTCGAAGGCCGCGGCGACGCAGAGCCCCACCACGTACCACGCGGCGACGTGATCGAGCGTCGGCCCCACCGCCTGGCGCAGCGCCGCCGCCAGCCCCCCTGCCGCGGCGTCGTGCGGCAGCGTGTGCGGGGTCGCCCGCCACCGCGGCTGCATGCGCAGGAGCGAGCCCGGCGGCGCCTGACGGAGGCTCACGCGCATCGACACCCCGCGGGTGGCCCGCGCCACCACCAGCGCCGTCACCAGCGCCACCACGACGCCCGCGATCACCCGCGTGGCCGCCAGCGGCGCGCCGAGGAGGCGGAAGGTGAACACCACCCCGCCGAGGTCGAGGGCGGGCGTCCCGATGGCGAACGCGGCCACCGCGGCGACCGGGACGCCCGTCGCCAGCAGCCGTCGCACGAGCGGGAGCACGCCGCAGGTGCAGAGCGGCAGCGGCACCCCGAACACCACGCCGCGCGCCGCCTGCGTGAGCGTCGTCGGCGCCGCGAGCCAGCCCGCCACCGGGCGCGGGAGGAAGGTCTGCGCCGCGCCCGCGACGAGCAGCCCGAGGAGCATCGACGGGGCCGTCTCGATGAAGAGCGGCCCGAGCGAGTCGACGAAGGCGAGCTCGTGGGGGCGGGCGTGCTGGAGGATGCTGTCCGGGTCGGGGATGTAGAGCGCGAGCGCGACCCCCATCACAAAGCCGAGCGAGCTCACCATGCGGGCGCGCGGTTCGGCGGGCGGCGCCTGGTGCGAGTGGACGGCGAGGCGGAGCATCGCGCCGATGCCGAAGGCCGCCACCCCTTCGAACACCGCGTCGGGGATGCGCGACAGGAGCGCCTGCCCGAGCAGCGCCCCCACCACCGTCGCCGAGGCCACCGCGCCGAGCCGCGGGAGCGTGCGCCGCCAGCCGAACACCGGCACGAGCGACGTGGCGAGGAAGAGCCCCTCCGACAGGCGATGGAGCACCAGCGCGACGCTCAGCCCGGCGCCGACGTGCTCGCCATGGTCGCCGCCGCCCGACGTCGCGATGGCGAGTCCGGCGCCGTCGCCCACCGCGTGGATGACCAGCGCCGGGAGCACCACCACCGCGCCGATGCGGCCGCCGTCGTGGGCGCGCCGGTCGCCGAGCCAGACGACGCCGTAGCCCGCGGCGACAAGGGCCAGCGCGAGGGGCCCCACCTCCTCGACCATGTGGGGGACGAGGTGCAGGAGGATGAGCGCGGGGACCACGCCGAGGGTGAAGCCGTCGATGGCCGCGCGGGGGAGCGCGCGTCCCCTCCCCCAGGCCACGAGCAACGGTCCGATGGCGAACCCGACGAGCGAGAGCGCGAGGAAGAGCGGGAGCACGCGCTACGCGCAGCGGTCGCAGCGGCCCTTGAGCTGGATCTCCACCTCACGGCCGCGGAGGGACTTGGGGGCGTTGCGCGACGCGTGGAGCTCCACGATCTCCTCGGGGAGGCACTGCACGTCGCCGCACTCGTCGCAGACAAAATGGGGGTGCGTCTTGTCGATGTGGGTGACGTCGTCGTCGGACTTCACTTCGAAGCGCCACACGTGGTCGCCCACGTCGGTGCGCCGGAGGATGCCCGCTTCGGTGAGATCGATGAGGTTGCGGTAGATGGTGGCGCGGTCCCAGCCCTGCGGCGAAAGGGCCTCGGCGATCTCGCTGTGCGTGACGGGCGACATCGCCGCCAGCACACGCTGCAGCACCGCCACGCGAGGGGCGGTGACGCGCAGCCCGGTGGCGCGGATCTGCTCGCGCAGCGTCTCCACGGAGTTGGTGTTCTTCGCGCGGGGCATCGCCGGAGGTGTTTGTAGTACCAATCGCCCGCCCCGCGCAATGGACGGCGAACGTTCAGCGCCCACGGTGGCGAGGGAGCGGGGCGCGGTGTGGCGGCGCGGCGGCTCCCTCGGCGCGGAGAATGACGACGCGGCCCGTCGGCGTGGCGACGGTCTGCTGGTGCGTGAGGCGGTGGCGGGCGAGCTCGCGCTGGGCCTCGACGAGCTCCTCGTCGGCCCGCTGGCCCTTGATGAAGAGGCAAAGGCCGTTTTTGAAGAGCAGCGGGGCGGCGAGGGGCACGAGGACGCTCAGCTTGCCGACGGCGCGCGCGGTGACCACGTCGAAGCCCCCGTGGAGCGGACCCGCGGCGACGGCCTCCGCGCGCTCGGCGCGGACGGTCACGTTGGCGAGCCCGAGGGCCGCGGCGGCGTCGGTGAGGAAGGTCGCCTTCTTCTGCGTCGACTCGATGAGCGTGAAGCGCACGTCGGGCCGCGCGATGGCGAGCGGAATCGCAGGGACGCCGCCGCCGGAGCCCAGGTCGGCCACGCGGGCGTAGGGCGGGATGTGGGCGACGAGGGTGAGCGCGTCGAGCGCGTGACGCGTCCAGGCCTCGGCGGGGGTGGTGATGGCGGTGACGTTCATCTGCTCGTTGATGGCGAGCAGGAGGGCGAGGTAGTGGCCGAGGCGCGCGACGGCGGCGTCGTCGAGGGACACGCCGAGCGCCGCGAGGCTCGCGGCGAAGTCGGCGGGGGGAGCGAGCGGGGTGACCTCAGGGAGGGGGAGCGGCGGGCGCTTCGGGAGGAGCATCGGTGCGAGGGACGGTGCCGACCGGCGGCGCGCGGGGCAAGGGGGAAGTTCCGTCGCGACCCACGAACCCGGCGGCGCTCACGGCCGCGGGAGCACTGGGAGCGCGGCAGCGGTCCGGCGCACAGCGTCGACGAGGATGTGGAGCACGTTCCAGGTCGGGCCGGCGAGCTCACTCTGAGGGCTCGCGACGTCGCGACCGAGCTGGAGCCAGTCAGCGCGCGCTGCGGCGTGGTTCCCGGCGTCTACCAGGGCACAGATGGCGCTCGTGCGCGCCCGGAGGTTGTCGCGAACGTGGGCGGCGACGTCGTCGGCCTGCGCGAGGAGACCGAGCACCCGGATCGTCACGTCACCCCGTGATGTGAGCGGATGCGGGGACCACTTCCACAACCCCTTCGGCTCCGCTGGGTTCACGACACGCCACTCGATGTGATCGAGGGGGTCTTCCGCCGCAGGATCGACGAGGAGCGCGGCCTCCACAGAGAGGTCTTCATGCGCGGGTTGGAGCCGCTTGCGATGGTAGGGCGCCTGCGGACCCATGAGCACGGCAGATGCCGGTGCGAGGGGGAAGTAGTTCTGCTTGTGCCCCGTGTTGCATGAGCCGCACGCGAAGAGCTGGTTCGACCACGACCACGTCAACCACCAGTAGCCCACAGACTCCACGACGCGCGGTGTGGCGCCAGGGAGATGCCGGTGCACCTCCCTCTTCGGGCGAAAGTGCTCGACATGGTTCCCCTTGAACCCGACGCGCCGACCGCAGAAGGCGCACTTGCGATGCTGCTTCTTGAAGAGCGTCTGCTTGCCGCCGTCGTATTGGGAGAGCGCCTCGTTCAGCTCCTGGGAGCCGACGCCGTGAAGATTGAGCGCGTCGAAGGCCCGGGCCAGACCCGCCTTCCGCTGGGCGCGCAGCGCGAGAGGCACTGCTCGCGGCCGATGGATCCGAATCACGCCTTCCTCCGACGCTCCGCCTTCGGGAGGTCTGCGAGGTCGTTCTCCTTCAGCAGCCCTCGGAGCCGCAGCATCTCTTGATGTTCGCCCTCCGTGCGGAAGGGATCGTTGGCGATCGCCGTGTAGCGTCGGAGCACGTCACCCATACGGTTGGGCGTCGGATCCATCAGCCCGAAGTGCTCCCGGAAGATCTCACTTCCCGTCATCATCCGGGGATCGGGGCGGATGCCTGACCCCTGCAAGGCCGCGGCAGGCACGAGCTCGCCCGTCTCAGGGTGATGAACGACCTCGACGACATCCCCCGCGTCACCGTAGGAGGCGACCCGGACGACCTCATGGGGCGCCACACCCGACAGCACCACGGGCGAGTGCGTCGTCACGATGAACTGCATCTTCGGGAACGTGCGTCGCAGCGCCGGGATGAGCGTGGCCTGCCAGACGGGGTGGAGGTAGAGGTCGATCTCATCCACGAGAACGACGCCCTCCATCTCCTCGGGCTCGACGGGCCGCTCCGATTCAAGGAGGACGTGGCCGACGAGGTCCGCGAGCCACGCGATGGTGCACTGATAGCCATGCGCGAGCGCGAGGCCGGGCACCTTGAGGTCTTCGCGGCCGACCTTCTGCACGAAGCGGTCGCGTTCGAGGAGTTCGCCCGGCTTCGTCACGCCGCCCATCCCGCGAAGCTCGAGATCGATGATGTCTGGGAGCAAATCCTCGACATGGAGCATCGCGTGTTTGAGCACGCGGTGAAACATTCGCGACTTCTCCTCGTCGTCCCCGAAGTAGCGCGAGAAGTTGGTGCTGGTGAGCGTCGTGGTGGCGTCGAACAGCGGCAGCATCCGCTCGATCGACGGTCGATCGAGCGTGACGGAGCGCCCCGTGTCAGGGAGAAACCGCGCCACACCGTAGCCGGCGACGAACCATCCCCGGAGGTTGCGCGACCGAGCGGCGTCGAGGAGACCGGCGGCTGCAGGCGAGGGATCCGCTGGCAGGCTCGCACTTGCGCGGATGGTCGTCTCGCCGTCCCCCAGCTCGACGAAGGAGCGGAGGAGAAGAGGTGCCGCGACCCGCTTCGCGACGTTCGGATTCCAGTCTGGCAGTGCGTCGACCGGGTCGAGATCGAAATCCGCCTCGATCTGCATGGGTCGTTGCGATCGGCGGTCACGCAGATGACCCACGGTCCGCCCTGCGAGCGTGTTCACCTGCAGGCTCCCGGCAGCGGCAAGCGCGACGGCCTGGAGGAGGGAGCTCTTCCCGGTCCCGTTCTTCCCGATGATGACGGTCCACTTGCGGATGGAGCCGTCCTCGTTGGTGAAGTCGAGCGTGACGTCGCGCAGGAGCTTCAGGTGCTGGACGCGGAGGCGGCGGAGGTACATGCAGCGACCTTTGGGGCCGGGGATAGGACCTTCAATCGCGGGGCGGCGTCAATGCCTTCGTCGACTGCGGGCGGCGCGCGGGGCAAGGGGGAAGTTCAGCGCCAGCGCATCGCATCGCGCTCCACCCGCGCGCGCTCGGCCGTCGTCAGCCCGAAGGCACCCATCACGGCGTCGTCGATGGCGCGCTGTTCGGCCGCAGTGACTCCGTCGTTGCGCGCCGTGAGCGCGTCGCCCAGCGCGGCGAGCGTCGCCACGAGCGCTGCGGGCGGCGCGGGGAGCGTGCGGAGGTGCCCGATCTTCACCTGCGGCATGCCGAGGCGGGCGTCGCGGTGGCTGTAGTAGTGCCACCAACGCACCGGCGACGCGTTGAGGTACGCCACGAGGAAGCCCGCAGGGTACTGCGTGCTCGCGAAGCCCGCGAGGAGGCTGTTGCGAAACCCCGCGCCGTCCCCCACCACCGCGATGGGAACCCGCGCCGTCTGGCGGATGAGCACATCCACCGCTCGCCACGCCGCTTCAGCGCGGATGCGCGCGCCGAACCACTGCGCGTCGGCAAAGGTGGAGGGCGCCCCGCGGCGGAAGGCGCTGATGTCTCCGCCGACGCGGAGCGGAACCGTGTGCACCGCATCGGGCTTCGTCTGGAGGTGCGCGACGTCGTCGCCGAAGGTGTGGAGCCCGCGCTCACCGAAGGTCTCGGGTGGCAGCGGCGGTCGGGTCAGCTTCGCAAGGAGGCTGCGGGCCTCGTCGTCGACATCGGGGCGCTCGATGGGCCACGGGGCGCTGTCACCCGTCGCGAGCGCCACCGGCCGCGCCGTGGAGCGGAGCACCATGGAGGGCTGAAACACGCCGAGGAATCCGTCCTCCCCGAGGTCGGGAAGCTCGTCGTCGCACACGGCGTAGCGATCGTGGGCGGCGCGGGTGGGGCCGTAGCCCGCGAGTTCGGCCATCGAGCTCGGGAGCACGAGGCCGAGACGTCCGCCCGGTCGGAGGAGGGACGCGGCGCGCTCGACGAAGAGGCCCTGGAGGTTTTTGTAGCGGGCGAAGGCGGCGAAGGTGGCGTCGTACCAGCGGCGGCGGGCCTCGGTGAGCGGCTGCGCGGCCCGCCCCGCGTACGACACCCACGGGGGATTGCCGAGCACCGCCGCGAAGCCCCCCGCGGCGAACACCTCGGGCCACGCGAGCTCCCAGTGGAAGCAACGCACCGCGCGCTCGCCTTCGCGGGTGGCTGCGCGCGCCGCGACCTCGGCGGACTCGCGGGCGGCGACGTCGCGGGCGTGGACGGCGCCGACGAGCGCGTCGCCCACGCAGAGCGAGCGCGTGAGAAACGCGTCGGGGTCGCTCTCGCCGCGGACTTCGAGCCAGAGGGAGCGACGGGCGAGCGTGACGGCGTGCTCGTCTTGATCGACGCCGTGGAGGCAGTGGCGGGCGACGAGGCGGCGGGCGGCGAACGTGCGGTCGTCGTCGCGGGAGACGGTGGAAGGCAGCCCATGCGCGGCCCAACTGCGCACGAGCGCGTCGCCGAGCTGACGGCACGCTTCGAGGAGGAAAGCGCCCGCGCCCATTGCGGGGTCGCACACCGTGAGCGCGAGCAGCGCGTCGGGCGACGGCGGCGCGTCGTCGCGCGTGAGGGCGGCGAGGAGCGGCGCGAGCGTGTCGCGCACGACGGGGGCCGTGAGCGCGCGGGTGGTGTAGTGCGCGCCCGCGCGGCGACGGGCGTCGGAGCGGGCGAGGAGGTGTTCGTGGACGGCGCCGAGGTGCGCCACGTCGAGCGCGGCGAAGTCGAGGGCGGCGAGGGCGACGTCCGCGCGACGGGTGAGCTCGGGCGGGACGCGCACCGCGGGGAGCGCGAGGCCGCGCGCGGCGGCGAAGCGCGCGAAGAGGAGGTCGAGCACGACGGGCGCGGGCGCATCGGGGGAGAGGAGCCCGAGCGCGGGGGCGATGAGGGGGGAGGCGTCGGGGGCGGTGGGGCGCGGGGGCGACGTGCGTACGTGGCGTGCCGTCACGGGAGGACGACCTGGGGGTACGTCGGCGCGAAGGCCTGCTGGACCAACGTTCGCATCGGCGCGTGAATCTAACACTGGCCAAGGCCACAACCCAGGCGTCGCGACGGAGCCCATTGGGTTCCTCCCGCGATGCGATGGTACCGTCGCCACCCCGATGCGCCCGACGGATCTGCTCGACGAATTCCTCGCCTCCCACGACGCCCTGGAGCGCCGCTGCGCCGCCCTGCGCGACGGCCTCGACGCCCTCCTCACCCAGCGCGGCATCAAGGTGCACCTCGTCTCCGGGCGCGTGAAATCGCCCGCGAGCCTGCGCCACAAGCTCTCCCGCCCCGACCGCACCTACGCCCGCCTCTGGGACCTCACCGACCTCGTCGGGCTGCGCATCACCACGTACTTTGAAGACGCCATCGAGGCCGTGGCCCGCGCCATCGAGGAGGGCTTCGCCGTCGACTACAGCCACTCCACCGACAAGCTCCGCTTCAAAGACCACGGGCGCTTCGGGTACCGCTCGCTCCACTACGTCTGCGCGCTCGGCGGCGACGGGCTCCCGGCCGAGGCGCGCTTCGAGATCCAGGTGCGGACGGTGGTTCAGCACGCATGGGCCGAGGTGGAGCACGACCTCGGGTACAAGTCCCACGACGCCGTCCCCGAGGCCATCCGTCGGCGCTTCAGCCGCGTCGCGAGCCTGCTGGAGATCGCCGACGAGGAGTTCGTGGCCATCCGCCGCGAGCTGGAGGCGCACCAGCGCTCGGCCGCCGCCGCCGTCGCCGACCCCGCGCGCCCATTCCCCCTCGACGCGGTGTCGCTCCCCACGGTGGCCCGCTGCGACGCCGTGTGCGCGCTCGACCAGGCCATCGCCGCGATGATCGAGCGCCCCCTCGTGGAGGAGGTGTTCTTCCCCGAGTACCTCGCGCGGATGCTGCGGCTCACGGGGCTCACGACGACGGCGGACGTCGACGCGGCCCTCCAGCGTCACGGGGCCGAGGTGACCGCCATCGTGCGGCCCTACTTCGACTACGCCAGCCGCGCGTGGAAGCTCACGGCGTCGAGCCTCGACGCGGTGCACCGGGGGTACAGCCTGTTCTTCCTCTCGCACGTGGTCATCGTGCGGGGCCCGGAGCGCGAGCTCTCGAAGGTGGGCAAGCTCACCCAGCTCTACCGCGAGCTCGACTACCCCAACGACGAGCGGCAGGCCCAGCGGGTGGCGAGCGAGCTCCTCGCGACCCTCCAGCGGGCCTCGTAGCGCGCTACACTCCGGCCATGGATGTCACCTCCGAGGGAACGGTCGATCGCGACGTGCTGGCGGCCGTCGCCGAGACGGTGGCGGGCCACACGTCGCTCGCGGCCGTGGTGGCGTGGACGGCCGCGCCGCGGGTTCCGCGGAAGATCGAGCACATCCTGGGGCAGGACGAGTTTACCAACGACGTGGTGGTCGCCTGGGGCGGCGGCGTGTACCTCGTGTACGACACGACGTGACTGGGCGCCGTGACGGCGGTCGCCGTCTGGGATCACCTTCCCACCGATCGGGAGCTGCTCGACGCGCGGCTGCGCCGGGGGTGGACGCCGCTCCCTTCCGCGATGAAGGCGGGGCCGCAGGTGCTGGGCTACGCGGCGTGCGTGTGGGCCGGGCCGACGGCGCCCTGAAGGGAGACGCGCTGGACGCCCGCCCCCGCGATGCGATAGATGCCCCGTCGCGATGAAGCTCGAAGCCCTCCCCTACCTGTGCTGCCCCGAGTGTCGGGGCGACCTCTCCCTCACCGACGACACCACGCGCGACGGTGAGGTCGTCCGAGGCTCGCTCCGCTGCGCCGCCTGCGCGCGGGCGTGGCCCATCGTCGGCGGCGTCCCCGATTTCGTCGGCGACGCGGGCGCCGAGGAGGTCGTCCAGACCACGTCGGGCTTCGCCCGCAACTGGAACGCCTACAACCAGATTATCATGTCGCAGGGCGAGCTCAACGACGAGCTCTTCCGCGACTGGATCGAGCCCCTCGACCCGGCGAGCTTCCGGGGCAAGGTGGTGCTCGACGCGGGCTGCGGCATGGGGCGCTGGCTCGCGGTGACGGCGAAGTACAGCCCGAAGGCGCTCTTCGGCGTCGACTACTCCGCGGTCGCCCACACCGCGTACGAGAACACCCGCCACCTCCCCAACGTCCACGTGATCCGCGGCGACCTCTTCAAGCTCCCGCTGAAGCAGGAGATGGACGTCACCTACTGCATCGGGGTGCTCCACCACACGCCCGACCCGGCGGGGGCCTTCGACGCGATCCTGTCACGCACGAAGGACGACGGCCTCGTGTGCGCGTGGGTCTACGGCAAGGAGGGCAACGGCTGGATCACGAACGTCGTGTCGCCGATTCGTGAGCACGTGACGTCGCGCCTGCCCGACCGCGCGCTCTCGATGCTGTCGACAGCGCTCGCGTACCAGCTCGACGCCGCCGGGCGCGTGCAGGAGCTGCTCCCCGCGGGCTGGTCGCTGCCGTACGGGGCGTACATCCGCTACCTGCGGCGCTACCCCTTCGACTACATGGAGCACATCGTCTTCGACCACCTGATCCCCGAGCTGGCGTACTACCTCCCGTACGAAGAGGTGCTGCGCTGGGCGACGAAGAACGACCTCTTCCACCACATCACGCACCGCAACGAGAACTCGTGGCGCATGCTCGCGTCGCGCTCGCCGGAGACGCTCGCGGCGGCGCGCGGGACGCGGTAGCCCGTCAGCCTTCCTTCCAGTGCCGCTCGCGGATGCGGTCGACGTACGCCGCGAGGTTCTTCTTCCCCGCGAGGTGCGCGCGGACGCCGTTGTCCGACGTGAAGCCCGTCGTGCACGCGAGGAAGGCCCACACCGTCGCGTCGAGGCTCCGCGGCGCCGCGCCGAAGAAGTAGTCCCCGTCCCCCAGCAGCTCCGACACCGCGTCGAGGTGCGTCTTCGCGATCGCCTCCACCTCCTCGACGGTGTGTCGCCCGGTCCCCTGCGCGTGCAGCATCTTCTTCGCCTGCGTGCGGATCATTCGCACGACGAAGGGGATGGCGATGCCCGGCACCGGACCGCCGCGGCGGAAGTGCGCCTGGAAGGTCGGCTCCTGCACCGCCCAGCCGCGCTCATCCTGCCACCGCTGGTACATGATGCAAAAGTAGTAGTGCTCTTCGAACATCGCCTTCACCGCGGTGGCGATGGCCTTCTCGCGCGCGGTGAGGCCCTCGTCGAGGTCGCGGTGCTTCGCGCGGAGATGATCGATGATGGCGGAGGAGTCACACACGACGGTGTCGCCGTCGCGGAGGTAGGGGATCTTGTTCTTGGGCGCCGTGCGGGGGTTGCCGGGCTTCTGGGTGTACTCGATGCCCGCGAGGTGGCAGTACGCGGCGACCTTCACCACGAAGGGGCTGAGGTCGTTGACGCCGTAGGCAGGGCCGGAGCCGTAGAGGGTGACCATGCGCGCACGATGCAACGGCGGCGCGCGTGGCGACAAGCGGCTTCGTCGCCCCTCACACCCCGCCGGAGAGCGCGCTGGCGGGCTCGGTGCGCGACGCCCTCGCCGCAGGCAAGAGCGCCGACACCACGCACGCGCCCACCCCGAAGGCCGCCACGCCCAGCACGATCCCGGGCGTGAAGACGAACCACACGTCGGGCTTGAACGGGAACGCCGGCAGCCGTGTGCGCGCGAGGTGATCGGCCCCCAGCGCCGCCCCCCGCGCCAGCGCGAGGCCCGCCGCCGACGCGATGACCCCGATGGCCAGCGCCTGCGCGAGCACCAGCGCGGCCACGTCGCGCTGCGTCGCCCCGAGGGCGCGCATCAGCCCGAGCTCGCCGCGGCGCTCGGCGATGCGCGCGAGGAAGGCGTGGGCGATGTTGAGCGACGCCACCAGCACCGTCACCCCGCTCGCCAGCGCGAGGATCACCGTGATCGCCGTCACCAGCAGCCCCATCTGCTCGGCCCCGTTGGTGCGAATCTCCAGCGCCTGCGCCCGCACCGAGCCGCTCACCCGCGTGAGCTCCGACGGGTCGCGGAGGTACACCACCACGCTGGAGTACACCTCCGCCGACCCCTCCCCCGCGTACTCGCGGTTGAGCCGACGGGCGACGTCGAGCGGCACCGTGAGCCCGAGCTCCATCGCGTGGCGCGACACCCCCACGAGCTTCGCGTACACGCGTCGCGGCGTGCCCTGGCGGGCGGCGCCGAGGCCCGCGCGGCCGAGGTCCCACTCCAGCGTGAGGCCCTGCGCGCTGCGGGCGATGACGCCGCCGAGGCGCGGGAGGCGGTGCGCGGGAGCGATCACCCCGTCGAACACCTCCAGGAGGTACGGCGAGATCACCACCGGGATGGGGAGCTGACACGTCCCCGTCTGCGGGGGCTCATTGGCGCGGGGAATGGTCGGGAACACACAGAACTCACCGCCCCCGCACGCGTCGTGGTTGGCGCACGGGCGTCGGCTGGAGCGGGCGTCGGGGTCGGTGAAGTCCGTCCCCGGCGGGAGGTCGCGCAGCACGAGGGCCGGCTCCACGCCGTCGGCGGGAATCTCCCCTGCCCCCACGTCGCGACCAAACACCGCCCGCCCGCCGCGACCCGACGTAGGAAACGCGAAGCGCATCCGCGGAAGCACCGCCCGCACACCAGGGGCCCTTCGCAGCGCGCTCACCTGCGCGGCCTCGACGCCCGGAGGCCGCGCGCCGAACATCGAGAACACCGACCCCACCGACGACTCCGGCGGGATCACCTCCACCTGATCGAGGGGGAAGATGCGTCCGAGCACCACCGTTCGCATCGCCTCGGAGAGGGAGAGGAAGAAGGCGAGCGTGGCCACCCCGACGGTGATGCCGAGGGCGGCGAGGGAGAAGCTCTTGAGCGAGCGGCGCAGGTCGCGGGCGACGAGCTCGACGAGGGCGGCGGCTCTCACGGGGCGTTTCTCCGGTCGTCGACGAGCTTGCCCGACTCGATGCGGAGGACGCGCTGGGCGATGGCGGTCACGCGCTCCTCGTGGGTCACGACGATCACGGTGTACCCCTCGTCGCGGTGGAGCGACTGAAACAGCGAGAGCACCGATTGCCCCGTGTCGGCGTCGAGGCTCCCCGTGGGCTCGTCGCACAGCAGCACCGGGGGCTTCAGGAGGAGGGCCCGCGCGATGGCGACGCGCTGCCGCTGGCCCCCGGAGAGCGCCGTCGGGTAGTCGTCGCCGCGCCCCGCGAGTCCCACCCGATCGAGCACGGCGTCGACGCGGGCCGTGAGGTCGGGGACGGGCCCGGGGGAGAAGCTCGCGGGGAGCGCGACGTTGTGCCGGACGCGCCAGTCGGGGACGAGGTGAAAGCCCTGGAACACGAAGCCCAACATGCGCTGACGGAGCGCCGCGGCGGCCGTGTCGGTGAGCCCGCGGAGCTCGTGGCCGTCGAGCGTCACCTCACCCGTGTACTCGCGATCGAGGGCGCCCATCACGTGGAGGAGCGTGCTCTTGCCCGACCCCGAGGTGCCGAGCACGGCGACGAACTCACCGCGCTCGATGGCGAGGGAGACGCCGTCGAGGGCGAGCCGGCCGCCGTCGGGGAAGCGTCGCGAGACGGACTTCAGGTCGTAGAGGGGCATCGGGACGGAAACGCTCAGCGGCCGGCGGACAATCCCCCGGCGAAGGGGAGGATGGACTTGAGGTCCTCGTCGTTGAAGCGGAGCTGGGCGCCGAGGAAGTAGTCGAAGCGGTCGGGGTTGAGCACGTCGTCGACGCCCGCGATGAGCCACGCGCGGCGGAGGATCTCGTAGGCGGCCGTGATGCGGAGCCGCGGGGCGTTGTTCTCCCCGAAGGCGAAGATGTCGGAGCGGACCTCGAGGTGGTCGTCGAGGAGGTGGAGGTCGGCGCCGAAGCCGCCCGTCGACTCCTTGATGCCGAAGCGGAAGGTGGCCGGCCCGAAGCGCCGCGCGAACATGATCGTGAAGCGGAAGGCGTCGGTGGTGGTGCGGGTCACCGTGCGGACGCTGGGCGTGCGCATCGGGTCGGTGGTGTCGACCAGCTCGCTGGTGGTGCGCGTCGCGCCCCGCGGGTCGTCGACGATCTCCAGCAGGTAGTACTTGTCCTCCCGCGGCTGGAGCCGAATCTCCACGTAGCTCCGCAGCGTGTTGGAGATAAACTGGTACTCGCTGCGCAGCCCCACGATGGTCTGGAGCCGCGCGATGGGGCCCACCAGGTCGTTGACGCCCTGGGCCGCGCCCTGCACCTCGTCGATGAGCGTCTCGTCGCGGAGGATGCGCCCCGCCGTCCCCTCGCCCCGATCGACCGCCGCGGCCGTGTTGTTGATGTGCCCGAGCGCGTCGCGGAGCTCGCGGGTGGCCACGGCGATGTTGCCCGCGGCCTCCTGCACCTGCGTGACGGTGTTGTCCTCGCGGCCCTGACCGCGCCCGAGGATCTGCGCGAGGCGGTCGGTGGACTCGCGGAGGTTGGCCAGGGTGGCGGCGATGTCGGGCTGCGACTGCGTGGTGATGCGGTCGACGTTCTGGACGGTGTGGGTGACGGCCTCGGAGTTGTTGCGGACGGCGGTGTTCAGCTCGGCAGTCATCTGCGCGATGTTGCGCAGGGTGCTGCGGAGGTCGTCGGTGGTCTGCTGCGAGCCGAAGGCATCGGAGACGCGCTCGGACACGATGCGCACGCGCTCGGTGATGGCCGCGACGTTGTTGAGGATCTCGTCGGTGTTGGAGCCTTCGAGCACCGTGGGGATGCGCTCGCCGGGCTTGAGCTCGGCCCGGTCGGTGGTGCCCGGCGCGACCGTGAGCAGAAACTCCCCGAGCATCGAGACGGCCCGCTTGGAGATGGCGGCGTTGCGGTAGAGGTGCACGCCCGAGCGGATGCGGACGTTGACCCGGGCCATGCCGTTCTCGAGGCGGATGCTCTCGATCTCGCCGACCGGGATGCCCGCGGTGAGCACGCGGGAGCGCGGGACGAGGCCCGTCGCGTCGCGGAAGAGCGCGTGGACGACGTACGAGCCCGACGCCGACTGGCGCTGGAAGAGGTTGCGCCAGAGCACCACGCCCGCGACGATCGCGAGGATGATGAGGGCGCCGACCTTCAGCGAGCGCGAGAGGTTCTGCATGGAGCGCGGCGGAGCATAGACGGGTTTCGCCGGGTGGCGCGAAGGGATTCTACGGCTGGACGCAGCGGATCATGGGGTAGTCGCTCCCGAGGCAGCCCCGCATCTCGCGGCGGCAGCTCTCCTCGCTCGTCTGGGCGACGCCGAAGCACGCCTCGAAGCGCCGCTGCTCGGCTCCGCAGCGCGCGGCGATGCAGCCCTCGTCGGCGCACATGTTTCGGTCGATGCAGTCGTCGAAGACGCGCGACTCGTCGGGGCAGCAGCGCGTCGCCGCGGTGTACACGCAGAAGCCGCAGTCGTCGTTGCGCGCGATGCAGGCGTTCTGGCACGTCGCGCCGCCGCCGCAGTCGCAGAGGCACATGCGCGTGAGGGGGCCGCACATCCCGGGGTCGATGGGGACGTCGTCGACCACCGCCGCATCGGGCGCAACGTCAGTCGCAACGGTGGCGTCGCGGGCGGCTTCGCGGGCGACATCGCGGGCGACGTCGAGCGCGGCGTCCATCGCGGAGACGTCGGGGGTAACGGCGTCGGGCGCGTCGTCGAGCGTGGCGTCGGGCGGCGGCGCGGGCGCGGGGTCGGCGCATCCGAGCGCGAGGAGCGACGCGACGAGGAGGGTGCGCATGGCGCGGAGTGTACTGCGTCACTCGGCGGACGGGGGCGCCTCACGCATCGAGCCGAACGCGAAGCCCCCGCCCATGAACGGCAGCGGCGCCACCGCGTCCCAAGCGCCCACCCGGAGCCGCACGGCCTCGCAGCCGCGCACGCCGCGCAACGGCACCCGCGTGGGCCGCGCGCCGACGCGCACGACGAGCGAGCGGAGGTGCGTGCGGTGGTGGTCGAGCAGCTCCACCGTCACCACGCCGAGCGCGCGGGTGCTTCGAAGGGTGAGCGAGGGAAGCGCGGCGGGCTCCCCCTCGCCCGTCTCGTACGCCACGGCCAACGGGGGCTCGGCCACCGCGGGAACCTCGTAGCTCGCCGCCCACGGGCGCTCCTGCGCGCTCGGGGTGAGCTCGCGGGAGGCGGCGTCGTCGAGGCGGTGCTCCACGCTGCCGACGTGCGCGTAGGCCGCGGCGACGGGGCCCACCATCACCCGAGGGGCTCCCGCGACGTCCACCACGAACACGCCGAGCCGCGGCTGCGTCACGCCCGCGTAGAAGACCCGTCCCTCGTCCCACGCGGTGAAGTAGTCGGCGATGAGGCTCGCGTCGGCGAGGCCCTCGTCCTGGCGGCGGCGGAAGAGGTCGAAGTACCAGCCGCTGTACGTGGGCGGACCGTCGCTGCTCCCCGGGCGCATCTCCACCACCATCGCGAGCCAGCGCTTCGCCGCCTCGGGGAGCGGTTGGTTGGCGAGCTCGATCGCGGAGATGGCGCGGAGCCCGCGCAGCACTGCCTTCACGCGCAGGAGCCAGCGGCCCGCGTCGGAGGTGGCGGGCTCGCCGATGGCGTCGAGCGTGTCGCGCGCCCGCTCGGTGTAGTCGAGGAGCGCGTCCCACACCGCGGGGGCGGGCTCGACCCACGCGTCGGGGATCGCGCAGCCGCCTTCGTCGTAGGCCTGTCCCGCCATGAGGACGTGGTTGTGTCGGAGCTGCGCGTAGGCGGCGACCGCGGAGTTGATGCGCAGGTCGGCGAAGGCGTCGGTGCGTTCGTAGCTCGGGACGACGCCCTCGGGGCGGGCTGCGAGGCCGCGGATGGCGCCGAGCCACGCGCCGTAGAGCGAGCGGTCGGGGGGCGCCTGCGCGATGAGGCCGCGGGCGACGTCGAGCTGGGCGCCGAGCGTGGGGAAGCGCCGGAGCTCGTCGGGCATGAGCGAGAGCGCCCGATCGTGGCCGAGCGCGTAGGCGACGTCGGTGGCGCCCACGTGATGGCGATCGGCCACCTCGGTGTGCGTGAGCGGACGGAGCGCGAAGGTGTCGGCGGTGACGCGCGGGCCGAGGAGCGTCGCGATCACCGGGAGCTGGCCGCACCCCTCGCCCATCGGGTGGAGCCGGGCGGTGCGTTGGAAGCCGGTTCCGATGGCAGAGCGGAGGCGATCGAAGGTGTCGGGGGCGCGGAGGGAGGTGATGCCGGCGCGGGCGCGGAGGGCGGTGAGGTCGGCGCGGGAGACGTCTTCGCGGCGACCGGCGAGGGCCTCCCAGGCGCGCTCGACGCGGTCGAGGGGGGCGGCGACGTCGGCCCGTTCGGCGAGGTCGGCGAGGGCGAGCGCGGTGAGGGCCTCGCGGGGGGTCTCGTCGGGGTCGCCCGTCGGGTCCGAGCTCCGGCACGAGCGCGACACCACGTTGAACTCCAACCGTGAGAGCCACATCGCCCCGCGGAAGAAGCGCGCCAGGCCCGCCGTCGTGTAGTGACCGCGCGGCTGGTACTGCGAGAAATCGATGACGCGCTCGCGACCGAAGAGGGTGACGTTGCCGACGCCCGACGCGGCGTTGATCGCGCGGACGAGCGCATCGGCCTCGGCGCGCACCTCGGCGCTCGCGGCCACAGGGACGCCGCGGAGGAGCGAGCGGGCCACCGTGAGGTAGAGGTCGAGGTCGCGCGCGCTCGTCGTCGGGTAGTCGCTCGCGGTGGCGGGGAGCGCGGCGTGCATCGCGTCGAGGGCCTCGAGGAGCGCCGGGGCGAGGCGCTGCGACTCGGCGTCGGCGACGAGGCGGTCGTGCGTGACGTACACCGCGTGGAAGATGGCGTCGGCCGACACGTAGAGCGGGAGCTGCGACTGATACACCTCGTGGAAGGCCCACGCGTAGGTGCTGAAGGCGAGGCGGCCGGGGACAACGAAGCCGTTGCGCAGAAGGAGCGCGCGGTCGTCGGGGCGGAGGCTCAGGCAACGGGAGACGAGGTCGAAGTGAGCGGGTGGCGTGCGGTGGTCCCACGCGACGTGGGCAGTGGGAGCGCCCGTGGGGGCGGGCAGCGCGAGGACGGCGGCGAGGTCGCGTGCGAGGTTGGTGTCGGCGGCGACGCAGGTGTCACCGCCCTCGGGGGGCTCGCGGAGGTGGTCTTCGCTGAGGTCGGGCTGCTCGGAGTCGCCGAAGGGGGCGTAGGGGACGCGTGCGATCGGTGCCCTCGGGGGTGTCGGCGCGACCGCCGCGGGTGCGGGTGGCGCAGTGACGGGGCGGGCGGTGTGGGAGCAGGCGAGCGCGGTGACGGCGAGCAGCGTGAGGGTGCGCATGGGCGTGGCAGCGTACACTTCACGCGGCGTACCGCGCCGTCGTGGGTGCGGGATGGTGGGCGTGGGCGAGAGGGCGGGGTGTCACCGCGGACACGGCGCCGACGCGGGCGCTGCCACGGTGTCGCTCACATCGTGGTGAGGAGGTCGGCGAGCTCGCCGATGGTGATGTCGTCCATGTGGAAGCCGGGGAGGTGCAGGTCGCGCTCGCCGACCGTGCCCGCGACCGGCGGACGCGTGAGCCCCTGGCTGTAGTGCCGCACCACCTCGTTGAGGTCGGTGAAGGTGCCGCCGTGGCCCCACGGACCCGTCCGAGCGACCGCGCGCAGCGTCGGGGTGTGGAAGGCGCCGAGCTGCGAGGGGTGCGAGACGATGCGCGCGAGGTGGGCGCCGGGCGTGCGGTCGTCGCTGTAGGGTCCGTCGCTGCGAAACGGCGAGGTCAGGAGCCCCGCGATGGCGTCGATGCGGCCGCGGTCGGGCATCCCGTCGCGGCGCCCCGTGGGCATGCCGATGTTGTGGAAGCTGCCGTCCGTGAGCATCGGCCCGTGGTGGCACTGCACGCAGCCGCCGATGAAGAAGTGCTGGAGCCCGTTGCGCTGCGCGGGCGTGAGGGCGTTGACCTCGCCCATGGCGTAGCGATCGAAGGCGCTCATCGGGGGGCGGCGCGTGCGTTCGAAGGCGGCGATGGCCTTGCCGAGGTTGGCGTAGTGGCGGTTGACGAGCGTACGGTCGGCCTCGGAGAGCGCCTCCCACGCCGGGTCTCCGGGAGCCCCCCGCGCAGGAAGGCGCGAGAGGTCGGGGAGCTCGCCGAACACCGCCGCGTAGTCCGCGGCGTACGTGGTGACGACGTGGCGGACGGCCGCGAGGCGGGAGAAGTTCATCTCCAGGGGGTTCTCGATGGGGCCGAGGGCCTGGGCCCAGAGCGTGTCGACCCGGCCGTCCCAGAACAGCCAGCGCGTGTACGGCGCGGCGAACACCGTGGGCGTGTTGCGGTCGCCCGCGGCCACCCCGACGCCCTGACGGCGGCCGTCGACGAAGGCCATCGCCGCGTCGTGGCAGGTGGAGCAGGAGACCATGCCGTTGGACGAGAGCGCCGTGTCGCGGAAGATGCGACCACCGAGCGACACCGCCAGGGTCATGTCGCCGTAGCGGTTGGTCGGATCGGGCGGCGGCGCCACGACGGGCGCCATCGCCTGGAGCATCTCGCGCTGATCGGCCGTAAAGCGGCCGTCGTAGAGCGTGGGGCGCGGGGCGGGCGTCCGTCGCATGCCGTCGAGCTCGCCGAGGAGGGCCGTGACCTCGTAGGCGAGCTCCTCGCTCGAAGGCACGGTGAGGATGCGGAAGATGCGCATCGTGCGCGTGTCGACGAAGGCGTACAGCGGCAGCTCGCCCGCCGTGATGTAGAGCGCGCGGAAGCGGTACGTGGGGTCGAGGGCGAGGGCCGTCGGTGCGCGGTCGTAGCGGGCGCTCCAGGCGGTGAGGTCGGCGGGCGTGGCGGGGAGGTTGTCAGGGCCGAGCGCGAGGAGGTCGACGAGCGTCACCCGGTCGGCCTGCGGGTGCGCGAGGAGTCGACCCGTGTGGGCCGCGGCGTGCTGCGCAGGGCCCGACCAGGACGCCAGCGTGCGGAGGATGAGGAGCCGCGGGCGCGTGGCGCAAGGAGCGTAGTGCTCGCGCAGGGAGACGGCGCCCGTGGCCGTGGGGAAGCTGAGGTCGCCGAGGGTGGCGTCGAGGTCGAGCTCCGGCGACGCTTCGGGGTACGGCAGCGGCATCCCGTTGACGCAGCGCGACGGCGCGTCGGAGGGACGGGCGGCGTCGCGGACGTCGACGGCGGCTTCGTGGGCGGCGTCGTGCGCCGCGTCGTCGTGGACGTGGGCGTCGAGGCCCATCACGGGCGCCACGGCGGGGTCATCACAACCGGCTGACGCGAGCGCCATGACGACGAGGGTGGCCAGGAGGGAGCGCATCACGGCGGCGACTCTACCCCCTGCACTTCCGGCCCGCGAGGGGGACGGCACCGCGGCTGCATCGGAGCGCCCCCATGAAGCTCTTCCGCTCCTTCGCTTGTTTTCTGACGGCCACCCTCCTCCCCGCCGCGGCCCTCGCCTCGCCGGACACGGGCGATCACTTCGAAGCCACCATGGGCTTCCTCGTCACGCAGGAGAACCACCAGCGCACGGGGTTCACCAGCGCGGGCAACGCCGCCCCGTTGGTCGACACGTTTCGCCGCGCTCCCTACGACGGCACCCTCGGGCTGGGCCTCCGCTACGACCTCCGCCTCACGCTCTCGCACGTGCGGATGACGGCGGGCTTCGACCTCCCCTTCAGCTCCCTCGGCGACTCGGCCCCGCAGCGGGTGGATGGCCACGTCGTCGCGCCGCGCTCGCTCCAGTCGTGGGGCCTTCGCTTCGGGCTCGGCGCGGAGTACCCCGTCGGCGCGTTCACCCCCTTCGCCGACCTCCAGGGGTCGCTGCTGCAGACGTCCACCACGCTCACGGTCGACGGGCGCAACGAGGACTACCGCGCCACCCGCTTCGGCTTCTCGGTGCGGGGCGGCGTGCAGGTGCGGCTGCGGCGGTGGTTCTTCGTGAGCGTGGCGGGGGAGTATGGGATCGTCGGCGCGACGCAGTGGGGGGCCGACGTCGGCGTGGGCTTTCGCGTCGGGTCGTAGTCAGCGCGACGGGCGGGCGCCCGTGGTGGTCTCGCCGCGGAAGCGGGCCGCTTCGATCTCTGCCTGAAGCTCCTGCAGCGCGGTGAGGCGCGCGGGCCACCCGGTGCGCGACGGGTCGCTGGCGATCGCGAGGCGGACGTCCTCGATGCCCTCGGCGAGCTGGTTGCTGTACCCGCGCACCACGCCGCGGTTGAAGAGGGCCGCGGCCGTGCGCCGCCGCGCGTCGGGCGTCTGCACGCTCTGCATCTGATCGACGACGACGTTGTAGAGCCGCTCGGCCCCTGCGAGGTCGCCCGAGCGCACGAGCCCGTAGGCCTGGTCGCAGCGCGAGTCGCCGCAGTCCGCGAGCTCGACGTCGACGGCGTTGACGGTGGGGAGCGCCTCCTGGGCGAAGCGCCGGACGGCCTCGTCGCGGAGGCGCTGCATCACCGCGTCGCCGTTGATGGGGGGCGGCGGTCGGTCGTCGTGGTCCGAGCCCGCGAAGCCGAAGGTCTCCGTGCGGTCGGCGAGTTCGAAGCGGCGGTCGAAGACGACGTGGATGGGGCGCGTGCGGGCGTTGATGCGGAGCCGGAGCACGAAGCGGGCGTCGACCGTGCGCGACAGCCGGGTGCACGGGTAGGGCTGCGGCACCATCTCCGTCACCTGCTCGGTGCGCAGCTCGACGCGCGGGTTGAGCCCCGCCACCACCACCGGCACCTGGCGCGTCCGCACCGTGGGGACCTCGCGCGTGCACGTGTGCGGGTGCGAGCGCAGCTCGTCGGGCGCGGCGCTGTCTTCGAGCACGTCGCCCACCACGGCCATCTGCGCGCCCTCGGTGACCATGTGGAAGGCCGCGCTGCGACGCACCACCTCCTCGACCCGCCGCGTGATGTTGCCGCTCGGGTCGCCGTTGAAGGGCTCGACGCGGATGCGGTTGCCCCAGCGCGAGAGCGGCGACGGGTGCATGTACTGAATGCGCGCCGTCCGGCTCGCCCCGCACGCGGCGAGCGCGTGGGCGGCGAGGCCGAGGGTGAGGAGCGACAAGGTCGCGCGGAGCGTGCGTTGGGATGGGCGGTTCATGGGGCGGGCGGAGTGTATGCCTGCGAACGCGGGCGAGGTCCACTCCGCCGCCAGGGCGCGCTGCGGGCTACAGCGACATCGTCTGCACGCCGAAGAACGAGGCGTTGCACGGGGTGTTGCCGTCCACCCGTCCGCGGACGCCCGTGCGGGTGGTGAAGGTGACCCCGCCGCGCACCACCGTGAGCGTCCACGTCGCGTTCTGCACGGCGGAGGTGAACGCCTCGGGGCACACGTAGTACGTGCCGGGCGTGAAGGTAGTCGGCCAGAAGATGTTCTCCGGGCCGCGGAGGGAGGTGTCGTCGGCGTCGAGCGTGCCGCCGCAGGCCGACAGCCGACCGTAGTAGATCTCCGTGCCGCAGGGCGGGAGCACGTGGAGGTCCATATCCCCGTTGACGTTCCACTGGAGCGTGAAGCGCAGCGCGCCCTGGCCGACGCACACGCCCCCCGCGCACGCCTGACCCGTCGAGCACGCGCGGCCGCAGGCGCCGCAGTTGGCGTTGTCGGTCTGCAGGTTGCGGCACACGCCCGAGCAGTTGGTCTGACCCGTCCCGCAGGTGAGCGTGCAGGTGCCGCTGTTGCACACCTGGCCCGCGGCGCACGCGCGGCCGCAGGCGCCGCAGTTGGTGTTGTCGGTCAGCAGGTTGCGGCAGACGCCCGAGCAGTTGGTCTGGCCCGCGGGGCACACCAGCGTGCAGGCGCTCGACACGCACGTGAGGCCCGCCGCGCACACCCGCGCGCAGGCGCCGCAGTTGTTGTTGTCGGTGGTGAGGTCGCGGCAGATGCCCGAGCAGTTGGTGAGGCCGCCCGCGCAGGCCACCGTGCACGCCCCGCCGGCGCACACCTGACCCGTCGGGCACACGCGCGCGCAAGCGCCGCAGTTGTTGTTGTCGCTGCTGAGGTCGCGGCAGACGCCCGAGCAGTTGGTGGTGCCCGCCGCGCACGACACCGTGCACGCGCCCCCCGAGCAGAGCTGACCCGCGGGGCACGCGCGGCCGCAGACGCCGCAGTTGGCGTTGTCGCTGGTGAGGTTGCGGCACACGCCCGAGCAGTTGGTGAGCCCCGGGCCGCACGACACCGTGCACACGCCCGACGAGCAGATCTGCCCGGCGGCGCAGACGCGGGCGCAGGCGCCGCAGTTGTTGTTGTCCGTGGTAAGGTCGCGGCACACGCCCGAGCAGTTGGCGGTGCCCGCGGTGCACGACACCTGGCAGGCGCTCCCGGAGCACACCTGGCCAGCGGGGCACGCGCGGCCGCAGGCGCCGCAGTTGGCGTTGTCGGTGGTGAGGTCGCGGCAGACGCCCGAGCAGTTGGTGGTGCCCGACGCGCACGACACGGTGCACGTCCCGGCCGAGCAGATCTGCCCGGCGGGGCAGGTGCGGCCGCATGCGCCGCAGTTGCCGTTGTCGGTGGTGAGGTCGCGGCAGATGCCCGAGCAGTTGGTGGTGCCCGACGCGCACGACACCGAGCACGCGCCCGCGGAGCAGAGCTGGCCGGCGGGGCACGCGCGGCCGGAGCTGACGCGGG
>JBILLV010000449.1:0-6257 GCA_044375895.1 Polyangiales bacterium | reverse complement strand
CGTGGTGCCCACCATGGGCTCGACCACCGAGGGGCAGTGGATCCTGCGCACCCTCGGCACGGGCCTCGTCGCCTACGTCTCCAACGGCGAGCCGGGGCCCATGAGCGCTCACCCCGCGTGGACCACCACCACCCCCACCGCCGCCGGCGCCTACAACGCTGCCGTGCGAAACTTCGTCGCCGCCGCGGTGGGCACCGCCCCGCCGATGCCGATGCTGCTCCCGAACGGCTCGGCCTGCATGGCGGGGAGCCAGTGCACGAGCACGTTCTGCGCGGACGGGGTGTGCTGCAACAGCGCTTGTGCGGGCGGTACGACCGACTGCCAGGCCTGCGCCATGGCCGCGGGAGCGCCGTCCAACGGCACCTGCGCGCCCGTCGCCGCCGGCCGCAGCTGCCGAGACTCGGCAGGCGACTGCGACGTCGCCGAGACCTGCAACGGCACCGCCACCACCTGCCCCGCCGACGGCTTCGCGCCGAGCACGACCGTGTGTCGCCCCGCGGCGATGGGCGGCTGCGACATCGCCGAGACCTGCTCGGGGACTGGCGCCATGTGCCCCGAGAACCGCACGGCCACGGACGGAACGCCGTGCAGCGACACCCTGACCTGCAACGGTCCGGAGACCTGCCGCGCCGGGGCGTGTTCCCGTGGGACTGCGCTCAGCTGCGACGACGGTGACCCGTGCACGGCGGACATGTGCGTCGAGCCCATGGGCTGCGCGCGGGTTCCGATCCCTGGCTGCGGCGTCCCGGACGCTGGCCCTGACGTCCCGGGCGACGTGTCCATGCCGGACGCGGATGCGGCGGCCGACGCCGACGCCGACATGGGCGCCGATGTCTCGAGCGACGTGGCTGTGGCCGACGCCGACGCGGCGGTTGACGTGGACGCAGCAGCGCCCGATGCGGGGACGGCGGACGTGCCTCAAGCCGACGTGAAGCCCGACCTCGTGGTCGCTGACGTGAGCGGGCCCGACGTCGCCGACGCGGCGCCGACCGACGCTTCGCCCGCCGATGCGCCCGCCGCCGACGCGGCCTCGCAAGACGCGGCTGTGGCGGACGTGACCACCGGCGACGACGCCGCGGCCGACGACGGCTCCTTCGAGGTGCCTCCGGGCAGCTCGTCTGGCTGCGGCTGCGCGGTGCCTGGCCGCGGCGAGCGCTCGCCGACGTCGCTCCTCGGGCTGGCCGGTCTCGCGGCCCTCCTCGGCGCGCGGCGTCGCCGCGATCCGCGGTAGCGCAAGCCCACCCCTCTCCCTCCCAACGCGCCTGCGGGCGGAGCGTGGCCTCCGCCCCTCGGCGTCCATCCCCCCAATGGCGATCGGCACCCGCCCGTGCAGCCCGCGCGACCGCCGCGAGGTGCGCCGAGCGCGGCGCTACTTGGACAGAGGCACACGGGTCCGAGTCACGCATACGCTGCGGCGCGCTCCGTATCCTGCGCCGCCCACCATCGGAAGCTCGTCGAGCCCGCAGCGGGCGTTGTAAGTGCGATTGACCCCGCCGCGAAAGCCCCGTTGGGAGCGCCTCGGCCACGGTGGTGGGGGGGTGCAGATCCAATGGAGGGGTGCGGCGGGCGGCGTGGCCTCCATCCCCCGCTCGCGGACTCGCGCGTTTCCCCTTCCTCCGCGGCAGGAAGCCGCAAAGGAAGGGCGCATTCGAGTCCGTGAATGGGCACTCCCGTCGACGCGTGCTCCTCAGGGAGAGCCCATTCCGCGCGAGAAGTGACCCCCTTACTCTGCGGCTTCTTGCCGCGGAGGAAGGGGAAACGCGCGAGTCCGCGAGCGGGGGATGGAGGCCACGCCGCCCGCCGCGCCCCTCCATTGGATCTGCACCCGTGGTGGGGTCGTACTCGCTGCCGTCGCTCACTTCGCGCCCAGGAGCTTCGCGACGTCCCACACGAACACCTCGCGGTGACGACCGCACACGGTGACGAGCAGTGTTCCGTCGGGCGAGAGCGTGATCGCGTCGATCGAGCCCGAGTGCCCTGCCGCGGCGGCGAACTCGGCGCCGTCTTCGGTCGAGAGCACCATCAACCGGTGGTCATTCATCGCGCGGTAGCTCGTCGCGATCCAACGCCCGTCGCGGGAGACCGCGAGGTTGTCGCCCGCTTGTGTGCCGTATCCCTGCACGGTGTCGCGCGCCCGTGACGCGAAGCACGCGCGGTGATGCCCCGTGGCCGCGTCGAAGACCTCGACGTTGCCGCCGAGCGTGGCGGCGTAGAGGCGCTCCCCGTCGGGTGAGAACGCGAGCGCCGCGACCTGCCGGTAGTGATCGCGGTAGTGCGCCTTCTCACCCCGGTCGGGGATCTCGAACGCGCGAGCTTCGCCCGTGCCGTCTGCGCGGAGGAGCTGCCACTCGGTCAGGTGCGTCGAGCCCGCGGCGATCCATTGGCCGTCGGGCGAGACCGCGAGCGCGGTGAGCGCCTTGCCCCCGAAGAGCACGCGCGACGACGTAGGAGCGCGCTCACCCACGCGCCATCGCTGGAGCGCGCCCGTGTCATCCCCCGTGTAGGCCCACTGGCCGTCGGGCGAGACGCGCAACACGAAGAGCTGAGCGGGCGCGTCGTCGGGCTGCCAGACGCGCGTGAGCGTCGCGCCGTCGAGCGTCCAGCGCTCGGGGCGGCGCCAGTGCAGCGCGAGGAAGTCCCGGTCGCCTCGCGCGATCACCTGGACGTGTCCAGCGTCGCGCGCCGCCGCGAGCACAGCGCCCTCGCGAGCGTTCCAGACGAGCGTCTCGGTGCTCGCGGCCACCACCACGCGGCCGTCGGCGACGAACGCGACGCCGCGGGGCTCTTCTTCGAAGCCGGGGCCGGGCGTGAGCGAGGCCCCGCCCTCGGGAATCGTCCAGACGCGCACGGTGTTGTCACCGCTCCCCGACACGAGGCGCTCGCTGTCGGGCGCGAAGGCCACGCCCTGGACGAGCTCGACGTGGCCTCGAAGCAGCGCGACCTCTTCCCACGCGGCGATGTTCCAGAGGTAGACGTGGGTGCTGTACACCGAGCGCCCCGGGATCTGATGCGGGTGCGGTGAGCTGGGGTAACGCCCGAAGCCTGCGAACGCGAGCCAGCGCCCGTCGGGCGAGACGTCTACGGTACGCAGCCCGTGGTCGAGGTCGATCGTCGACACGGTCTCCAACGACGGAACCCTCAACCGATGCAGCGCGCGGCCGTCGTGCGCCACAACGAACACCTCGCGCCCGTCGGGAGAAAAGGCTGCTTTGAGATAGTCTCTCCAGCCCGAGATCGGCGCCGACGCCACGCGCTTGCCGTCCGTCGTATGGAGCAACGTCCCGTGTTCCGAGGCCACGAGGACGTAGCGCCCGTCGGGGCTGTAGCGCACGAACATGGCTTGATCGTCGAACTTCCAGCGGTCGCGTTCGACGCCCGTCGCGGCGTCGAAGAAGCGCACGAAGTGGTCGTCGCAGGCCGTGGCGAGGGTGGCGCCGTCGGGCGAGTAGTCGAGCGCGTTGACGGTGTCCTTGTGACCCTTGAGCGTGAGCGCGACCTTGCCCGTGTCGCAGTCCCACACGCGAATCGATTTCTTCCCGCTCGCGACGCGCGCGCCGTCGGGCGAGAAGCCGAGGGCCGTGACGGAGCCGTCTTGCACGCCGAAGCGATGGACGAGCGCTCCGCTCGTGGCGTCCCAGAGGATGAGCGTGTGGTCGAAGCTCACCGACGCGATGCGGTCACCGCGCGGCGACCAGGCGACCGCGTGCACGTTCTCCGCGTGACGGAGTTGAAGCCGACCGAGCTGTTGAATCGCCCCGCGAGGCAGTTTCGGGTTCGCCATGGGATGAGGGGAGCGAACCTACCCGATGGAGTGCTCCGGGGCGTGGTGTTCGTGGCGATGTCCTCGGTTGGAGTGTGCGGAGGTACTTCGCAACGTCCGCGCCAGCCGCACAGGCCGTCGAAACCCGGGTTCGTTGTGCGTGTGCTGCGCGACCTCCTCGTGGACGCCGAGGCCGCGGGCCCACGGATCGAGCAGGCCGCCGAGATTCTCACCGACTCACGCGACGTGGCGGGCCTCCGCGCGCTCGCCATCGTCGTTGGCCGCGACGGGCACCGCATCGTCGTTGGCGGGCGCTTCGAACGCCTCCTCCACGTCGACGCATGCCTCCGCGAGCGCGGGCGACGGCTCGGAGGCGCGCGCAACGACCGGGCGGGCACGCGGCCTCATGCCGTCAAGCAGCGTCGGCGCGGGCGGCTCGGCCTCGGTCGTCGCTTCCACCACCGTCGCCTTCGGCTTCGGCGCGACGGCGCAGCACTTCTTGAACTTCACCCCCGAGCCGCACGTGCACGGGTCATTGCGACCCGGCGCCTTCTCGGCCACGTGCGGCGTCGGGCGGGAGAAGTACGCCCGCACCGCCCGCAGGTGACCCATCGTGAGCTCCGGGTTCCACGCCTGGTGAAGCTCCTTCAGCCAGCGCTCCGGGAGGTAGAAGTCCTCAGCGCGGTAGCGCGCGATGGAGGGCATGAGGTGGAAGAGGCGATCGACCGCGGCGTCGTCGTCCTGGTGCTGCTCAAAGGCCCTGGCGGCGAAGGGTAGGGCGACATCGACGGGGACGTCCCGCACCGTGCGCCAACCGTGGCGCGCCGCGACCGCAGGCGCCCTCGCGAGCACGCGCTCGGCGCCCCACAGCGCGGCCCGCACGTCGAGGTCGTCGGTGCGCTCGAGGGCGCGGAGGCAGAGGGAGGCGTAGCGGGAGCGCTCCTCGGCGTCGCACCATCCGTCGCCGTCCACGTCACGCGGCCGCAGCCCCGAGAACGCCCGGCCCACCACGTCACGGAGTGTGGGCTGTGCGCCGGCCACGGCGGCGATCTCCAGCGCGGCCTGGCGGACCGAAGGCGACACGATGTTGCGCTCGAAGCGGTGCCCGCAGATGGGGAGGTAGGCGCCGCCGAAGCGAGCCGTGAGCCACGCCCCGACGGCGCTGGCGGGGAAGCACAGGTGCACGCCGTGACGGTGGCCAATGGAGTCGGTCACCGCCGCGAGCTGCTCGGGGGTCGACCGCTCGAAGTACTCGATGGGCTCGCCCTGACCGATGAGGGCCGAGAGGTGCTGGAGGCCCCAGAGGTAGTTCCAGACGTTCTCCATGAGCTCGTGTTCGAAGGGACGCGGACGCGTGACGTGCCGCAGGTTGTGGCGCGCCACGTGGAGCCAGTCGTCGGTCTGGTTCAGCATCTGGATGTAGCGGTTGAACAGCATCGGCTGGAGCGCCGAGAGGTCGAGGAAGGTCTCCCGCGACAGGTTGGGGCCGATGCTCCGCAGCTTGCCGAGCAGGCGATTCGTGGGGCGCTCGTGCTCCGCCATCGAGGCCGCCGGACGCATGCACGCCGCCAGCTCCTCGTGCCGCGACGCGAGCACGTCGAGCTGCCACCGGCGCACCAGCGGGTGCTCGCAGTGCATCCCCCGCCCGAGGCACGTCACGAAGCGCCCCTCGCGCGTCACGATGAGGAAGGGCCCCTCGTTGCGATCGTCGAGGGAGATGGCCACGCGCTCGGCCCGCGCTGGCAGCCCCGCGTGCGAGAGGATGTACTTGACCAACGGCGCGTTGTTGTAGAGCCCGAGGGAGAGCTCGACCTCGTCGTAGGAGACGCGGTCGAGGCGAGACAAGAAGTGGTGTGCGTGGCCCATGGGGTGTCCTGCTCCTTCCACCCCAGGATATCGGCGGAGCTCGGCCATCAGGCGATCGAAGGTGACGGCGGACGTCGACATGTCCGCCGCCTGAACGCCCGAGGCCTCACCCCCGCCGCGCGCGCAGCACCGCCGCCGCGATCGTGTCGCTCTGGTGGGCCGGGAGCCCCGTCGCCACGTGCTCCAGCGAAGCCTTGCCCAGCTCCTGGTCGATGGCCCCGCGCAGCGTCACCGTCGCGACCTCGTGGCGATCGTGCGCCTCGCCGTCGCGCCGAGCGTCCCGCGCCGCCCGGGTCCGCTGATCGTGCGCCCCCACCGCGGCCCGCAGGTCGTCGCCGTCGAGCACCACCACGCTCACCAGCACCACGGACTCGTCCACCGCCCCGGCCTTGCCCCGCAGGCGGAAGAGCGCGTGGCCCTCCAACGCGCCGAGCAGGTCGCGCAGCCCGACGCCGCGGATCACCAGCGCCCGCCGCTCGACCGGGAGCTCGGTGGCCTCCGCGGCCAACTCCCAGCGTGCTTCGCCGTCCTCCACCACCTCGCGCCACGCGTTGACGCGCCCGACGAAGTGCGGGACGGCCCCCGCGCAGGCGGCGGTGACCTCGCCGTTCCACCGGGCGTCGCGGTTGGA
>JBILLV010000010.1:0-73618 GCA_044375895.1 Polyangiales bacterium | reverse complement strand
CGACGTGCCGCTGGGCTGTACACACACGGTCCCGAGCGAGCACACCCGCGGGGCGTGGGACGGGCGCTGCGGGGGTGCTTGACGGGCAGGGCCATCGGATGCCCTATACCCCCCCATCGACGACGAGAGCTCCAGGGCGCCGGGACAGTAGTGCTAGGGAAATCCCGCCGTCGCCGCCTACCTCATGGCGGGGCGTACCAGAACGCGGTGGTCGTCCACGCCGGGTGATCGCGCGCGATGATGGCGTTCGCGCCCGGATGTCCCACCGTCTCGACCTGGACCTTCAAGCTCCTCTGGAACTGGAACGCGTCGTTGAGATGGAACGCATAGATGGCGACCGGGAGCGGCTGGAACGTGATGAAGCCCGCCGTCGCGAGGCGGTCGAAGCGCTCCCAGCCGGAGTTGAAATACTCCTCGGTGCCGGTGCCGTGGTAGCGGGGGGGCCAGGCGTGGCTGTCGGCCCAGATGAGCCAGTCGCCTTCGCCCCACCAGTCGGCCGTGCTCCAGGCGACCTGCATCATCACGCCGATGTACTTGCCTCGGCCCTGAACGTCGAGCACGTCGTGGACGGGGACACCTTGCACGCGTGGCGCGGTGGGGGAGGCGGCCTGGCTGGTGTGCGGTGCGACGTGGAGGCGTCCCCAGTCGCTCGGGATCTGGGTGCGGGCCTCAACTTCGAGGGTCGCTTCGACGCGGACGGGGACGGGCGCGCGGTTCTCGAAGGTCACCCGGGCGCCTCGGGCGAAGGGCATCGGGAGACGGGTCCAGAGCTCGTGGTCCTGCGCGCCCATGAGCAACGAGCTGTAGGGGACGCTCGCGAGGTTGCCGTAGACCGAGACGCCGAAGAAGTCTCCGACAGACACATCCATGGCGGGCGTGTCGGCGCCGTCCCAGTGCCACCGCATCCGCAGGTGCCGCGTCGCTGCGTCGGGCGTCACGCGGATGCGCAGCTCGCGCACGACGCCCGCGCCCCTGGACGCCACGGAGAAGCTCGCTCCCGGGCTGAGGTCCTCGCCGCGCCGCAGGGGCGTCGTGCCGGAGGGGAGCGGTGGGCGGGTGCGCTCGGCGAGAGCCCATTGCCCGCGCACGCGGTCCACCTCACTCCGCTCGGCGGCGGTGAGGGGCAGACGAAGAGACCGCACGGGGGTACCTGGCGCGTAGCGGGTCCAGGTGATCTGCCAGTAGCCGCCCCACACATGCGACGGGCTGACGATGCGCACGCGGGCATGGCGCGAGAAGGGGATCGGGAAGAGCGAGCCCGGGTAGGAGCGTCGTGTGACCAACGGACCCGGGAAGGTGCCGCGGCCCTCCGCGAGAAAGTCGCGGAGGCTGACGTCGATGAGCGGAGCGTCGGCGTGGTCGAGCGTGATCTCGACGCGGGTGTCGTCGAGACGGTGGTCCACCACGCCCGTGAAGATACGGTGGATGCAGCCCGGACCGTCGATGTCGACGGGGATGTAGGCGTCTCCTTCGATGCGGGAATACCCGGCCCAATCCGTGTTGCCTCCCGAGCGATCCCACGTGCTCTCCATCTCTGTGGCGGAGGCTTCGAGCTCTGGGAGATGCGACACATCATGCAGGCGGCGGAGGAACCACACCAGGTCGCGCGTCTCCGCGCGTTCGGTCGCCCGTCGCCCACACACGCAGGTTGCGAGCGCGAGGAGGAGCGCGGCGAAAGCTCGCGTACCTACCGCGACCGCACGCACCGAAACCCTACGGAGTTGAGCGGCAGCGCGGGCGAGAACGCCACGCGGGAGGCGGCGCGGAGGTTGACCTCACCGTTGACCCAGGCGCCGCCGGCGATGAGCTGAAGGTCTGCGCGCATCGTGCAGATCGGGTCGACGCGTGAAGGCCAGCACACGGAGCGGAAGGACGTCGCGTTGTACGTATCGGCGAGCCACTCCGCGACGTTGCCCGCGATGTCGTAGACCCCGGCTGCGGCGGCGAAGCGCCCGACCCTGCGGGTCACGGCGCCATCTTCACCTGGGCAGGGCGCGAGCAGCGCCCGATCGCACGACGCGAGCATCGCGCCCGTCATCGGGGCCTGATTGCCCCACGGGTAGATCCTCCCCGCGACCAGGCCGCTCTCTGGGACGACGCGACCGCGCGCGGCGTACTCCCACTCCGCTTCCGTTGGCAACCGTCCGCCGTCCCAAGCACAGAACTCCTGCGCCGCCCACCAGCCGATGCAGTTGATGGGGTGGGCTTCGCGGCCGATGATCGTCTCGCTCCAGTTGCAAGTGGGGACGATCGCGGCCGAGACCGGCTCGGTGCTCGCGCCCGCCCATGGGACGAAGATGCCGCCGGGATAGGCGATGGGACGCGATCGGATGCGGTCGATCTCTCCGGCTCGAACCGCCAGGAAGGCCCGGTAGCGCGCCACGGTGACCTCGTACGCGTCGACGGTGAACGGGCTCACCCGCACGTCGGCCACCTCCGGCGCACCGTAGATGGCGCAGGTCGGGGTCTTCATCCCCGGTGCGCAGGTCGCGTTGCTGCCGATCGAGAAGGTGCCGCCAGGGAGGTTGACGAGGCCGCAGCCCGGCGTGGTCGGAGCGGCACAGCTTCGTTGTTCGGGCACGCAGGTTCCGTCGACGCACACGCCGCTCGCGCATGCGACTCCGCAACGGCCACAGTGCATCGCGCTACGTCCTGTGTACGTCTCACAGCCGTTGCTCGCGTCGGCGTCGCAGTTGGCTCGGTCGGCGTCGCAGGCGTCGAGCAGGCAAGCTCCGCCTGCACAGACCGCTCGCGCTCCTGCAAAGGCACAGGTGTTGGCGCAGCGCCCACAGTGCGAGGTCGACGTGCCGAGGTTGGTCTCGCAGCCGTTGCTGGGATCGCGATCGCAGTCCCCGAGGCCCGCCGCGCAGGTGGTCATCACGCACGCGCCATCGACGCAGGTGGATGCGGCGCCAGGGACGCTGCACAGCCTGCCGCAGGCGCCGCAATTCGTAGGGTCGCTTCGTAGCGCAACGCATTGGGTTCCGCAGCGTTCCTGACCCGCTGGGCACACCGGGGTGGCGTCAAGAGTGTCCGCCTCGACCGCAGCTTCCGAAGCCGCGGCGTCGAGGCTGGGCTCTGCACCGATGTCCGTCGCTCCTGTGTCAGGGGCGCTCGGCACGATTGCGTCGCCAGTCCGATCGCAACGCTCGGCGTCGGTACAGCCAGCGTCGTCGTCGAAGATCAACGGCGGGATGCACCCCATCAACGCCGACGCCGCCCAAATCAAAGAGAGTCGCGATGTCGCGAACATGCGTCACCTCTACCACGGGGGGGCACGCGGGCGAAGTGTGTCCTGCCCACTCCGACCGGCTCCCTGAGATTTGGCGAAGATCCCGGAGCGACGAGAAGCCTCGCCCGATCGCTCGTCGCGATACGGTCCGTCGTCCGTCGTGACTGTTGAGCTCAATGCCAGTGCGATGTTCGGCGGGGACGGCTGCGGGGGAACCAGGGCGGGGAACTCGTCCTCGTTGTGGAACGCGATCCGTGCTTGCCGGAAAACGTCGACGAAGTCGCCGTCGTGGAGGTGGACGGTGCGCACGACCGAGAGGTTGGTCGCGTAGGTCGCCGCCCCCGCGTCCGACCGTGCGCCCCCGGAGCGATGGCGCGCCTGCGCATGGGGGCGGAACTCGCGCTCGGCGCGGTTGTTCGTCCCTTCGAGCGCGGGGTCTTTCGCGAACGCCACCAGGTCGTCCAGGTGCTTGAGGATCCGACGCTGCAACCGCGCCACGTCACCATCGCGACCCAACCCTTCGTCCCGCGCCAGCGCCTCCAGGTCGCCACGGATCGCTCGCGCGTTGCGCACCGCCGTCGCCGGGCGACCCTGCGCGGCCACGCCCCGGGCGTACAGGCCCGACAGCCGGTCGTGGAACGCCGTCGGCCCCTGGGGCGCCGAGGCGCGCTCGGCGACCTGACGGGCGCTGCGGCACAGGTGGCCCCAGCACGCCGCGTGCGTCACGCCCGGCAGCGTCCAATACACCGCGTAGAAGTCCGAGTGCAGCGTGCCCTTGAACCCC
Organism: Polyangiales bacterium; assembly: GCA_044375895.1. Lineage (GTDB taxonomy): Bacteria > Myxococcota_A > Polyangia > Polyangiales > CAISKJ01. The sequence goes on along the minus strand of JBILLV010000010.1, from coordinate 69,602 downwards.
GCCAGCAGCCGCTGCGCCACCTGCTGGCCCCGCGACCGATCGGCCTCGTAGAGCACCACGCTGCGGGTCATCACCAGCCAGAGGTAGCCCGACGCGCCACCGACCTTGTGCGACGACTCGTCGGCCCACGCCACCGGCGACGCCGGGATCGCGGCCTGGATCTGCGCCTTGCCCTCCCTGAGCACCCTCGCGCTGCGGTGCAGGATCTGCTGGAGTCCGCCGCGCGACAACCTCAGCCCCTGCCGGGCGAAGAGCTTCTGCGTCTGCCCCAGGGTCAGGCCCAGCTCCGTCCGCGCCTGGACGATCTCGGCCTGCGCCCGCACGCCGATCTTGGGGTTGGCGCCCAGGCCCTCGGGCAGCGGGGCCAGCACCGAGGCGCGGCAGGCGCGGCAACGTCCCTTGCAACGGCGGTAGCGGACGTACTCGACGCGCGCAGGGATCAACTCCTCGACGAGGTGTGCCCCGGGCTCGTCGTTCGTGGCGTCGACCTCGCCTTCGCACAGCGGGCAGGCGGTGGAGGCGGCGATGAGTACGTCGCGATCGACGCGTGTCGGAGCCGGGCGGCTGGTGCCGGTGTGCCCCTCGGGTCGGCCGGGCCCACGCCCCGTCGGCGCGCCGCGCGCCTTCTGGGCGAGCTTGCCGCCCGGACGGACGCGATGGCCGCGCTTCCACGCCTCGATCACCTTCGCCTTGTCAGTGACTTCCCGCTCCAGCTCCGTGATCCGCGCATCTCGCTGGCGCAGCGCCTCTTCGAGTTCGCGGATGCGGTCGGCCTCGCTCACCCCGTGAGTAGAGCTCCAGATCGCCGCGCAGAACAAGTCTCGTTCGTGCGCGAGCGACATGCGACCCTCGCCGCCCGCCACCCATCGAGCATTGAGCTAAACAGGTACGTACAGCGCCGTGGTGCCGCCAGGCGACGCCGCGTCGGTCAGGACACCGACCGACCGAAGGGTCTCAGAAGCTGCTCACCCACAGACGCAGTTGCGGCGGCTGTGGCATAGCGTCGGGGACGCGGGAGAAGTCGATGGGTAGGTCAACGACCTGGTCCGGGGCGGCGTCCATTGCGCCGGCGGCGGTGCTCAGCGTCACGGCGAGCTTCAGGTAGCGCCGCAGGAGCAGCAGCGGAGGGAACTCATCGCGGCGCTCGAACCACTCGAGCAGGTCGAGGGTCCCCTTGGAACTGTTGCAGGTGCGGCAAGCCCAGATAAGGTTGTCGCCCGCGTCGGGGCCGCCTCGATGGCGAGGGATGACGTGGTCCGCGGCGAGGCGCTCTCGCGATCCGCAGTAGGCGCACGCCTGCGGTAGCACGAGCTTGAGGCGCTCGTCGTCGGCGATGGGACCGATCGCCATCGTTCCGGTGCGCAGCCCCTTGTAGAGCCGCGCCCGGATGCCAAAGTGGACGCGGCCGTAGGCAGGCGCCTGTGCCACAACCGCAGCGTGCGCCATCGCGAGGTTCGCGTACGACCAGTGCAGCACCTCTCCGACGGTTTGAAGCTCTGGCATGGGAGCGAGGGTACCGGCGGGCCGAAGCGCAGACCAGGGGCTACGCCGCCCGCACGATGAGCCGCTCGTCGTTCTCGCTCGGCTTGCCCACGCGGCGGTCGACCTCGTGGACGCCGAGCCACCCCTCGGGGCACGGGCGAAGCAGCGCGTGGAGGGCCTCCGCGCTCGTCGTGGTGGTCAGCCACGCGTCGATCTCGCTGCGGTCGAGCACCACGGGCATGCGGTCGTGCACCTGGGCGGCGAGCGCGTTGGGCGCGCAGGTCACGACGGTGCAGGTGCGCAGCTCCTCGCCGGTGGCGGGGTCGATCCAACGCTCCCAGAGGCCCGCGAGGGGGAGCAGCGCGCCGCCCGTCGCGTGAAACCAGTGCGGGCGCTTCACCTTCCCCTCCGTCTTCCACTCGTACCAGCCCGTCGCCAGCACCACGCAGCGGCGCTTCTTGAAGGCGTCGCGGAAGCTCGGACGCTCGGCGATGGTCTCCGCCCGGGCGTTGATGCAGCGGGCCGCCATGTCGCGGTCCTTCGACCACGAGGCGATGAGGCCCCAGCGGAGCGTGCGCACCACGCGGCGACCCTCGCGCAGACCCAGCACGGGGAGCGGTTGTGTCGGGGCGATGTTGTACGACGGCGACCACACCGTCAGCGGCTCCACTTCGGCGTCGAAGTCGCGGGCGTTGGCGTCGAGCTCCTGGTGGTTGGTGACGCGACCGCACATGCGAGCGATCGTGGCAGAGCGCGCGGGCACACTGCCAAGCGCGCGACGGCGTTTGCCCGGGGAGCGAGCGGGCCTCGGCGGAGCTCCGTCACCCCATCCCGGGCATCACCCGCGCCTTGGCCTTCGCCAGCGCCTGCGACGCCCAGTACGGCAGCCGCTTCACCACGGCCTTGCGCGCCTGGTACGTCAGCGGCGACACGTCCACGATGGGCGCACCCTCCGGCACGCGAAACAGCCGCACGTAGTCGGGCGCTCCCGCGGCGACGCTCTCCTTCAGGTAGAGGAAGAGGTTGTGGCGGTACCACGGCGACACCGCGGGGTCGTCGCGGACGAGCGGGCGCAGGCAGTCGAAGAGCGCGTAGCCCCGCGCCGCGAAGAGGTCGCGCCAGTACTCGTAGGGCTGCTCGTTGATGTGGTGCTCGCCCCCCTGCCCCGGCGGCGCCGCGGAGAAGAGCACGGCGTCGGCGTGGCGCGTGAGGTCGTCGACGAAGCCCGAGGCCCGCGAGGCCGGGAGGTGCTCGGCCACCTCGAGGCTCTGCGCGAGGTCGAAGCGGCGCCCGAGGGAGAACGACGTCGTGAGGTCGTGGGCGACGAAATGGGTCGGGTCGATGAGCATCCGCGCGCGGTCGACGTAATCGCCGTCGACCCCCGCCACCTCCGAGCCGCCGTCGCGCCACACGCTCAGCCACACGCCCTGCGCGCAGCCCACGTCGAGCACGCTCCCCACCGGGAGGACGCGCCGAACCGCCTCCGACACCTTCCGCGCCGAGGCCAACGACCCCTGCGTCGCGTGGTCGAAGAAGGCCGCGTCGTACTTGTAGCTTCCCGTCTCGCTCACCCGAACTCGCTCCGTTTCGCCCGCACGCGTGATCGCTCGCGGGCGGCGGAGTCTAAACCACGGCGCACCGGGTGGAAGCCACCCCCATCCGCACCACACCCCCGCCCTACCAATCGGAAGGGAGAGCTCCGCCCCGCGACGCAGCCCCTCCCCACCGCCCCATACGCCACATTGCGCGGGATTCCCTGCCGCCTACATCCAGCCACCTCCGCGCACCCACAGGGGCCACAGGTGGACAGACTACCTACCAGATGGTCACAGGAGTGTTCATCTGGGTGGGGTTTCCTGGGAGATCGAACTCCCATCCACCGGCAGTTTCCCTACCGATCGGTTAGCGCGGTCTCGGCATCGAACATGCAGTGGTGGGATCAAACCAATGGGAGCCACCGGGTTGCAACACCGGGAGCTTCGGGCGCTGGCCCGTCGACTCTCTCCGCCGACGCTCGTCCTGGGCGCGGCGCTCAGCGCGTGCGCGGCGGATCCATACGACGTCGAGCTCGTCATGGACGGCGGGCGCGCCGATGCGGGTGACGCCCGGACCCCGACGACGCCGCCCTCCACGACGCCGCGCACGGGTCCCGCGATCGTGATCGAGCCCCCGACGATGCCCACGAGCTGCGGGGTCGGGGAGTACTTCATGGGTCGGGTGCGCGGTCGCCTGCTCGACTTCGAGGGTCGGGCCGTCGCCGGCGGCAACGTCACCGTGTGCGGGTCGGTGTGCATCCCGGGGGTGTCGGGGGCCGACGGGCGCTTCGAGGTGAACATCAACCGCTGCTTCACGGGCACGACGGAGTACGCCCACGGCGCGGCGTTGAGCTTCGACGGCCTCGGGCGCCAGACGGACATCTACTTCGACTTCAACGCGGGCAACGAGCCGCGGATGGGCGTCGTCCGCATCGAGCAGCCGCTCTACGTCGGCTCGTACACGGGTCAGGGCTACGCGCCGGCCCCGATGGCGGCGACGGCGCCGATGAACCTCGTCGACGGACTCGGCTTCTCGCTGCGCATCCAGCCCAACACCATCGAGTACCCGGTGACCGCCCCCGAGGAGGCCGTGCGGGTGATGCGCGTGCCCCTCACGAAGCTCCCGCCCTACGGGGGTCGGATGCCCGCGGTGATGTACTCCATCCACCCGGCGGAGGCCGTCCTCTCGGCGCCCGCGGCGGTGACCTTCCCCAACGTGTCGGGGCTCCGCGCCGGGGCGCTGGTGGACATCGTCGCGGTCGGCAACCACGCGAGCCTCGGCCGCCCGGCGGTGGGCGTGCTCGACCGCGTGGGCGTCGGTCGCGTGTCGAGTGACGGGCGCACGATCTCCGCGGACGGCGGGATCCGTGCCTTCGGTGTGGTCGGCTATCGGGTGATGACGCCATGAACGCTCGCAGGTCCCTCGCCCTGACGTGCTGCGCGCTGCTCTCGGCGTGCATGTCGTCGCCTCCGCCGCAGGAGCCCTTCTACGACGACCCCTTCACGCGTCCGCCGACGGGCGCCCCGCCCGAGCCCACGCCGTCGCCGTCGCCGTCCCCGACGCCCGCGAAGCCGCCGCTGCCGCCGCCCAACTGGCGCGTGGAGGGCGTCGATGGTGGCGTCGACGCGGCCGTGCGCAGCGACGCCCCGACCACGGCCCCGCGTGACGCCGCGACGGTCGACAGCGCAGCCCCTCGCGATGTCGCCGCACCCCCGCCTCCGCCTCCGCCTCCGCCGCCTCCGCCGCCGCCGCCTCCGCCGCCGCCCGCAGCGGAGCCCTGTGGTCGCTACGCGGGCTGGAACATCTGGTCGTGCATCGACGCGAACACCCGCGTGCGCTGCATCGCCAACGCGCTCCAGCGCGAGACCTGCGCCAGCGGCTGCGTGAGCCAGCCGGTGGGCGTGGACGACTACTGCCGCGGCGCCGCTCCTCCCTCGACCGAGCCCTGCGGCCGCTACGCCGGGTGGACGATCTGGTCGTGCATCGACTCACGCACGCGCGTCCGGTGCCTCTCGGGCGCGCTCCAGCGTGAGACCTGCGCCACGACCTGCGTGGTGCAGCCGGTGGGCGTCAACGACTACTGCGCGACGGCGGGCGCTCCCCCCGCGGACGCGTGCACCAGCGCCACCACCTGCGGCGGCTGCACCTCGCAGAACAACTGCGGCTTCTGTCGCAGCACTGGCCGCTGCTACGTCGGCACGCAGAACGGCCCCGTCAACCGGGCCTGCGCGTACTCGGACTGGTCGTGGCTCCCGTCGGACTGCTCGGGCACCCCGGCGCCGCCGCCCTCCGACGCGTGCAGCACCGCCACCACCTGCGGCACCTGCACCCCGCGGTCGGGGTGTGGCTTCTGCCGCGCCACCAACCGCTGCCAGACGGGCAACTCCATCGGCCCGTCCACCAACGACTGCCCCGCCGGCCAGTGGTCGTGGAACCCCGAGGACTGCTCCGGTGCAGTTCCGCCGCCGCCGCCGCCCCCGCGCCCCCCGCCCCCCCGCGCCCCGCCCCCCCCCGCCCCCCCCCCCCCCCCCCCCCCCCCCCCCCCCCCCCGCCGCCGCCCCCTGCGCCGGATGCGGGCGTGCCTCCGCCGCCGCCGCCGCCGCCTCCTCCGCCGCCCCCTGCGCCGATGTGCATCGCAACGACGCCCACCACGGGCTTCTGCACCTCGCCTGGCGCGTGCAACTTCACGGCGCCGCGCGCCACGTCGTGCGAGACCCGCGCTCCCTACGACTTCTACGGGAGCGAGTACTGCAACGCCCGCGCGACCCTCATCGTGGTGGGCACCGGGTGGTGCGGGGCGTGCCAGATGGAGGCGCCGCAGATTCAGTCGCAGATCACCGCGCCCTACGCGTCGCGCGGTCTTCGCGTGGTCTCGCTGCTCACGGAGAACTCCGATCGCAGCCCCGCGACGGTGGACTTCGCGCTGCGCTGGCAGACGCGCTTCGGCCTCACGTCGCGCATGGTGGCCGACCCCGGCAACACCATCAACCGCAGCGTCCGTGTCACGGCGTACCCCTTCGTGGCGATCATCGACCGGCGCGGTCGCCTGCGCCTCGCCGAGGCCGCGCCGCGCATCTCTCGCATCCGCTCGACCGTGGATGCCATCCTCGCTGAGCCCTGAGTTCACTCATCGGAGCACCCCCGACCCATGAAGCGCACCACCCGCAATCACCCCCTCACCCGCTGGACCGCCGTCTGCGCCGCCCTCGTCTCGTCGGGCTGCGCGGCAGATCAGAGCCTGATGCAGACCGGCTCTGGCGTCGTCGATGGCGCCATCACCTGGGAGCGTCCGGAGGTTGGCACGATCTACGTCGGCGGCGGGATGTGCACCGCGACGCTGATCACCCCGCAGGTGGCCGTCACGGCGGCTCACTGCGTCAACTTCGGCACCACGTCGCGCCCGGGGGCCTACGGGCGCTTCGTCGTGCACGCGGCCTCCGATCAGGAGCAGCAGCGCTTCGCGATCGACCTCTACCGCAGCTTCGGCCGCAACGATTCCATGGACGTGGCGCTTGTCCACCTGTCGGTCCCGGTGCCGGAGAGCGTCGCGCGCCCCGCGGCCATCACGCGGCGTCACCCCAACGGCGGTGAGCCCGTGACCCTGTTCGGCTACGGGTGCACGCGACGCAACACGTCGATCGGGAGCGGTCAGAAGCGGAAGTTCGTGTTCGCCCAGGGGCAGCAGACCTCACGCCTGTGCCCGGGCGACTCGGGCGGCCCGGTGTTCTGGGACGCGCAGGGCGCGGTCGCGCGCGTCAACAGCGCCTACATCGTCGACGCCACAGGCCGCGACATCTTCGGTGACATCCCCATCAACTACAGCCGCATCGTGGAGCAGATCGCGGCCTGGGGTTCGGCGCCGCCGCGCACCGCGGAGGACGGGACGCCGCCCCCGCCGCCGCCCCCTCCCCCGCCCCCGCCGCCCCCGCCGGGTCCTGGGACGCCGCCCCCGCCGCCGCCGACTCCAAGCGGGTGCGGTGACTATGAGGGCTGGACGATCTGGTCGTGCATCGACGCGCGCACCCGTGTCCGCTGCATCTCGGGCGCGGTCCAGCGTGAGACCTGCGCCAACGGGTGCGTGAGCCAGCCCGCCGGCGTCGACGACTACTGCCGGGCGACGGCACCGAGCGGCGAGCCCTGCGGCCCCTACACCGGCTGGACGATCTGGTCGTGCATCGACGCGCGCACTCGCGTCCGCTGCGTCTCGGGCGCGCTGCAGCGGGACACCTGCGCGACGCAGTGCGTGTCGCAGCCGCCGGGCGTCGACGACTACTGTCGTTCGACCTCGCCGACGCCGCCGCCGCCCCCGCCGCCCCCGCCGCCGCCTGCGGGCTCCATGGGAATCAACACGGGTGAGGGCTGCTCGCCGGCCAACTGGTCCAACTGGCTGTGCCGCAACAACCGGGAGCTGGTGACCTGCCGCAGCGGTCAGCTGTGGGCGCGTCCTTGCGCGTCCTCGTGCGAGTCGCGACCGATCCCCTACGATCACGTCTGCATCGGGACGACGCCGCCGGCCCCGCCGCCGCCGCCGCCCCCGCCGCCCCCGCCGCCCACCCCCGATGCGGGCGTGCCGCCCCCGCCGCCCCCGCCGCCCCCGCCGCCCCCGCCCCCGCCGCCGGGCATGACCGACCCGATGCTCCGGCCGCCGGGTGACGTGGTGTGGGTGAGCTGGCGCGCGCAGCAGTCGCGCAGCAACGCCTCGTGGGGGACGAGCCTCACGGACATCATCAATCACCTGCCCGCGTCGTACGGCAACACGTACGCCGACTCCGACCTGATCACGTACGGCCACGAGACGACGCACGGCATCAACTCGCACGCGCGCAACAACCTCAACAGCACCGGGCGTCGCGCCAACGGCTTCTACTGCATGAACGACCGGGTCGCGATCATCGTCGAGCCCAACATGCGCAAGTCGGCGATCGCGGCGTACGTGCCGGCGAGCCTCCGCGGGTCGCGCTACGCGATGTACATCACGGGCGCCGCGGACTGGGACGACCGTCCCCTCTACATCTTCGACGAGTGGGTCGCCTACACCAACGGCAGTGAGGTGGGCCTCAACCTCCAGCGCGCGGGCCAGTGGCGCTACGGCTGGCGCGACGGCGTCGCGGGGACGCTGGAGTTCACCATCTACGCGCTCGCCACGGCGATGGCCGTCGAGGCGCGGGACCCGGGCTACTTCCGCGACCACACGCAGTTTCGCGCCTTCGTGGCCTGGAACGCGCGGCGCGCGATGGAGCTGTACCGCGCGGGCGCCGTGACCGAGTCGTTCCGCTGGGATCGGCAGGACGCGATGTACCGCGGGCTGCAGACCAACCCCGACGCCGAGGCGATGCGCGCGTTTGCGCGGCGGGTGTTCGGCGCCGCGTGGGCGACCGAAGTGCTCGGCATCTGATCGCTGACTCTCGCCCCGTCACCCACCACAAAGCACCCGCCAGGTCGCCGCCTCACGGTTCGGTTCTCGACCGTGAGGCGCGTGGGTTTCCTGATACAGTCGCGGACGTGCGCACCCGAGCAGAAGAGGCGGTCTTCTGGGCGATGGCGAACGTGCTGCAAGGTGGCAGCGACGTCACCGCGCTCGTCGTTGCGACGCTCGGCGTCCCGCTGGCCGACATCACGACCGCGATGATGCCGCTGGAGCGTGCCGATGCGGTCGTCGCGTGGGCCCGGCGCCACGATCGTCTCGACGCGCTGGCGCAGGCGTTGTTCGCCTCCTTCCCCGAGGTTCCGAGCGTCCGGGAGGCCGCGGCGCTGCTCGATGAGGGCCGACGCCGACAGGCGGAGGTTCACGTGATGGGTGGGCCCCTCTCCCAGCCCATGGCCTCGCCGCCCAACGTGCCGATCGCCTGGGAGAGTGAGAACACGGGCCGCGTCCATACGACCGTGCAGCCCGGACCCACGGTCGGCGCCCCGGAGCCTCCGGTCCCCGTGCTGGCCGCGCGCCCGACCACCGAGCTCGATCGTCCGTGGTTTACGGCCTACCGCCCCGCCTGGGTGCTGCGACGGGTGTCGTTCACACTTCACCTGCACATCGTCCCGCGACGCGACGACCTCGACGCCATCGATGGCGCGGCGCGCGCTGCGATCGGGGCGGCGGGTAATCCGGCCGAGCGCGTCGAGGGAGTGGCGCTGCGCCGTGATCTCCGCGCGGGGGAGGCGCTCACGGGCGCGGTGGATGGCGCGGGCGTCTCCTGGGGCGCGGTCGCCTCGCACGTGTGGAACGGCGAGCGGATGAAGCTCACCCTGCGCGGCGTGGTCGACGGCGACACGGCCCCGGGGCGCCACGTCCTCGTGCTGCGGGTGCTCGCGCGCTCGGTGGAGGGCGTCGACGAGGTGCTCGGCGAGGCCGACCTCGTGCTCACCGTGAAGGATCGCCCGCCGACCGAGCACCGCCTCCGCCTCGGCGTCGCGCTCACTTCCGCCCTCACGACCCTGGCGCTCGCCCTCGGCTCGGCGCGCTTCGAACTCTCGCCGTCGCTCGGTGGCGCGGGCAGCACCGCCGCGGTCGTGCTCGGCGCGCTCGCGCTGCGCCCGATCCTGGCCCCGGCGCTGCCGCCGACGGCGCTCTACGCGCGCCCCGCCCCGTCGATTCCGCCGCGGCGCGCGGACCCCACCGTCCTCGCAGTTCGCCTCGAGCGCGGCTGTTCTCGCCTCGACGGGCCGGGTCGGGAGAAGGTCCGCGACGCCCTCGCGGCGGCCTTTCCCTCGTACGCGGAGCTCGATCAATTGACCGACGCCGAGCTCCGCACGCCGCTCGCCCACGTCGCGGCGCCGGGTCCCCTGCTCGACGTCGTCTTCGAACTGCTGCGCTGGTGCGAGTCGCGCGGGCGTACGGCCCACCTGATCGCCGCCGCCGCCGCCCGCCGCAGGGATCACCCGACGCTCGCCGCGCTCGTCGTGTCCCTCTCGTCGGACGCGGCTCGCGGGTAGCGCAGCGAGCCTCTACCGGGTGTCGCGCCGCAGCCGCGATGACACCGCGTCGAGCACCATCACCAGCGCCACGATCGCGACGATCACCACGGTGACCTTCCCGTACTCCGCCCCGCGCATGTACGTCTGGAGGAGGAAGCCGATGCCCTGCGCCCCCACGAGCCCGAGCACCACCGCGCCGCGCACGTTGAGCTCGAAGCGGAAGAGCGACAGCGACACGAAGTGCGGGGTAAACTGCGGCCAGATCCCCCAGCGGATGGCCTGCGTGCGGGTCGACCCGACGCTCCACATCGCCTCGACGGGCCCCGGGTCCATCGTCTCGAGCGTCTCGTAGAACTGCTTGCCCAGCGAGCCCACCGTGTGAATGGCGAGGGCCCCGACGCCGGGGAAGGCGCCGGGCCCGTACGCGCTCACGAGGATGAGCCCGACGATGAGCAGGTCGATGGAGCGGTTGAGGTTGGCGGCGAAGCGGGCGGCGCGGCGGAGCCAGCCGACGGGGTTGACGTTCTCCGCGGCGAGGAGGCCGAGCGCGAGGGCGAAGGGCACGCCCGCCGCCGTCCCCACGAGCGCCAGGCGAATCGTGAGGATGGTCGCCTCCAACACCTCCGCGGCCACGCTCTTGTCGGGCGGGAACATCCCCCGCACGAAGCTCCCGATGTAGCCCCAGCCCTTCATGAAGTCGCCCGCGGGGAGCCTCGCCGCGTGGGCTCCCCAGGCGAGCGCGAAGGCCAGCAGCCCCCACGCCGCCGCCCGCTGCGCCTTCGGGAAGCGCCGCAGCGCCCCCGCGCCGAGCGCGACGATGGCGAGGAGGAGGGCCGCGAAGATCGCCACCTGCTCGGGGTGTTCGAAGCGCGCGCCGCGGCCGCGCTGCTGCTCGTCGCGGGTGGCGCGAAACGCGCGGCGCACGACGTCGTAGGCGGCGGGGTTGGCGGCGACGAAGCCGTCGGTGTGGTTGAGCCGCTCCAGGATGTGGCGCCCTTCGGTGCTCTGCCCGATCGCGACGAGCGAGGCCGCGACGTTGCGCGTGAGGAGCGGGTGCGTCCGCGCGAAGTCCTCGGTGGTGGCGATGGCGTCGCTGGGGACGGGCGGCGAGTACACGAGGGCGCGCAGGCGGGGCCCCGGGCGATGGGCGAGGTAGCGCGTCCAGGCGCCGGTGTGCTCGTCGGGGGGGTCGGCCCACACCGCGGCGACGTCGACCTGCCCCTGCTGCACCGCGATGACCGACGCGTCGTGCTGCCCGGCGAACACCTGGCGCGAGAAGAAGCGCGAGGGGTCGAAGCCCCGCTGCACGATGAGGTAGCGCGGGATGACGTACCCGCTGGTGCTGGTGGGGTCGACCCAGGCCACCGAGGCGCCGCGGAGGTCTTCGAGCGTGCGGAAGCGCGAGTCGTCGCGCACGACGAAGGCGGAGAAGTAGGTGGGCTGGCCCCGGCGCACCTGCGTAAGGAGCACGCGCACGCCGAAGAGGCGCTCCGCGAGGACGAGCGGCGAGGGCGTGAGCCAGCCGAAGTGCACGTGCCCCGAGCGCATCGACTCGACCAGGGTGGTGTAGTCGAGGGTGACCGTGGCCCGCACCGGGAGGTGGATGCGCTCGGAGAGGGCGCGGGCGAGCTCGTCGGCGGAGCGCTGGAGGGTCTGCGCGTTCTCGGCCGGGTTGAAGCCGAGGACGACCTCGTCGGGGATGGGCTCAGGCGCCTGCTGGGCGCGCGCCGCGGGGGCCGCGAGGAGCGCAGCCATGAGGGCGCAGAGGAGCGCGATCACCGTCCGCGCGCGAGCCGATGGGGCCGTCATGGCGGCTTCGTATCGCGGAAGCGCACGACATGCTTAATTTCCGGCGCTCTGCGCGCTTGCAGGGCGGCCTCGAGGGCGTCGTCGGCGGCGGTCCCGTCGGCGAGGCGGAGGAGGAGGTCGCGCTCCAGCGGGTCGGCGTTGCCCTCCGCGACGACGCGGACGCGCGTAGGGGTGGCGGCGGGGTCGTCGTGGGCCAGGGCCAGCATGGCGCCGACGCGTCGCTCCAGCGGGGTCGCGGGGTCGGCGAAGACGGCTTCGAGGCGCGCCCGGTCGATCACTTGCACGCGGTAGCCCGCCGCGTGACCGACCAGCGCTGCGAGGTCGGCGCGCCACCGCGCGATGGTGCGACCATTGCGGTCGAGGACGGTGAGCGGGTCGCGGTTCTGCGCGGACTGCCGCCACGCCGCGAAGGCCTCTGCGATGCGCGCGAAGGCTGCTGGGAGCACGGTGGGGTCGTCGGGGTTGCACCAGAGGCGGCGGCGCGTGCCGTCGCGAAGTTCGAACAGCACAGCCCCGTCGCCGAGCTTCACAGCGGCGACCTCCGACCACGGGAGGAAGCGCCCGAAGGCCCGCGAGCGGTCGAGGAGTCCGTTGGTGCCGACTTCGACGTCGAGGCGGGGCCGCATCACCGCGCGGAGCGCGAGCGCGACGACGGCGAAGAGCCCCAGAGCGAAGGGCGGCGTGTGCGCCCAGGTGAAAGCGGCGAGGGTGCGGACGACGAGCGCCGTCACTGCGAGGGCGACGGGTACCCCGGCCAACCAGAACAGCAGGCTGTGGAAGACCCGTCGGCCCATGAACGACGCGCGGAACGTGCTCGGGTCGCGCCCCATCGACTGCAGCAGCGACGTCGCCTCCGCCTCGTCGCGCACCGCGAAGCGCAGCACGGACCGGTCGCGGAGTTGCACGACCACCGCCAGCACCTCCTCCGGGATGGGCACCCGCCCCCGCGTCGCGTCGACGTGCGGTGCGACGATCGTCCCGCGCCACGCCGAGTCGATCCGCGCGAGGGCGACGCGCCGCTCCTTGCCATTCAACGTGTAGACGAGCTCGTCGCCGTCGACGCGCACGTCCCCCGAGCCCACGTGGGCAAAAGCCCACCAGAGCCACAGCGCGATCGGGACGAATGGCACCGCGAGCGCCATCAACGGGAACCAGGTCGCGAGCGCGCACGAGGCCGCGATCGAGCCTACGAACAGCGCCATCGCCGACGGCCCGAAGAGGTCGTGCTGCCGAGAGACCTGCCGCTTCCCTTCCATTCAGCCCACCACCGCGTCGGCCTCGATCTCCACGCGCATCCACGGCTCGATGAGCGCCCGCACCTCCACCATCGTCGTCGCCGGACGCACCGCGCCGAACACCTCCGCGTGCGCCTTCCCGATGGCCTCCCAGTCGCGGGCGATGTCCGTCACGAACATCCGCGTCCGCACCACGTGTTCGAAGCCCACCCCGAGCTGCGCGAGCGCCCGCGCCATGTTGGCGAAGCACTGACGCGCCTGCCCGTACGCGTCGTCGGCGTCGACGTGCCCGCCGTCCGGGAGCAACGCGGTCGTGCCCGTCACGAACACGAGTTCCCCTACGCGAACGGCCCGGCTGTACCCGACGATGGCCTCCCACTTCGCACCCGTCGTCGCCTTCCCCCGCGCGAGCGACGCCACACGCTCGCCGCCGAAGGCCATGCGCCCCGCGGCGGGCAGCTCGGCGAGCACGTGGACGTTGGCGACGGGGCGTTCGCACACGCGCGCCACCGCCTCAGCCACAGCGCGGAGCGAGCGGGCGCGCGCGTCGTCGTCGTCGGGCCAAGCGCGGCGCAGCAGGTCGACGAACACGGGCTGCACCCCATCGGCCGCGCCGCCATCCTCCGCGTAGTCGTCGGCGGCGACGCGGTGGAGACGAACCCAGGTGGTGCCCGCGGGGGCTTCGAGCGCGAGCGAGAGGGCGTCGGCGAGGCGGCGCGCGAGGCCCGCGGTCTCCGGCTCCGAGGCCCCGATGAGCGTGATGTCGGCGATGGGCATTGGGGGCGCGACGATAGCCTCCAAGCGCGCGCGGAGCTTCTGGTATTCAAGGGACATGTACCAGCCGATGGCCCCCTGCCCCGCCTGCGCGCGTCACGTCCGCGTGCGGGAGTCTGCGTGCCCCTTCTGCGCCGCCGCGCTCCCGACGGACTTCGCCGCGCACGTCGCCCCCGACCCGACTGGGCGCCTCTCCCGCTCAGCCATCGCCGCGCTCGCGACCGCCGTCCTCGGCGCGGCCTGCGCGCGTGAGGCGCCCGCCACGACGACTGCCCCCGCGACGTCGAGCGGCGGTGGCGTCGTGCAGGGCCCCATCGGCACCACTGTCGCCATTCCGCCGCCGCGCGTGGTTCCCGTGGAGGACGCGGGCGCAGGGCCGGACGATGCTGGCGCGGTGGTGGCGGAGTACGGCGCGCCGGCGCCTCGCTTCGACGCCGGGGCGCCGGTGGCCGCGTACGGAGCGCCGCCCCGCATGGTGACCCCCGCGCCGGGTCCGCCGGACAACGGTGGCGTGCAACCCCTCTACGGCATCTCGCCGCGGGAGTAGCGCCTCCGCCGCAGTAGCATCAACGCCGCGAACGCGAGCGCCGCCCACGGCCGTTGCATGCTCACCCGCTCCGCGCGGCATCCGCAGCCGCCTTCGAGCGTGTCTTCCCGGTCAGGGGAGACGTCGTCGCCGTCGATCTTCGGGCCCACGTCTTCGAACTCCGCGTCTTCCCCCACGTCCTTCGCCGCGTCGTCGGCCACGTCCTCCGCAGCGTCGTCTTCGACATCCTCCGCCGCGTCCTCCGTCGCATCGGGCGCCGCGTCGCGCGCCACGTCGACCGCCCGGTCGGCGGCTACGTCCGCGGTCGCGTCGGGGCGCGTCGCGGCGTCGAGGCACACGCCGTCGTCCACGCGGCCGTCGCAGTCGTCGTCGGCCCGGTTGCACGCCTCGGCGCGCGGGAGCGTCTGCCCCGTGCACGCCCGCCACTCCCCTGCGGTGCAGACCTGTGTGCCCGCGCGACAGACGCCGCGGCCCGAGGTGCCCGCGGGGCCGGTGTAGCAGTCGCGGGAGAGGCCGTCGTCGACGCGCCCGTCGCAGTCGTCGTCGCGGTTGTTGCACACCTCTGGAGACGGGACGCAGGCGCAGCGGTCGTTCGGGCTCAGGGGGTAGCTGCGCGGGTCGACCCAGGCGCCGGGCGACGTGGTGCAGCGCCCCCGGTACGAGTCGATGGAGGCCGCGGTGGCCGAGCGCTTCCACCCGAAATGGAGGTGCGGACCCGAGGAGCTGCCCGAGCTCGCGGAGCGGCCGATCTGCTGCCCGCACCGCACGCGCTGCCCGCGCGACACGGCGAGCGAGTTGAGCTGCATGTGGCAGTAGATGGAGCGTGAACCGTCCGCGTGCTCGAGCTGCACGTAGTTGCCGCAGCGGCCGCCGCAGGGGTTGCCCACGTAGCCCGTGTTGGCGCAGCCGTTGTTGGTGGCGACCACGACGCCATCCGCCCCCGCGAGGACGGCCGTGCCGACGGGGATGCCGAAGTCCGTCCCCGAGTGCCCGTCGTAGCAGCGCGAGCCGCAGTTGTAGTCGCGGCAGCCGCCGCCGGTGTTGTTGTCGAAGTGGTAGTTGACGCTGATCGACGCGGCGAAGGGGCGGCGGTGACGCACCTGCGCGCTCGCAGTCGTGCTCGCGAAGAGGGCGGCGGCGAGCCACGAAGCACGGCGGGTCATCGCGTCACCTCCAGGTCGCGCGGGGCCGCGAGCGTGACGCGGCGCTGCGCGTCCTGCGTGAGGAGCGTCGGCGCGCCGGGGACGTGAACGGGCAGACCGACGCCCGCGAGCGAGCCGCGCAGGGTGCCGTCGAGGCCCAGCGTGCGGAGGGCGCCGTCGGACTCGTAGACCACCGCGTCGCCGAAGATCACGGGCGCCGTCGGGCCCGTCGGGAGGGGCGTGTCGGAAGGGAGGTTCCAGCGGGCGGGCGGGGCGCCGTCGCGGAGGCGGTAGAAGGAGGGCGTCCCCTCGGGCGAAGCGACCACCAGCACCTCGCTCCCATCAGGCGAGAGGGCGGGGCACCACGCGGGGGCGAGCCCGGGCGCGAGCGCCGTCGCCACGCCGGTCGCAATCTCCGCGCGCACCACCTCCAACGCGGGAGGATCGCCGCGCGTGTACACCACCCGTCGCCCCGTCGCGTCGAGGCTGAGCGGGCCGTGGACGTCTCGGTCAAGCACCACGGGGGCGGCGGCGGGCGCGTCGAGGCGCACGAGGGTGTGCGCCGTCGTCAGCACGAGCAGCGCCGCGGAGCGGGGCACGAAGCGGACGTCGATCACGGGCGCGTCGCGGAGGCGCCAGGGCCGCGCGCCTGCCCGGGAGAGCCAGCGGACCGTGAGGGTGCGGTCAGCGTCGCTGTTCTCGGGGACGGGCAGGGGGCGGCCGACGAGCGCGTCGCCGTTGGCCGCGACGTCGACGACGAGCTCGTCCGCCGCGCGAAACGACAGCGGCGGCGGCGCGATCACTCGGCGCGGCGGCGGCGCTTCGGGGGTGCAGGCGACCAGGGAGAACACAAACGCGAGGGGGCGGCGCATCGGGCGCGATGGTATCCCCTCCCAGAAGCGATCGCGACGCTGGACGGGGGAGCATCGGACGCGGTAGCAACGGTCGGGCGTATGGCACTCACCGGCAAGCAGTCCCACCACCTCCGCGCCCTCGGGCACCACCTCAACCCCGTGGTCCACATCGGCAAGGAGGGGGTCACCGAGGCGCTGGCGAAGGCCATCGATCAGGCCCTCACCGACCACGAGCTGGTGAAGGTGAAGCTCAACCCCGAGACCCCGCACGACCGCTACGAGGCCGCCGAGGCGCTCGCCGAGTCGCTCAAGGCCGAAGTCGCGCAGGTGATCGGGCGCACGCTGCTGCTGTACCGGCGCCACCCCAGCCTGCCGAAGATCAACCTCCCGCGGACGTGAGCCGGCGGCAGCGGACAAAGTCCGCGAGGGTGGCGTTGCAGCCCGCGGCGACGCACTGCGCGCAGAGCCCTTCGGTGGCCATGAGCTCGTCGACGCCGCGGTCGCATCCGCACGAGTAGGTGAGGTCGACGCAGCCGAGGCACGTGCAGGTCAGGGACGTCCGCGCGGCGTCGCAGTAGGGGCAAGGCGGCGCGGCGTGGTCGTCGGGGTGGTACATGCGGGCGCGTTAGATGCCATCGGAGGCGATGGGCTGGCAAGGGCGCGGTGAAGGCTCGGGGCCCCGGAGTGGGGCTTCGGCGCGACGAGAAGCTACGCCCGATCGCTTCCGCGCGACGGTCCGTCATCCGTCGCCGGGGCCAGTCGGGCGCTTTCGAACGAGACGTCGAGTCGATGTACGCCGCTTCGTTGGGGGCGACCCTACGGCCCGCAGCGACGGATGACGGACCGTAGCGCGGAAGCGATCGGGCGTAGCTTCTCGTCGCGCCGAAGCCCCACTCCGATTCCCGGCGAAGGCCCCAGTGCCGCCGCGTCACGCACCACCGGGCCAGATCGGCACGGGGGGACTCGTGTGCGCTATGGAGATCTTGTAGAATCTCGTGATGGGTGGTGGTGGCGCCGGTTGGCCACCCGCTTGCAGTGTCTCGTCGCACCCGCTCGGGTGTTGTGCCCTGTGGCGGAGGAGGAAGTGTGGCCATGGTGAAGCGCGTCTGGCTCTCCGGTGTGTGTCTGTCGCTCGCCGTCGCGGGGTGCATCGAGCCCGACCCCGGCGACCTCGGCCCCGACTTCGGTCGACGCGTCCCGGCGCCTCACTTCTCCGCCCGCACGGCCGCCCGCACGCCGCCGCCGCTCTCGGGCGGCACGTTGCTCGTCCTCCCCGACGACCGCACCGCCGCGGCCTCCGACCCCGACCACGACGTGGTGTGGCTCGCCGACACCGTGGGCGGCACCCAGGGGCGCTCGGTGGCGCTGCAGGCCGGCGACGAGCCCGGTCGCCTGGTCACCGACGGCGCCGGTCACGTTTTCGTCGCGCTCCGTCGCGGGGGCGCGGTGGCCACCATCGACCCCGTGGCGGGCACGGTGACGGCGCGTCGGGCGGTGTGCCCGGCCCCGCGCGGGCTCACCTGGGACGCGGCCCGTGCGCGGCTCCTGGTGGCCTGTGAGGGCGGCGAGCTCGTCGACCTCCCCGCGGAGGGCGAGGCCACCGCGCGGCGCCAGATCGAGGGCGACCTCCGCGATGTCTCGGTGGTGGCGGGCAACGTCTACGTCACGCACTTCCGCAGCGGCGTCACCGACCGTTTGCAGGGGAGCGACGTCGTGGCGCTCCCTCCCGCGCAAGCGCTCGGCGGACGCGGAACGTCTTCAACGGCGTGGCGCTCGTTCGCGATGGCGGGAGGGATCGTCACGCTGTCGCAGGTGATTCAGCCGATCACCCTCGGCACGTCGAACACCCCGACCCCGCGCAACCGCAGCGGCTACGGCCAGGTGGGCAGCCCCGAGATGCCCGTGATGCCGCACGTGACCATCACGCCCATGGAGGGGGGCGTACCCTTCGAAGCGGCCTTCATGATGGGCGGGCTCGCGGTGGACGTGGCCGTCCGCGAAGACAACGGGGCGCAGCGCGTCGCCCTGGTCTCGCCGGGCTGGGCCTACGGTCAGGGCGTCCCGCAGGTGCAGGAGTGGCGCTTCGACGGTCAACAAGGCAACACTGTCCTCGTCACGCCCGAGATGCCGTCGCGGGTGATCCCCGTGACGGGTCAAGCCGTGGCGGCGGCGTACACGCGCTCGGGCTGGCTGGTCGTGCAGACGCGCGCGCCGGGGACGCTGGTCGTGGGCGGCCGCACCATCACGCTCTACCGCGACGAGGTGGGCGACACGGGTCACGACGTCTTCCACGCCACCACGCCCTCGGGCCTCGCGTGCGCGTCGTGTCACCCCGAGGGCGGCGACGACGGCCACGTGTGGAGCTTCGACACCATCGGCCGACGCCGGACCCCCTCGCTCCGCGGCGGCATCATGGACACCGCGCCCTTCCATTGGGACGGCGACATGCGCGACGTGGGGCACCTCATGACCTCGGTGTTCAGCGCGCGCATGGGCGGCGGCGCCATCTCGCCGACCCAGTCGGTGGCCGTCGGGCGCTGGATCCAGACGGTGCCGACGGTGCCGCGGGCGCGCGTCGCAACCGACGCCGTGGGGCGCGGCGAGGCGCTCTTCCGCTCGACGGAGGTGGGCTGCGCGACGTGCCACAGCGGGTCGAAGTTTACGAACAACCAGACGATGGACGTCGGGACGGGCGGGCGCTTCCAGGTGCCGCCGCTGGTGGGCCTCGCGGCGCGCGCTCCCTTCATGCACACGGGCTGCGCGACGACGCTCCGCGACCGCTTCACCGAGCGCGGCTGCGGCGGCGGCGACGCCCACGGGCGCACCTCGCAGCTCTCCAGCCCCCAGCTCGACGACCTCGTCGCCTACCTCGCGTCCCTGTAGCCCGCGTCCCCTTCGGGCGCCATCACCGCCACCACCGTCACCGCCTCCCCGTACGACGTGGGGACCATCATCTCCCACGTCACGTACCCCCGCGCCTCCACCCGCACCCGGTGCCTCCCCCCTTCGGCGACGTGCTCCACGCCGCCGGCGGCGTACCAGCGCGGGGGCTGGCGGTCGATCCACACGCGCGACACGCGGGCGGCCACGGCGGGCTCGACGCGCACCCGCAGTGTGGTGAGCATCGTGCGGAGCATCTCGGCGTGGGCGGCGGCGTCGCGGCGGTCGGCCTCGTGGGTGGCGAGGGCGGCGTAGCGGTTCCAGGCGCCGGCGGACTCGCGCCAGCGCTGGCGGGTCTCGAGGCACTGAGCGAGCTCGCGGAGCGCGTTGGGGGCGGCCCCCATCGACACCGCCTCCTGGTAGAGCCGGATGGCCTCGTCGACGTCGCCCTGCTGCCGGGCCATCGCCCCCTGCCGGGCCCGCACCATGGCCTCCATCCGCGACCCGCCGGTGGGTTGGGCGCCGACCTGCACGGCGAGGAGGAGGAGGGCGGAGAAGAGCGGCACTCGCATGGCGCGGGAGTGTATACACCGCACGCGACGATGCTCCCACCCACCCGACGTCTCGACCACGGCGACCCCTTTCTCCTCGACTTCGACGCGCGCGTCCTCGACGCCGGGCTCCACGACGGCCGCCCCGCGGTGGTGCTCGACGCGTCGGCCTTCTACCCCGAGTCCGGCGGCCAGCTCGCCGACTTCGGTGTGCTCGGCGACGCCGCCGTCACCGACGTCCAGGTGGACGACGACGGCGTCGTGCGGCACTTCCTCGCTGACGGCGCCGCGCTCCCGCCGCCCGGCGCCACGCTGACGGGCCACATCGACCGCGGGCGCCGACGGCAGCACATGGCCCTCCACACGGGCCAGCACATGCTCTCGCGGGCCCTGCTCGACGAGGCTGGCGGCGAGACGGTGTCGTCGCGCCTCGGCAACTCCGCGTGCACCATCGACCTGCACCTCGCCGCCGTCGACGAAGCCTCGGTGGCGCGCGCCGAGGCCCTCGTCAACGCCGTCGTCGACGATGATCGCGCCGTCCGCGCGTACTTCCCCACGCCGGACGAGCTCGCCGCCCTCCCGCTGCGCCGCGCCCCCAAGGTCACCGAGAACATCCGCGTCGTGGACGTCGGCGGCTTCGACGTCTCCCCCTGCGGCGGCACCCACTGCACGCGCACCGCCCAAGTGGTCGGCGTCACCGTCACGGGCATCGAGCGCTACAAGGGCAAGGTCCGCGTCACCTTCCTCGCCGGCCGCCTGGCGTGGACGGAGCTCACCGCCCACTCGCGGGCGCTGGTGGCCATCGGGCGCTCGTTCAGCAGCAAACCCCTGGAGACGGCGGGCGCGATCGAGCGGCTCCGCGCCGAGCTCACCGCGTCGCGCGAAGCCCACGGCGCCACCCGCGCGCAGTGGGCCTCGCTGCTCGGCGACGGCCTCGCGACGGAGGCGATCGCGCGCGGTGAAGGGCGGGTGGTGACGGCGCTGGAGGGCGTCCCCCTCGACACGCTGCGCACGCTCGCGTCGGCGGTGACGGGGCGCGGGCTGGTGGCGCTGCTCGCGTCGCGCGTCGACGACGCGCTGGTGGCCACGGTGGCGCGCCCGGAGGGGTCGAGCTTCGACTGCGGGGCGTGGTTCAAGCGGGCCGCGGCGGCGCATGGCGGGCGCGGCGGCGGCAAGGCCGACCGGGCCGAGGGGCGCTTCCCCGCGGGCACCGACTGGGCGGTGGTGGGCGCGTCAGAATGAGCGGAAGAAGGCCACCACCTCGCGGGGGTAGTAGGCCCGCGGGATCTGGTGACCAGACGACGCGTTGTACGCGCACCAACGCACCCGCTGAGCGCACCCCTGGTACTCGACGCAGGTGTCGTCGGCCATCGCGCCCGCGGGCATGAGCGCGGTGGTGGCGGCGGCGTCGCACGTGTTGCGGCGCACCCAGAAGTCCCGGTAGCGCTGGCCGAGGGCGAGCGTGAAGCCGGGGTCGGCGACGCCGTGGAAGGCCCACACCGCGGGGCTCCCCACGCAGGGGTGGGCGGCGATGTCCATGGCGGCGGTGGGGAGGTAGTAGTCGCCGTTGGCCGCGACGGGGGCGACGGCGCGGAAGGTGGTTCCGCGGAAGCAGCCGACGACGTTGGAGAAGTCGCCGCCCCAGCTCTGACCGGTGGCGAAGAAGCGGGTGTCGTCGACGCAGAGGTTGGCGCGCGTCCACGCGACGACGGCGTCGATGAAGCGCAGGTCGTCGTCGCCGCCGTAGGAGCTGGTGCGCGAGGCGACGGGGCCGTTCTGCCAGCCGATGGCGGAGAAGGTGGGGCTCCAGGCGCGGCGGAGCGCGTCGGGGTACACGAAGATGGCCCAGTCGTTGGGGCGCTGGTCTTCGAGCGCGAGGTAGGCGCGCATGCGGATGCCGTCGTAGTCGCGACCGTGCAGGCCGAAGACCACCGGGTACCGCCGCGTCGGGTCGTAGTTGGACGGGACCGACACGTAGAAGCGCCGCGCGACCCCGTCGGACATCACCGTCTCGTACCACTGCCCCGTGCGCGGCGGCATCCGACCGCAGGCGCCCGTGGGGACGTCGACAGCAGCTTCGCTCGGCGCGTCGGGCGGGGCGACGTCGGGCGAAATGACGTCGGGCGGGGGAGCGACGTCGGGCGAAGCGACGTCAGGCGACGGGGCGAGGTCGAGCGAGACATCGAGGATTTCGCTCACGTCGGGCGACGACGCATCCGGTGAAGCCGCAGGCGAGGTCGAGCAGCCCCAGAGGGAGAGGGCGAACAGCAGGTGCCTGCAACGCATCGCCATCGATCCTACCGCCGCGCCCGCGTGGAATACAGTGAGGGTTGCGCCCCCATCCCGCGCGCCGTATCACTGTCGCCCCTCCGCCCTCGTCGCCATCGCCTCTCCCCGCACAGGCATCATGAAACGCTCCCCCTCGGCCGCCTCGCCGATCGCGCGCCCCGACGTGCTCGCCGCCTCCCTCGCCCGCGGCGGCGGCCCGGCGCACGCCGCCTTCGCCGCGCTCACCCGCCACGCCGATGCGCTCGGCGACGACACGCACGACTACGCCCGCGCCCTGCCCCGCGCGCTCCACGGCCTCGCGCCAGAGCACCAGCGGGCGGTCGCGCGCCTCTGGGTGCGCCTCGACGCGCGCGGCGCGGGCCTCCCACTGCCCGCGTGGCGCGACGTCGTCGCCGAGCCCGCGGCCCGCGTCGCGTGGTGGCACGCCGAGCTGCTCACGACGCCCGACGTCCTCGACGCTCTCGCCCCGTCCCCCGAGCTCCGTCACGCCGTGGCGACCCTCCCCACCGCGCGCCTCGACGCGCCCCTCCCCCTGCTCGACGCGCTTCTGCGGCACCCCGAGCCCGCTTGCCCGACGCGCGCGCTCGGCCTCCTCGACGAGGCCATCGCGAACTCCACCCTCCCGCTCGACGCCGTCCACGAGCGCCTCTGCGCCCTCGCCGCGCATCCCGACCTCTCGCTGCGCGCCGCGGCCCTCCACCGTCTCGCCGCGCCGTGGGCCTCGAACCGAGCGCGACCATCGCTGGTCCCCATCGGACTCCGGGCCGACGCCACGCGCCACGCTGCGCTCGCGTGCGCGGCGTCGTGGCGCCTCGAAGGCCCCCTCCGCGGCGCTCTCGCAACGAAGGGAGAGCTCCACGTCGCCGCGTCGCTCGACGCCCTCGCGACGATCATCGCACCGCCCTCGGTGGGCGCGGTGATCGCCGAGGCCTGCGCGTGCGGCGCGTGGATCGCCCCCGCGCTGCTGCGCTTCGTGCTCGCCCTGCATCAGCGTGGGGTGTTCGTGCGGGAGGACTCGCTCGACGCCCTCCTCGACGTGCTCGCCCAGGGCGACTGGGACGACCTCGACCGCTGGGCGATGGCGCTCTACACGCTGCGCGACGCCGTCCTCGATCGCCTCGCCGCGTGCGACCCCGACGACTCGCGCGCGCCCGGCCTCGGCGCCCTCGCCCTCGCCCTCGGCCGCGTCACGCCGACGGCCTACGGCGACCGGGTCGTCGAGCGTGTGGAGGGTCTCCTGGCCTCGACCACGGACGAAGGGGTCGCCGCGGCGATCGTCCCGCTGCTCGCGCGGTGCGCCCGGCCGTCGAGCGAGGCGGTGCTCCTGCGCTGGCTCCCGACGCTCGGCGCCGAGTGCCTCCCCGCGGTGATCGCGTGCGGCGGTGACGCGTCGGTGGAGGCCCTCGCGCGCGGGCTAGGGCTCGACGCCGACGTCTCCATCGCTCCGTGGGCCGCGGCCGCGCCCGATGCCGTCGCCGAGGCGCTCTACCGCCTCGTCGCCCACGACCCCGAGCGGCGCGACGCCCTGCTGCAACGGGCCGAGCTCCGGCGGTTTGCGACCGTGCGCGCGTGGTACGCGGTCGCGCCGCCGCCCACCCCCTTCGCCGCCCTCGCCCCGTCGTCGGGACGCCTCCCCACGGCCGCCCGCATCGCCCTGCTCGCCGAGGGCTCATCGAACCAGCTCCCCGCCCTCGACGCCCTCCTCACGACGCACCTTCACGAGGTGGTGTCGATGCACGTCGCCGGTCGTCGTCCCGAGCGTGAGACGGTGGTGGCCCCCGAGGTGCGTCAGTCTCTCGCGGCGATGACGCGACGGCTCCGTGCCGCGGGTCACGCGCGGCCGCGCTTCCTCGTCACCGATCCGAGCGACGACGCGGTGGCCACCGAGCTCCTCCTCGCCCAGCTCGGTCGCACGGACCAGGACACGGTGCGGGCGGCGATCGTTCGTACGCTGGGCGCGCTCACGTCGGTGCGCGTGGCGCCCGCGCTCGTCCCGTGGATCCACGCCCCCGCGGTCGCCGTCCGCACCGCCGCGATTCGCGGGCTCACGGAGGGGCGTGGGGAGGCGGTGACGCTCCACCTGGTGCGGGCCCTCGCGTCGCCCGACATCGAGGTGGCCCGCGCCGCGCTCGAAGGGCTCCTGGCGCAGAAGACGCGCGTCGCCGCCCGCGCCGTCACCGCCCTCCTCGAACACCCCAACATGAACGTCAAGAAGGCCGCGGCGTCGGCGCTCGGCGTCCTCGGCGATCGGGCGAGCGTGGGACCCATCGTCGGCTGGTTGGGGCGCCACGACAACCCCGGCCTCCGCGCGTCGCTGCTGGCCTCGCTCGACGCGCTCCTCGGCGCGGCCGCCACCGCGCCACTCCTGGCAGCGCTCGACGCCGCCACGGCCGACGAACGCGCGCTCCTCCTCGCGGCCCTCGACGGTCGCCTCTCGGTCCGCGCCGCGCGGGCCCACCACGACGCACCGTGGTTCGGCGAGCTCACGCGCGCGCTCCGCGACGGCTCGGTCGCCCTCCGCGACGCGACGGCCCACGACCTCGCCGCGCTCCTCGGCGACGCCCCCGCGGTCTCAGTGCGCACCCCCACCGACGACCTCGACCGCTGGATCACCCGCGGCATCCCGCACGCCGCCGTCGCCCGCTTCGCCGCGGCCTGCCGTGCCCGCGAGCTCCCGAGCGACCGCGCGCTCCCGCTGGCGCGTCGCGACGCGGCGGTGCTGCTCGGCGCCCTCGACGACGCCGCGGTGGCGGTGCGCGACGACATCGTCACGCTGCTGGCCGATGCGTTCGCGTCCGTGAGCGACCGCGACGCGCTGCGGCCGCTGGCGAGCCACCTCGCGCGCCTCACCGCGGTGCCTCCCGGCGCCGATCGTTCGGCGCACCGACGGCTGCTGCGCGCGATGGTCCCCGCCCTCGACGACGCTTCCCGTTGGGAGCTCGCGACGCGCTGGCGTTCGCTCGACCCCGCGCCCGACGCCGACGCGGCCGACACGCTCGACCTGCTCCGCGCGTGCGGTGGCATCGTGACCCGCGCCGACCTCGACGTCCTCCTCGCCCCGGTGTCTCGCACCGCGACGCCCGCTGACGTCGCCGTCGCGCTCGTCGCCCGCGCGCTCGGAGTGTCGCTGCCGGTGCCGGACGGAGCGCTCGTGGCCCGCGTGCACGAGGCCGTCCTCGCGGGCGACGTCACCCGCGCGCTCGTGCTCGAGGACGACGACCCCCTCGCCGTGGTCGCCGCCCTCGCCCGCGAGCTCCCGTGGCTCGAAGGCCTCGCCCGCGCCGCGCTGCTCGACGGTCTCCTGTCGCTCCGTCCCCTCGATGTGAGCGACTGGCGCGGCGGCCCCACGCGCGCCGTCCGCCCCACCCGCCAGCGCCCCGCGACCAGCGTCGCGACCGCCTTCCGCACCGTCGCCCAACGCCCCGACGCCGTGCGGGAGATGCGCGCGGGGACTCGTCCCGTGGAGCGATCGCCGTGGGTTCTCCCCCTCTGGATCGGCGCCGACACCGACGGCCCCTCCTGGCTCGCGGCCCTCGCCGACGACACCGCCGACGCGGTCGCCCGCCACGACCTCGCACGGCTCGGGGAGGTCCGCGCCCGACTCCAGCGCCTCGACACCGCCATCGTCGTCGGCGAAGCGCGCCTTCGCCTGTGGCGTCCGCTCGTCGACGCGCTCGTCGCCGTGTGGACGCTCGCGCCGCCGACCCACCGTGACGACGCGGGGAGGCTCCTCGCGCGCTGCCCCCCGTCCATGCTCGCCTCGCTCCTCACGCCCGCCATTGCGTCTGGCCACTGGGGGCTCTTCGCGCACCTGCGAACGGTCGCCGCCGACGCGCCCGTCGCGGCGCTGCTCGCTCGCGCGAAGGAGGCCGGGTACGGCGGCCCGACCCCATCCGTCGTCGACGGCGTTCTCCAGGGCGACGAGGCCCCCGCGCCGACGCCCGAGACGGTGACCGTGGCGGTGCGCCCGCCGCGCGAGGTGCTCGACGGCCTCGAAGGCCACGACGCAGAGCTCGTACGGCGCGCCCTCAAGGAGCTCGCCCGTGAGGGTGCCGCGGCGGTTCGGCCGTACCTCGACCGGGCGCTCACCGACCCGCGGCCGCGCGTGAGCGACCTCGCGGCCCGGATGCTCCGCACGCAGGGGACCCGCGCCGAACACCTCGCCCAGGCCCGCGAGCGCCTCCACGACCACCGCGTCGCCGTGCGGGTGTCGGCGATCCGCTCGCTCTCGCACGCGCGTGACGCCGAGGCGCTGCCGGCGATCGTGGCGATGCTGCTCGCGCCGGAGAACGCCGTCCGCCACGCCGCGCGGGCGGGGCTCCGGCGCTACGGCGAGGCCGCGTGGAAATGTCTGGATGAAGTGGCGCGGCGCGAGCGACCCGATCGCGCCCGGCGGCTCACCGCCGAGCGCGAGGCGCTCGCCACCAACTGAGGTGCTTCAGGGCATGAAGATTTCGAAGGGCCGGAGGCTGAGGCCGCTGGCCCCCGTCGCGAGGAGGTTGCCGTTGCCCGCCCAGCCCCAGCAGAACACCCGACCGCGCGTCCGCTCGACGGCGCAGGGGCTCCCGTAGCCGCGACCGAGGCGGATGGCGCTGTACGTGTCGGAGACGCGGATCCACGTGGCCTCGACGAAGCTGGTGGTGCCGTTGCCGATCTGGCCGAACTCGTTGCGGCCGCGGCACCAGGTGGAGCCGTCGGTGCGCACCTCGCACTCGTTGTCGACGGGCTCGCCGAACACGAACACCCGCACGTTCAGCTCCACCGCCGCGAGGGCGGAGATGACGCTGCTGCGCGCCGGCCAGGCCCAGCCCCAGCCAATGTTGGTGGTGGGCGAGGTGCGGCCGTAGCTGCGGTAGTAGTCCGCGTAGAGGTTGGTGAAGCCGCCCTGCGAGATGGCCACCGACGTGCTCGCCGCCGCCGACTGGACGGGGTACGGGATCGAGCGGTTGGTGCGGAAGCCGTCGCCGAGCTGGCCCTCGATGTTGCGCCCCCAGCACCACATCTCGCCGTTGCGGCGGCGCGCGCAGGTGTAGTTGGCGCCCGCGCTGATCTGGACGGCGTCGGGGAGCATCATGACGGGGGCCGCGGTGTTGCGGTTGATCATGGTGCTGTCGCCGAGCTCGCCGTAGTAGTTGTAGCCCCAGCAGCGCACCTCACCGGTCGCGAGGCGGGCGCAGGTGTGGTAGTCGCCCGCGCGCACCTCGGCGACGCCGACGAGCCCGGGGACGGCCGTGGGGAGCGCGCGGTTGGTGTTGGTGCCGTCGCCCACCTGGCCCTGGGCGTTGGAGCCCCAGCACACCACGGTGCCCGCGCGGCGGAGGGCGCAGGCGTGCTGCCACCCGACGGTGATCTGGGTCGCGTCGGTGAGCCCGGTGACCGGGACGGGGACGGCCCGCTGCGTGGTGGTGCCGTCGCCGAGCTGCCCCGCCTCGTTGCCCGACACGCGCGTCCCCCAGCAGAACACCCGCCCGTCGCCGTGGAGGGCGCAGCGCCACTGGGTGGTGGCCATGAGCGCGTAGGTGAGCGCCTGGCCCACCTGCACGTCGACGAGGCCCTCGAGGTCGGCGCCGCCGAACTGGACCGCGCGCGGCGAGGACACGAGCTCGGTGCCGCCGCCGGCCTCGCCGAAGTTGTTGCCGCCCCAGCAGAGGACGCGGTTGTCGTTGCCCACCGCGCACGAGTGGTGGTCGTTCGCGGTGATGAGGCGCTGCGGGACCATGAAGCCCGGCACGACGACGGGCGTGAGGCGGTCGGTGGTGGTGCCGTCGCCGAGCTGACCGGAGACGTTCTCGCCCCAGCACACGACGCCGCGGCTGGCGGAGATGGCGCACACGTGGCGGAGGCCCGCGGCGATGTTGACGGCGTCGTTGAGGCCCATCACGGCCACGGGGGCGTTGCGCGTCGTGGTGCTGTTGTCGCCGAGCTGGCCGCGGCTGTTGAGGCCCCAGCACACCACCGAGCGATCGGCGCGGCGGGCGCAGGCGAAGTCGCGACCCGCGCTGATCTGCACGGCGTCGGTGAGGCCGCGCACCGCGATCGGCGTGGCGCTGTTGGTGAGGGCCCCCTGGCCGAGCTGGCCGGAGGTGCCGGTGCCCCAGCAGGAGACGGCGCCCGAGGCGAGGCGGGCGCAGGTGAAGTTGACGCCCTTGGTGATCTCCACCGGCGCCGACGGGAGGGCGGGTTCGGCCACGAGCGCGGGGGCGGTCGAGGCCCGCGGGAGCCCGTCCCAGCAGAACACCGAGCCCGTCCGGCTCAGCGCGCAGAACTGCGTCTCGCGCGCCACGAGCGACGCGGCCGGGGGCAGGCCCGACACCGCGCCCATCTGCACGTTGAAGCCCCAGCACGTGACGGCGCCGTCGCCGTTGAGCGCGCAGGCGCGGTTGTTGGCCACCACCACCTGCGTGATCCCTTCGAGCGGGACGCCCGCGGGGGTGACGACATTGACGGGCGTGGCGCGGTGGCCGTAGGTGCCGCCGGCCGCCGTGAGCATCGCCTGCGTCGTGGTGCTGTTGTTGGCGTTGAGCCCCCAGCAGTAGACGCGCCCGCTGGTGTAGCGCGCGCAGTTGTTGTTGAGGCCCGCGGAGAGCGTGTCGACGCGCGCGCAGCCGCCGCCGAAGCACCCCGTGGGGCACACGCGGGCGCAGTCGCCGCAGTGGTTGGGGTCGCGCGAGAGGTCGGCGCACTCGGCGCCGCACACCACCTGCGGGGCGCGGCACGTGAGCACGCAGCGACCGGCCATGCACTGCTCGCCCGCGCCGCACACGTTGCCGCAGGCGCCGCAGTGGAGGAGGCTGGTCCGCAGGTCGGCGCAGGCGCCGCTGCAGATGGTCTGGCCCGTGACGCAGGTGACGCGGCAGGTGCCCGCCATGCAGGTGTTGCCGGTCGGGCAGCGGGTGCCGCAGGCGCCGCAGTTCTCGGGGTCGGTGGCGGTGGTGGTGCAGCCGCCGGAGCAGACGGTCTGGCCCGCGGTGCACGCCGCCACGCAGCGGCCCGAGTTGCACACCGAGCCGGCGGCGCAGCGGTTGCTGCAGGCGCCGCAGTTCATCGGGTCGTAGGTGAGGGCGGCGCAGGTGCCGCCGCAGCGGGTGAAGCCGTCGGGGCACGGCGGGACGCAGCGGCCCGCGTCGCACACGAGGCCCATCGCGCAGGCCATCCCGCAGGCGCCGCAGTTGGACTCGCTGGTGTTGGTGTTGGTCTCGCAGCCGTTCATCGGGTCGCGGTCGCAGTTGCCGAAGCCCGTGCGGCACATGCCGACGCCGCACATGCCGCCCGCGCAGGCCGCGGTGCCGTTGGGCGGCGTCGGGCACGCGTTGGCGCAGGCCCCGCAGTTGGCCACGTCGCCCTGGAGGTTGGCCTCGCAGCCGTTGGCCGCGTTCATGTCGCAGTCGCCGAAGCCCGAGACGCAGGTGGAGCGGCACGTGCTCGCGACGCACGCGGCCACCGCGCCCGACACCGCCGCGCACTCGCGCCCGCAGCCGCCGCAGTGGGCGGCCGTGAGCCGGGTGTCGACCTCGCAGCCGTTGCTCGCCGCGCCGTCGCAGTCGGCGTAGCCCTCGTCGCACATGCCGACGGCGCAGGCGCCCGCCCGGCAGGCGGGGGTGGCGTTGGGCACGGAGCACGTCGTCCCGCAGGCGCCGCAGTTCTCGACGTTGGTCTGCGTGTTGATGCAGCCGCCCGTGCAGCAGGTCTGGCCCGCGGGGCAGCCCATGGCCACGCACGCGGTGACGCATACGCCGCCGCGGCAGAGGCTACCGCCGTCGCAGTGCGTGTCGTTGACGCACTCGACGCAGGTGTTGTTCATCGTGTCGCAGCGCCGGGCCGCGACCCCGCCGTCGACCGGGACCATCGTGCAGCCCTCGTCGGCGCGACAGCCCGCGACGCAGGTGTTGGTCGCCGGGTCGCAGTGCTGTACGGCGGGGCAGGTGTCGGCGGACACGACGCACTGGACGCAGCGGCCCGTGACGCGGTCGCACACGGCGCCCGCGGGGTTGCCCGCGCAGGCCATGTCATTGGCGCAGCCGGTGGGCTCGGTGGGGACGTCGGCGGCCACCTCGTCGTCGGCCACGTCGAAGACCGGGACGTCGTCGCCGCCGTCGGGCGCAGCGTCGGGCGCGGCGTCGGGGAGCACGAAGTTGACGTCGGGCGCGAGGTCGGGGGCGACGTCGGGCAGCGCGAGGTCGTTGCCGGCGTCGAAGCGTCCGCCGACGACGGCGTCGCCGCCGCAACCGGCGAGCGCGAAGGAGAGCACCGCGAGCGCGCGGCGCAGACGAATGGAAGGGAGCAGCATGGAGACTTGTTACAGGAATCACGCCGCTGGTAACAGCGGGAAACCCGCGCGGTTGCGCCACACGCGCGTTCGCGCCACGCTCCGCGCCCCGTCCGCCGCATCGAAGCCTCTTCACGCCATGAACATCCTCCCCGTCGACCTCCCCACCCCGGAGGCGCCCCGGCTCGACTGGGCGCGCCTCGACGCCACCTTCCCCTGGCTCCGCGCGCTCGCGGGTTGCCCGCAGGACCCCATCCACCACGCCGAGGGTGACGTGGCGATTCACACGCGGATGGTCTGCGAGCAGATGGCCGCCCTCCCCGCGTGGCAGGCGCTCCCGGTGGGCGAGCGGGCGGTGGTGCTCGCGGCGGCGCTCTTCCACGACATCGCCAAGCCGGCGACGACGCGCTGCGACGACGACGGCCGCGTGACGGCGCCGGGCCACTCGCGGCGCGGCGAGCTCATGGCGCGCTCGGAGCTCTACCGCATGGGCGTCCCCTTCGCCGTGCGAGAGGCCATCGCGGGGCTGGTGCGGCACCACCAGGTTCCGTTTTTTCTCATCGACGCGCCGGACGCGCTGCGGCGGGCCATCGCGGTGGCCGAGCGCGCGCGGGGCGACCACCTCGCCGTGCTGGCCGAGGCCGACATGCGCGGGCGCGTCTGCGCAGACGCGGCGAAGGCCCTCGACAACGTCGCGCTGTATCGCCTCCTCTGCGACGAGAACGCGCTCACCCAGGAGCCCTGGCGCTTCGCCAACGGCACCTCGCGCTACGAGTATTTCAGCCGCGAGGGGCGCGACCCGCGCTACGCCGCGCACGAAGACGCCGCGGCCTTCGAGGTGGTGCTGATGTGCGGGCTCCCCGGGTCGGGCAAGGACACCTGGGTCGCGACGCACCGTCCCGGCGTCGCCGTGGTGTCGCTCGACGACCTGCGCGAGGCCCTCGACGTCGATCCGGCCGACAACCAGGGGGCCGTCGTCACGGCGGCCAAGGAGAAGGCCCGCGCCCTCCTCCGCGCCCGCACCCCCTTCGTCTGGAACGCCACCAACGTCACCCGCCAGCGCCGCGCCGAGCTGGTCTCGCTCTTCGCGGACTACGGCGCGCGGGTGCGGCTGGTGTACGTCGAGGCGCCCTGGGAGACGCTCCGTCGGCAGAACCGCGAGCGCTCGCGCCGGGTGCCCGAGGCCGTCATCGCCGGGATGATCGATCGGTGGGAGGTTCCCGTGGCCTCCGAGGCGCACGCGTTTGAAGCGCACGTCGCGGCGGAGTGACAGCGCGCCGACGGCCGTGATATCCGCGTTCGCATGGACGACGCCCCGCTCCCCTCCCCCGCCGACCTCTCCCCCCTCGAGCTCGCTCGCATCATCGACACCGCCCTTCAAGAAGACCTCGCGTCGGGCGACGCGACGACGCGCGCGGTGGTTCCTCCGGACGCGTTCGCGCGCGGGGAGTTTGTGACGCGGGAGCCGATGGTGCTCGCCGGGGTGGCGGTGGCGGCGCAGGTGTTCGCCCGCGTCGACCCGCGGGTGCGCTTCCGCTCGCAGCTCGCCGACGGGACGCACTGCGCGGCCCGCGACGTGGTGGCCCGCGTCGAAGGCCCCGCCCACGGCGTGCTCACCGGCGAGCGGGTGGCGCTCAACCTCCTGCAGCGCATGTGCGGCGTCGCCACGCGCACCAGGGACTTCGTCCGCGCCGTCCCCGCGGGCACCCCGACGCGCATCACCGACACCCGCAAGACCACCCCGGGCCTCCGCGCGCTCGAGCGCTACGCCGTCCGTCTCGGCGGCGGCATCAACCACCGCAACGACCTCGGCGCGGGCATCCTCATCAAGGACAACCACATCGCCATCTGCGGCGGCGTCCGCGCGACCATCGAGCGCGCCCGCAAGAGCGCCGCCCACACGCTCCGCATCGAGTGCGAGGTGGGCGACATCGCCCAGCTCGACGAGGCCCTCGCCGCCGGGGCCGACGTCATCATGCTCGACAACTTCAGCGACGCGCAGGTGGCCGAGGCCATGGCCCACGTCGCGAAGGCCACCCCGAGGCCGCTCATCGAGGTGTCGGGCGGCGTGAAGCTCGAGCGCATCGCCACGCTGGCGGGCTACGGCGTCGACGTGATCTCCATCGGCTCGCTCACCCACGGCGCCCGCGCCATCGACATCGGCCTCGACGTCACGGTCACCGGCGCGTGGACGACCTGACGGGATTCGAAAGCCCCGGCGCGCTGGGGCGCCCGTTTCACCTGCGGGCGGCGACGGAGAGCACCAACGACGACGCGCGCTTGCTCGCCGCCGCGGGTGCCCCGCACGGCGCCCTCGTCGTCGCCGACACGCAGACCGCCGGCCGCGGACGTCGGGGCCGTGCGTGGCAGTCGCCGCCGGGAGAGAACCTCTACGCCAGCTTCGTGCTCCGGCCCGCGGTGGCGCTCGTCGACGCGCCGTCGCTGTCGCTGGTGGCGGGGCTCGCGGTGGCCGAGGCCGTGGCCGCGCACGCGGAGGGCGCCGACGTGCGGGTGAAGTGGCCCAACGACGTGCGGGTGGGCGGCAAGAAGCTCGCGGGCGTGCTGCTGGAGGCGTCGCTGCGCGGGGCGGAGCTCGCGTGGCTGGTGCTGGGCGTCGGGGTCAACGTGCGGGGTGAGACCGCCCCCGAGGGCGTCGAAGACCTCGCGACGACGGTGCGGGTGGTGCGCGGCGCGGACGTGTCGCGCGCGGCCGTGCTGGCGACGCTGTGCGAGCGGCTGGAGGCGCGGGTGGGGGAGTTCGAGCGGGGGGGCTTCGCGGCGCTGCGGGAGGCCGTGAGCGCGCGCTGCGAGACGATCGGGACGCGCGTGCGGGTGGAGGGGACGGAGGGCGTCGCGGAGGCGCTGGACGAGGGCGGCGCGCTGGTGGTGCGGCGCGACGACGGCGTGCGGGTGACGGTGCGGGTGGGCGACGTGGGGTGAGCGGCGGGGCTCAGGCCGCGGGGGTGACGAGCCACGCGGCGAGACCGGGGCCGTCGAGGTCGAGCACGACGTCGCCGAGGTCACCCATCGCGCGTTGTGTACCGAGGGGCAACAGCAACGTCAGGTTTTCAGCGCGCGATGTCGGCTCGTCGCCCCGCCGCCCGCAGGATGCGCCCCGACGGCCGCCAGCACGCGGAAGGTGAGCGCCGACACGGAGCGCCCTGGTGCCTCCGCGCGCTGATGGGGGGCGCGCAGTCGAGGCGCGCCCACCTCCCGCCCGCGCACTACCGCCGCCGCCCGTGGTGGTCGTCGTTCGCGTACGCCACCGCGCCGTCGACATCGCTGTACGACCCCAGCACGCGGACCCACCCGCTGCGCGTCCAGATGACGCGCGCGGCGAGCTCCGCGTCGCGCTCCACCAGCGCGCGCGTGGCCCTGGCCTTCAGCGCGCGGCGCGCCTGCTTGGCGGCCATCGGGGCGGTCAGCACGACGTGGACGTGCGACGTGCGCACCACGCACGCGTAGAGCCGCCACCCCGGCCGCGCGCAGGCCGCTTCGATCGCCCCAGCGACGACGACGCGCTGCGCGGCGTCGAAGTACAGCGGCGGGAAGCGCAGCGCCGCGCGCACGGCGGCGGCGAGCGCGGGGTCGGGCGGGTGGGCGGTGGGGTCGCCGCGCCGTCGCCAGCCGCGGTCGTCGCCGGGGAGCCAGGTGCCGTAGGTCGTCCAGATGAGGTGCCAGGCCAGCGGGAGGCGCGCGGTGGGGTGGGGCATGATGCGGTGTCATCGGGCGCGCCGAGCGAAATGTTGCGTGGGGGCTGAACGGATGTCTTCCGGGGGCGGAGGATGGAGGGTGGCAGCGCGCCTCGACTGCGCGCCCCTCGTCGGCGCGCGGAGGCACCCGGGGCGCTCCGTGTCGGCGCTCACCTTGGGCTTCGTGGGGACGCTGGGGATGCCCCCCGCGGGGCGACGAAGCAGCGCGCGACGTGGCGGGACGTGCGGTCGCGGCGCTCGACGCTACGGCGCCTTCGACGCCGTTCGCCCGCGGCTGCTCAAGGCGGCTGGCCGGAACCACGAACCACCGCCCGGAAGCCCAGGTACTGGTCCCGATGCCAGGGAACGGCCCGAACCTGTTCCGCGCAGCCGCGTCCGCCACCACGCAGTCCTTCACTCCCCCGAAGACCGCTCCCCTCTCCACCTCCGCGAAAGCTCACTCGCAGACGGCGGATGACCCCGAGTCATCGCCGCGGCGGGTGCCCGCGTCTCGGTGGTGGTGGTGGGCGACGCCGGCTTGACACGCACGGGCATGGGTTGCTCTCCACCCCGAGACGATCGCCGCGCGCCGCGTCGGTCGTCCGCCCGGGCTCAGGGGGGCAGGTCACGCGCGCAGCGGAAGCCGATGTTGAAGCTCCGGATCGCTGGGTTGAAGCTCCCCCGCGACGCGGCGCGGAGGTTGGCGACGTTGCTGTCGCCCCACGCGCCGCCGCGGATCACCCGCGAGTCGCCGGCGATTCCGGTGAGGCAGAGGGGGTCGACGGCGCCCGAGCGGTTTTCGCACGCGCTCCGCTCCGCGCCGCCGGAGTAGCTGGTGAAGTTGTCCGCCGTCCACTCCCACACGTTGCCGGCGAGGTCGAACACCCCCCCGGCGGCGCCCGTCGGGTAGCGGCCCACGCGGACCGTTCGCGCGCCGTCTTCCCCCGCGGGGCAGGTGGTGTACGTCCAGCGCGCGCGGTCGCAGGTGGTGCTCGGCGGGTCGTCGCCCCACGGGTACGAGCGCCCCGCCGCGAGGCCGTCACGCGCGGCGGCTCGGGCGACGTACTCCCACTCGGCCTCGGTCGGGAGGCGCCCCCCGTCCCACACACAGAACTCCAGCGCCATCCAGAAGTCCACGCCGTTGATCGGGTGGGCGTCGCGGGATGACGTGGTGGGGAGCCAGTTGTGATCCCGCCCCTGCCGCGTCGGCTCGGCGTTGGGCGGCGGGACCCACGCGATCTCGCCGCCGCGGTAGCGAACGGGCGCGCCGCGCACAGCGCCCGAGTCGCGCCCGCGCGCCGCCCAGTACGCGTTGAAGCGCGCGACGGTGACCTCGTAGGCGTCGATGGCGAAGCGCCCGACGGTGAGGTCGGTCTGCGTCGGCGCCGCGCTGTACCCGCAGGTGGCGTCGGGGAGGGTGAAGCACTGCGTCGGGGTTCCGATGGAGAAGCGGCCGCCGTCGAGGACCACCATCCCGCAGCCCGCCAGCCCGCCCCCGGCGCAGCTCCGCTGGACGGGCCGGCACGCGGGGGTGGTGCACGGGACGTCCGGCGTCGGGACGTCCGCGTCGGCCGCGGTGTCCGTCGCAGCGTCGATCGCAGCGTCGATCGTGGCGTCGATCGTGGCGTCGGCCTCGCCGGGCAGATCCACGCGCTCGGCGGCGTCGCTCGTGTCCGCCGCCGTGGGGGCGTCGGGGGCGGTGCTCACGTCGGGCGCCGCGGCGTCTCCCTGGGTCTCTGGCGCGTCGGCGTCGGGCGCGGCGTCTGCGATCTCGGCCGCCGCGTCGCCGGGCGCCGTCCCCACGTCACCGGGCGCGGTGTCGATCGTGGCGTCGTTCGTGCCGACCCCCGAGGGCTCGCACCCGACCGCCAACACCGCCACGAGCCACCGCGCTACGCTCCGCATCTTGCCACCTGTACGCTCCGTCCTGCACCGCGTGACGCGCGGCCCGCGCGCCGCCGGGAGCGATAGCCGAGCCCGCGCCCGCAGGCACCTCAACGCGCCTCAACGCGCCTCAACGGGAGCCGCGTCGTGACGGGGTGACGAGGCCCTCAGGGCAACGTTCGGCATCGCGCTGGGTGGGCACTTCTCGCGCTGATCGTCGCGCCGAGGATCAGATCGCCGTCGTCCAGGCGGACGGCGGTGTCTCGGATGGGGCCTCCACGAGCCCACGGCCGTCAGGACCCGATCGCACTCACCAGGTCAGCGTGAACGTGCCGAAGCGGTCTCCGACGAGCACGACGGCCTGCGAGCCCACGAGGACGCCAGTGGGGTACCGGAGCGCTCGGTCGCCACGTGGCAACGCCAGCTGCCGAAGCGGCGCAGCGGCCGACGTGCTGGCGAACCACGCGGCGTCGACCTGCAGCACCAGCAGCCCGTCGGGGGAGGCGTCGAGGCTGGCGACGTGGTGGAGCCTGGCGTCGTGAGGGGCCTGCACCTCCAGGCGTCGCGTCGGTTGCAGCGCGCCGGTCTGCGGCAACGCCAGTCCCTCGACCCGACCGGGAAAGTTCAGCCTTGGGTGTCATCGGCCTCGACGAAGGACACCACGCTCGAGTCGCGCGCGAGGGTGATCGTGCGACCGTCGCAGACGGTGACCTCGATACCGCGCTCGTGGAAGCGGAGCACCGCGCGGCGCCCGCCGCGTTCGCGGACCTCGAAGCTGTCGCCGTCTCGGATTTGCTCCGATCGCGCGGGGGTCTTCTGCGGCGTCCACGGTGCGTCACCGAACGACGCTCCGGCGTCGCACGGCGCCTCGGACCACACAGCGCGGCACTGGTCGCTCTGGCGGTAGTGCCAGCCCTCGCGCAGGTCGCCGAAGAGCGCGAGCGCCACCGCGCCGCCGTCGGCCCAAAGCACCACGCGCTCCCTCGGCTGCGTGCTCACCAGAAGCGTCCACACCCCATGCGTGTACACGCCGCCCGACGGGAGCGGATCGGGGAGCCGGATCGCGCGCGGGGCGAGCGGCGGGGCCTCGCAGATCGGCGGGTCGACGGGCGCGCGGCGCAACACGACGACCGCGCCCGCGTGGTCGGCGTCGACGGGCGCGACGACCACGAAGCGACGATCGACGGAGACCGACACGGCGAAGGAGTGCGCGAGCGCGAACTCGTCGCCGAGCGTGAGCGCGACGGGGTCGAGCTCGCGAACGCCCGAGGGGGTGAGGACGAGCGCGCCGCCGTCTCCGGGGATGGCCCGGAGCACGGCCCCGGCGGGGACCACCAAGGAGTCGACGACGCGCCCCGTGGCGAGCTCGATTCGAACCGGGTTCGCCGCGCCGATGAGCACGTGGTGGTCGCCGCTGCGCACGATCGCGCCGCCCATGGGGTACCGCGACCCGAGGTGCGCACCCCACAACGGCGCGCCCGTGTCGAGGTCGAGCGCGAAGGCGTCGCCCTCCCAGGTCACGCCGATCACACACGCGCCGACGATGGCCAGGTCAGCCGCGTAGCTGGACGTCGCGACCTCGGTCTGCCAGCGGGCCGTGCGGTCGGGGAGGTTCCACGCCGTGATGCGCGCGGGCATGGGGGCGTCGACGACCTCGCTCGCCACCACGACCTGCTCACGCGCATCGACGTCGAAGCCCGCGACGTACCCCGCGACCCCTTGCAGCGGCTCGAAGTCGGAGAGGTTGGGCGCGGACCACAGGACCAGCCTGCCCGCGGGGCTCGGGCAGAGCATCCGCCCGTCCCGGAGCTCGAACGCGCGGTCGTAGCCCTGGGCGCTCCAGCGGCAGCGCCGCGTGACGTTTCTGCCCAGGCACTCCCCCGTGCGCGCGTCGAGCGCCGCGATCACCCCGCTGTCACTCATCGCGTAGGCCCGGGTGCCGTCGCGCGAGAAGCTTACCCCGCCCACCGCCCCGATGCCCGGAAAGGCCCAGGCCGTCGACGTGCCGTCCGCGAGCCGCCAGAGCCTCACGGCGTGGCTCTCTCCACCCGACACGGCCGACTCGCCCGTCGATGCGACGGCGACCCGCGAGGGCGGCGAGAGGTGTCGGTCGTACAGCCCCGCGCGCTGGAGCGACTCGACCCGACCCAACCCGACCACGCCATGCGCCGAGCCGCACGCGACCCAGACGCCGTCGGGCGAGACGGCCGCCATGTGCACGTCGCACCCGTACAGGTTCTCCCCGTGTTGCCACGCCACCGAGGCGACCAGCTCGCGCGCGTCGAGGTCGTACACGCAGAGCTCGGCGAGCTGCGCCACGACCGCCAGGCGCGCCCCCGGGATGAGCGCGAAGCCCGCCATCTTCGTGCCGCTGCTGTTGACCCGCCCGATCTGCTTCCAGGTCTCGGCGTCCCACTCGACGAGCACGTGCGACGAGGTGTAGGCGCGTCGACCGTCGTCGCTCCACACCGCGTGCGCCACGATGCCAGGGCCGAGAAACCCGTCGAGGGTGTGCGCGACGCGCTGCTCGCAGAGGTCCCACACGCGCACCGCGCCGTCGGTCGAGGCGACGAGGGCGAACCGTCCATCGGGCGAGACCGCGAGCGCGTTGGCCCACTCCGAGTGTCGAAGCTCGCACAGGGTCTCGCCGCTCGCGAGGCTCCACACCCGCACGCTGCCGTCGCCGGCCGCGCTCACGACGCGGTCTGCCCCGGCGAACTGCGCCTCGGAGACGCTGCACTGGTGCCACGGCAGCCCGAGTTCGACCGTCCACGTCGCCGTGTCCCACACGAAGATGGAGTCGTCGTCGGAGGCCGACAGGAGGCGCGCGCCGTCGGCGGAGTAGGCCACGCTGTTCACGCCGGCGTGGTGCTCCGTGAGGCAGGCGCGCAGCGCGCCGGTCGCCACGTCCCAGACGCGGATGGTGCCGTCCTCGCTCCCTGACACGAGCCAGCGGCTGTCGGGCGAGAAGGCCAGCGCCTGGACGTATTGCGTGTGCCCGTGGAGCTCGGAGAAGACCGGGGCGTGAACCGCTGCGGCGGGGCGAGACACCACCTCCATCGTCTTGCCGTTGCTTCGGGTCATGCCCCCTCCTGTGCGCGATGGGGCGTCGTCAGCGGCCACAGGTGCACCTCGGCTCGCGTCATCTTGCACGCGACCAGCAGGTGATCGCCCTCGGCGGAGACGGTCAGCCCGCGCAGGGTGTATCCCAGGTCGGCCACGTACACCTCACATCGTCGCCCCAGGTGAAACAGCGCCACCCGGTGCGCGTCCGCGATCGCCACCGCCCCGTCGCCCGGCAGCGCGCACAGCTGCATCGCGTAGTGGGTCATGACCACCAGCGGGGCGCTCCAGCGCCGTTCGCCCGTGGCCACGTCCCACGCCTCCAGCCTGCAGCGCTGCGCCTCGTCGGCCATGAGCGCGTACAGCACGTCGCCCCCTTCTGACAGCGCGATCGCTCGCACCCCGACGCCCAGGTCACCGAGCTCGCGCACCACCTGCCCGCGCTCCACGATCAGCGTGCGCCAAGCTTCGCCCTTCTCGGTCCCCCTCACCGCCATCACCGGCGCACGCTGCGCCAGCACGGTCCAGCCCGCAGTCGCCTTGCCGCGCCAGATCAGCCTTACGCGAGCCCCCGTTTCCCGGTCGCGCTCCCACAGCGCTCCGCCCTCGGGCTCCCCCGCCGGCGGCTCCTCGTCACAGTGCACCGCCTCGAGGAGTCGCCCCTCGCAGTCTTCGTGCAGCGACATGCACATCGAGCCTGACCACCTGCCCACCCAGCGGCGCTCCCCCGACGTCGTGAGGTCGAGTCGCCCCGCGTCGTATCCGCCCGTCACGTAGGCCCGCTGCCCATCGGCGGACACCGACACGGCGGTCTCCGCCACGCAGTCCTCCCGGCCGTCGTCGTCCTCGTCGCCTTCGTCGCGCGGCCCGCGCGGCGCAAGCGGCACGCTCCGCCAGCCCGGGCCGTCGGCTTCGACCGCATGGCTCACCACCTCGGTGGACCCCTCGCCCACTGCGAGCACGCGCCCGTCGGCCATCGCCAGCGACCAGGGCTCGCGCATCTCACCGAGATGCAGCGTCCGATGCTCACCCAGCATCGGAAGGTCGGCCGCGGGCACGAGGTTGACCCACAGCCCGGGGCGATTCGGCACCCACGCCCCCGACGCCCAGTCGTCGCCTTGCCGCAGCGCGCGCCCGAGCTCCCACGCCATCCACACGCGCACCCTGGCCCGGTCCCAGCTCGGCGGCTTGAAGTCGTCCGGAACCTCGCCGAGGGGATAGTACGCGTAGGGATCCCCCGCCTCCTTCGCCAGCTCGACCATCGAGAACGCGAAGCACGCGTCCTGCGGGCCCACGTCATGCTCGTTCAGGCAGATGCGATCGAAGCCTCCGAAGTGCTCGTCGATCCGCCGCTGCAGCTCCCCCCCCGCCGCGCGCAGCGTCATCACCAGGAAGCGGTGCTCGAGGCTCTCGAGGGGCACGTCGGGCTTCACCTGACGAATGCGGAGGTCGACCTCCACCGCGCGGTCGCCCGCGCCCATCCGCGCGAAGATCGCCCGCACCTCGCGCGCGTCGAGCCCGCACTGCGCGGCGCGCTCGC
The DNA here is from genome assembly GCA_044375895.1 of Polyangiales bacterium. Taxonomy (GTDB): domain Bacteria; phylum Myxococcota_A; class Polyangia; order Polyangiales; genus CAISKJ01. The sequence continues at coordinate 29,146 of JBILLV010000010.1, read as the reverse complement.
TCATCGCCGCGGCCTCCCCCTCGCTCCACCGCTCCACCGCCACGCTGTATCGAAACTCGCTCATCGCGCCGCTCCTCGTCAGGCGAAACCCGGCGCGACCCTACGCGGCCGCGCCCCGCCGATTCAAGTTCGCGCCGTGCGCCCCGTCAGGGGTCGCCCAGGCCCAGCGAGGCGACCGACCACAGACCGACAGGGCCCGACTGCGACCCGCAGGCGAGCCAGCGACCGTCGCGCGAGGCGGCCGCCACCAAGAAGGCGTGTCCGCCGGGCCCGCCACGCCAGCGACCCTGCGCGCCGAACCGCGAGAGTAGACCGCAGATCTCCAGCGCGCGGTATCGGTGTCGACGGAGTGGCTCCGTGCTGTCCGAGGGCGACGTCGGCTACTGTCGGGTCGCGCGCCAGGTCTCGACGACGGCGCGGCCGTCGCGCACGTACCGGACGGTGACCCGGCCCGTGGTGCGATCGAAGGTGAGCGTCCTCCCGTTCGTCACGGGATGGCCGCGCACGGCCTCGCCGGTCCGCTGGGCGTCGCCGACGCTCCACTGCTCCATGCGGTAGTCACCCTCTGCGACCACGAGCGGCACGACAGGCGACGGTTCGCCACACGCTGCGAGAGACGCCGCGAGCACGGCGGAACCCACCCCGAGGCGAACCCTAGCGAGCGACATGGCGCCACTCCTCCCAGCTGCTGCTGTTGTCGGCGCTGGAGGCGCCGATCACGAAGATCTGGCCCTGGTAGCTCGCCTGGATGACCCGCGTGAGCCGCTGGTACGGCGCGAGGTCGGCGACCGGGGCGCCGTCGACGGTCACCGACTCGACCTCCAGAATGAACCGCTCCGTCGGCGGCGGGGCCGGGTCTGCCTCGGCCTGACGGAGGGGTGGGGCCGCGGTCAGGACGAGCGCGGCGAGCGAAAGGATGGGGACACAACGCGTGCGCATCCTCGGAGGCTACACGATGCCTGGGGCTCCGACGAGCGCACCTCGAGGGGCCGGTCTGGACGTCGTGGCACGTCCCCGCGGTGGTCCGGTCGATCGTCAAGACGCTGCGGCGGGGCGCGAAGGTGCGCGAGGAGTGCGGGCAACTGCCGGGGACCTTGAGGGGCCCGTGAGGCGGACCCGAGCACGTTGCGGGGTTGTCGCGGGGACCGATGAGGGTACGCTCGGCGGCGGAGCAACGCAGGAGACGTCATGGCAAACGACGAGCGAGGGCTGAGCCGCGCGGCGATCGAGTCCCTGCGCGACCTGCCGATGTCCATCATCGACGAGATGCTGGGCGCGGCCGTCCAGGAGCAGAAGGTGTCCAACGGGTCGTCGGGCTCGTTCACCGTCAGCGTCCGGTGCTTCTTCGACCTCCCCGCGGGGTGCTTCGTGCTGCGCACCGACTCGTACTGCACGTACGCCTACGGGACCCACTACCGCCAGCCCACGCGCGACGACTTCTGCGTCGAGCGCATCGACTGGTTCGCCGGGCGCGCGGAGATGGACAAGGCGATCTCGACCTGGCTCACCGACCTCCGCAGCGACAACGACTGAGCGACGCCGCGTCGCGGCTGCCGTCCGACGGCGCCGCTCGATCGCCCTCAGCGCGTCGGGGCGCAGACGTTGTTACGCGCGCTGCCGTCGGGCCGCGAGACACCGGCTGCATACGAGAGCAGCCCGCGGTAGCGCGTGCAGGTGTTGTTGAACACCCCCGACGCGGTCACCACGCAGATGCCGCGCGTGGCGTTCTGCGAGGCGGGGTCGCGCACGCAGAAGGTGGTCGCCTCGCCCGCCCGGTCGGGGCACGACATCGTGCACGGGAGCGTGCAGAAGCCCTTCGTCTCGCCCGCGGCGATGCGGCACGTGCCGCCCGTGAAGTTGCAGTCGGTGCTGCTCGCGCACTCCGAGCCCACCCAGCGCTGCGTGAGGTCGACCGCGGCGCCCGTGGTGGTGCGCTCCACCGCCTGCTGAACCTTCACCGGCGTCCGCGGCGAGCGGCGGATGCGCGCGTACACCTCGACGATGTCGTCGGCGTTCATGCGCAGGCAGCCGTGCGAGACGTAGCCGCGGCGGAGCGCGCCGCCGTTGGCCGCCGCGAAGTTGTCGATCGGGCCGTGGATGCCGTAGCCCGCCGTCGGCGGACCCGACAGGCGGATGAACGGGAGCCCCGCGAACACCGGCGTGCGCACCCCACGGTCTTCGTGCCAGATGCGGCAGGGGTAGTAGTAACCCCAGCGGCCGTCCTCCACCTCGGTGGTGTTCGAGCCCGTGTAGAACAACCCCGTCGGGGTCATGTCGCTCGTCGGCGTGAGCGAGCGGCCGTTCTCCAGCGCGCCCGGGCCGATCGCGAACACCCGGTCGTAGGTGCCCATCCGGTCGCGCAGGTGGAGCGTGAGGCCGTCGAGCGACACCACGATCTCGGGGCTGCGCAGCGGGTCGACCATCGGGATGGGCTTGCAGCGGAGCGCGTTCTGCCAGGTGCGCGGGTCGCGCGCGGTCGCCTCGCCGACGATCTCACCCGTGTCGAGGTCGCTCGTACCGCCGTTTTCCGAGAAGTCCTCGTCGTCCGCAGCGCAACCCGAGAGCACAGCCAGCGGGAGAATCCACGAAAACTTGACCCAATGCGCGTTCATGAGGGTGGGGCTACCACAATGTAGGTACGATTGTCTAGAGGGTCGGGGCGGGGGTGGGGGTTCGGCCTTCGTCGAGGGCAGCCTGGAGGTCGCGGCCGGTGTCGCGGAGGAGGGCGGTCCACTGGCGCTCGACGAGCTGCTGGTCGGCGTCGGACCACACCGTGAGCCGAGCGACGTCGCCGCGCTGGTTGGCGCTGAGGTGGCGGTAGACGTAGCCGTTGCGCACGTCGATGACGAAGGCGTCGAGGTAGCTCTCCACCCGCGCGTCGAGGAAGGGCGCGAAGAACGCCGGGACGAGCAGCACGTTGAGCGCGGTGTATCCGTTGGCGCTTCGTTCGACGCGGTAGCCGTAGTCGAACACCACCAGCACGTCGCAGCGGGCCCGCGCGGCGAGGAGGCGCAGCGTGTGGACGTTGACCTCGCGCGGCGGGTCCCAGGGGCGCGGAGTGTCGTAGCGGCGCTGGCCCGTCACCATGACGGTGGGGATGCGGTAGGCGCTCTCGACGCGCGGGAGCGCCGCGAAGGCCGCGTCGATCGCGTCGACGCGCGCGGCGTCGTAGGAGAAGTAGGCGACGCGCGAGCGCTCGGCGAGCTGCGGGCGGGCGTCGAAGGCCGCGCGGATGTCGGCGTCGGTCACCTCGCGGCCCGGGTGCGGGTCGAAGGCGGCGGTGGGCCCGGGGTGGTGAACGGTGGCGCAGCCCGCGAGGGTGCGGGCGAGCAAGGCGACAACAAGCGCCGAACGAGTCTTCATGGGGAGCACCTCCAGTGCGGGTGGACGCCTCCCAAGAACGCCCGCGCGCCGCGCATCTTACGCCTCCTCCGCAACACGCCGCTTGTCGCGCAGGGCGCCCGCGGTGCATCGTCGCGCCCCCACCATGCTCACGCGCATCGAGCCCGGCGACGTCATCGCCGAACGCTTCGAAGTCGAGGCCCCGCTCGACCACGGGGGCATGGGCGCTGTCTTCCGCGCGCACGATCGCGTCGAGGGGACCACCGTCGCGCTCAAGGTGCTCCGCGACGACGCCGCCCGACACTTCGACCGCTTCGTCCGCGAGGCCCAGGTGCTGGCCGAGCTGCGGCACCCCGGCGTCGTCCGTTACGTGGCCCACGGCACCGCGCCCGATGGCGCCTGGATCGCGATGGAGTGGCTCGACGGTGAAGACCTCGGCGCCCGGCTGCGGCGTGCCGGGCTCACGGTCGCCGAGACCGTCACGCTCGTCGGTCACGTCGCCGCGGCGCTGGCCGAGGTGCACGCGCGGGGCATGGTTCACCGCGACCTCAAGCCACGGAACCTCTTCCTCCCCGGGGGCGACCCGCGGCGGGTGAAGGTTCTCGACTTCGGCATCGCGCGCTGGGACGCGGCGGGTGTCACGCTCACCGGCACGGGCGTCGCGCTCGGGACGCCGGGCTACATGGCGCCCGAGCAGGTGCGGGGCGACCGGGTGCTCACGCCCTCGGTGGACATCTTCGCCCTCGGGTGTGTCTGGTACGAGTGCCTCGTGGGGCGCTCTCCCTTCCACAGCGAGAGCGCGGTGGCGCGGCTCGCGCGGGTGCTGCTGGAGGAGGCGCCGCGGGTGAGCGCCGCGCGCCCGGACGTCCCCGACGACCTCGACGACCTCGTCGAGTGGATGCTGACCAAAGAACCCGCGCGGCGCCCCGCGGACGGCGCCGCGCTCGCCGCCGCCATCGCCGACCTCGCCCTCGTCGACGCGGGCAGGCCGAGCCGCGTGAGCCTCTCGCCGCGCGCCCTCACCTCGGCCGAACAGCGGCTCTACAGCGTGGTGATGGTGCCGCCGCCCTCGTCCGTCGCCGAGACGCTGGTGACGGGCGGCGCGGAGATCCCTTCGACCGACGCGCTCGCGGCCGCGGCGCGGGGCTTCGGCGGACGCATCGAGGCCCTCCCGATGGGGGCGCTGGTGGTCACCTTCGTCGCCGCAGGCACAGCCACCGACCAGGCCGCCCGCGCCGCGCGCTGCGCCCTTTGCCTCCGCGGGCTCACCCCCGACGAGCAGGTGACGCTCGCCACCGGGTGGGGTCAGGACGCGCGGCGAGCCACCACGGGCGAGGTCATCGACCGCGCCGCCGCCCTCGGGCTGCTCGCTCCGACCCGGCGCGACGGTCTCGTGCCGGTGCGCATCGACGACATCACGGCGGGCCTCCTCGGCGAGGGCTTCACGCTCGCGCACGACGCCGCGGGGCGGCTGCTCCTCGGCGCGACGGAGGCCCCGTCGGAGGCCGGGCGCACGCTGCTCGGGCGGGTGTCTCCCTTCGTCGGGCGCGAGGGCGAGCTGCGCGTGCTCCAGGCGTACTGGGACGAGTGTGTCCGCGAGGGCGTGGCCCGCGCCGTGCTCGTGACGGCGCCCGCGGGCCTCGGCAAGACCCGCCTCCTGCGCGAGCTCCTCGCGGTGATCCAGCGAGGCGAGGCGCCGCCGCTGGTGCTCGTCGGGCGCGGCGACATGGTGGCGGCGGGCGCTCCCTTCGCGCTGCTGGCGGCGGCGCTGCGGGCGGAGTGTGGGGTGCGCGCCGGAGACAGCGCGGCCGACGCGCAGGCGAAGGTGGTGGCCCGCGTGACGCGGCACCTCGCGGGGGAGGATGGGGCGCGGGCGGCGGAGTTTCTCGGCGAGCTGATGGGGGTTCGCTTCCCCGGGGGCGTGGAGCTCACGGCGGCGCGGCGCGACCCGCGGCTGATGGGCGACCAGGTGCGGCTCTGCTGGGAGCAGTGGCTCGCGGCGGAGTGCGACGTGCGGCCCGTGCTGCTGGTGCTCGAAGACCTCCACTGGGGCGACCTGCCGAGCGTGCAGCTCATCGACGGCGCGTTGCGCGCGCTCGGCGAGCGGCCGTGGATGGTGCTCGCCCTCGCGCGGCCCGACGTCCATGGGGTGTTTCCGGGGCTCTGGTCGCAGCGTGACGTGCAGCGGGTGAGCCTCCGCGAGCTCGGCACCCGCGCCTGTGAGCGCCTCGCGCGCAGCGTGCTCGGCGCCGACGCCACGGCCGAACGGGTCGCCGCCCTCGTCGCCCAGTCCGCGGGCAATCCCCTCTACCTGGAGGAGCTCCTTCGCGCCGAAGTGACCGACCCCGGGGGGCCGTTGCCCGCGACGGTGATGGCGATGTTTCAAGCGCGGCTCGACGCGATGGAGCCCGACGCGCGGCGCGTGCTGCGGGCGGCGAGCGTGTTCGGGCAACACCTCCACGCCGCGGGGCTGCGGGCGCTGCTCGGCGACATGAGCGACCTCGACGCGTGGGTGGAGGAGCTCGTCCGCCGCGAGGTGCTGGTGCGCGGTCGCGACGGGGCGCTGTCCTTCCGGCACGCGCTCCTCCGCGACGCCGTGTACTGCGCCCTCCTTGAGAGCGACCGCGCCCTCGGGCACCGGCTCGCGGGCGCGTGGCTCGAGGCCGCGGGCGGGGTGGAGGCCCTCCGCCTCGCCGAGCACTTCGAACAGGGCCTCGCGCTCGACCGGGCCGCTCACTGGTACCACCGCGCGGCGATTCAGGCGCTCGAAGGCAACGACCTCGCCGCCACGGTCCGCTGCGCCGAACGGGCGGTCACCTGTGGCGCGAAGGCAGAGTTGCTCGGAGCCGTCCGCGCGACCGAGGCCGAGGCGCACAAGTGGCTCGGTGCGTACGGGCGCGCCGAGGCCTGCGCGGCGGAGGCGCTCGCGCTGCTGCCGAAGGGCGACCGGCGGTGGTACGCGGCGGCGGGCGAGTGGCACCACGCCCTGATGATGCGCGGCGCTCGGCACGAGCTCGCGGCCTTCGCGCCGGCGCTCTGCGAGGCCCCACTGAGTGACGCGACCTCGTGCGAGCAGGTGGTGGCCATCGCCCGCGTCGCCCGCTCGCTCATCCTCGCGGGGCATCGCAACCGGCAGCTGGAGGCGTGGCTCGCGGGGGTTCCTGGGACGGCCGTCGGCGCCGACGCCACCGTGGCCGCGATGCTCGACGAGCTGCGGGCGCACCAGCGCGGCGCCGAGGGCGACCCGGACGTCTGCGACGCCCTCGAGGCCGCCGCCCGCGGATTCGAACGGGCCGGCAACCGCCGCGTGGCTTGCGTGCAGCGGGTCAACCTCGGGGCGTCGTGCGCGGCGCTCGGGCGCTACGACGAGGCCGAGCGCGCCCTCCGCGACGCGCTCGCGACCGCCGATCGGATGGGGCTCTCCAACGTCTCGCTGGGCGCGCGCAACAACCTCGGCATGGTGCTCGGCCGCCTCGGTCGGCTCGACGAGGCGCTCGCCGTCGAGTCCGAGGCGCTCGCGGGGTACGCCGCCCTCGGCGACGCGCGCATGACGGAGGGTTCGCGGCTCTACGTGGCGGAGATCCATGCGCGGGCGGGGCGCTTCGCCGAAGCCGAACGGGTGGCTCGCGCGGCGGTCGAGGCCCTGCGTGAAGTGCCGCCGATGCGGGCCCACGCGCTCGCCGTGCTGGCGCGGGCGATCCTCGCGGCGAATGCGGGGAGAGCGGGCGAGGCGCTGGCGGTGGCGCGCGAAGCCGTCGCGTCGAGCGAGGGGATGGACGAAGGGGAGGCGCTCGTTCACCTGTGCCACGCGGAGGCGCTGGCGGCGGCGGGGGCGCACGCGGAGGCGCAGCAGGTGGCGACGGCGGCGCGGCAGCGGCTCCTCGCGCGGGCGTCGCAGATCGCCGACCCGACGCGGCGCGCGCGCTTCCTCGCCGACGTGGAGGAGAACGCGGTGACGCTGCGGACGACCTCGGCGCGGTGACGCTCCGCCGGGGGAGGAGGTGCCGCCTCGCGTCCGTCGCGCGCGGCGCTCCGATCGCCCTCACCGTTCGCCCCCGAGGTCCGATAGACTCCCGCGCCATGCGCCAGGCCGTGCCCTTCTTGCTCCTCTCGCTCCTCCCCGCTTGCTCGGACAACGTGACGTCCACCGCGGACGCCGCTGCCGATGCGGCCGCCGACGCATCGAAGGATGTCACGCCCGACAATGTGATCCCCAACTGCGCCGAGGGTCGACCGAGCGAGGAGGCCTACCCCGCCGCGGTGTACCTCACGCCCAACGGCGAGGCGACGGTCACCATCCGGACGGCCTTCGACCGCTGCGCGCCGCTCCCGCTCGCGGCCTCGTCGTCGATGCCCTCCGTGGCCACCGTCGGGGCCCCCACCGTCACCGTGATGCCGGGCGAGTCGACCGCGTCGCTCACGCTGCGCGGCGTCGCGGCGGGCGAGTCGACGGTGCGCGTGGGCAACGCGACGGTGCGGGTGCGCGTGCTCCCCGCGGGCGCTCCGGCGTGCCCGACGACCACCGCGGCGGTGACGGGCAGCCTCGCGGCGGGGATGACCGTGCGCGGCACCATGGGCACCCCCCTCGCGGCGGCGAGCGTGTCGGTTCCCGCGGTGGGGACGGAGGTGCCGACCACGATGGTGTCGCTGCGCTGCGCGGCCGATCAGGTGCCGATGGGGTACCGCGCGGTGGGCCCCGCGGTGCGCTTCGACCCGTCGCTCACGCGCGTGATCCGCGAGCTGCCGTTCACGGTGCCGGTGAACGCGGCGCTCGTGCCGACGGGGTACGAGATGCAGGTGGAGATGGCGTACACGTCGCCGTCGGTGCGGAGCGCGCGGGTGGTCCCCGTGGCCGACCTGCACCTCACGGACGACGGGAGCGCGGTGACCTTCAAGGCCCCTCGCCTCGGCACCTGGCAGGCGGTGGTGCGCACCGACCTCGGGCAGCGCCGCGAGCGTCGGCGCTTCACGTACCACGGCATCGTCGGGTTCTCGATGGGCGCCGCGGGGACGGCGATGATCGGGACGCGCAACCTCGACCGCTTCGATTTCGTCGCGCCCCTCGGCGGGCCCATCGAGTGGTCGTACATGGCGGACTACATCCAGCGCTTCCACGTCGGCGGCTTCTGCACCGAGGCGCAGCGCATGGCCGACCCGATGGGCTGCGCGCGGGGCTCGTCGCTCGACCGCGTCCCCCCGGCGCGCGACCTCTTCGAGAAGCGTCAGCACTTCGAACACTGGTTCTACCCCGACGGGGCCGAGGGCCAGGGGGGCACCTTCGACCGGCGGTCATACGTGCAGATCTTCCGCGACCTCACGCGGATGTTCGGCAACGCGATCATGCCGCCGGGCTCGACGGGCGTGCTGCCGAAGGGCGTGCCCGACGAGGAGATCATGCGCACCGACGCGCAGCGCTGCGCCGTCCCCTCGCCCGTTCGCCTCACCAACTACTTCGACGCCCGCTACAACCCGCGCGGCACCTACCCCGTCATCACCTTCTGCGACGGGCAGAACGCGCGCGGAAGCGCGGGCCTGTGGGACGGCGGCACGGGCAACCAGCCCATGGAGGTGTCGCTCGCCGTCGACATCAACGGCAACGGCCGGCGTGACGCGGGCGAGCCCGTGCTCGGGCGCTTCGAAGAGCCCTACCGCGATGTGGGCGTCGACGGCCGCGCCTCGGCGATGGAGCCGGGCTACGACGCGATGACCAACCCCGACCCCGCGGGCGACGACTACGACCGCGCCTTCAACCCCGGCGGCACGGAGGGCAACTTCAACTACGACACGGGCGAGCCCTACGACGACGTCGGCGTCGACGGGATGACCTGCCCCGCGGGGGCGATGTGCCCGCACGACCTCGGCGAGGGCAACATGCGCTTCGACCGCACGGCCGGGTCGCAGCGCTTCCTCGACGTGAACCCCCGCCGCCTCATCGCGACCGCCCCCGAGGCCGCGCTCGCGCGCACCGAGGTGTGGGCCGACGGCGGCGCGCACGACCTCTTCATGTTCGGCACGGTGGCCAACCACTTCGTCGGCGCGTACCAGCAGCGCGGGCAGAACGTGCACTACTACAACAACTTCGCGCCCCTCGGCGCCGAGCGCATCCCCGAGGAGGACTGGCCCTTCTTCACCCTCGACTGGGCGCGGATGCCGGGCCACGTGATGTTCCGCTACGGCAGCGCCGACGCGACGCCGGCGCAGATTCTCGCGGGCGACGGCGGGCACGTCGGCAGCGTCGCGCAGGTGACCGGCCGCCTCTACGCGCCCCTCTGGTGGATGGCGGCGCGCTGGCCCGGCGGCGACCGGCGCGTCACGCCGTTCTCGTTCACCTCCGACGACGCGGGGCGCTGCGCGGCGGGCTACTCGTGCAGCTTCGACTTCCGCTCGGAGCGCGCCAACCGCACGGGCCCCGTCTCCATCGCCCTCCCCCCGGGCTACCACCGCCCCGAGAACGCCAACGTGCGCTACCCGGTGGTGTTCGTGCTCCACGGGTACGGGCAGGAGCCGCGCAACCTCCTCGCGGTGGCCTTCCTCATCGGCAACTACATGGTGGGCCCGGCGTACCCCTCGTGGCAGCGGCCGCAGAAGTTCATCATGGTGTTCCCCGACGGGCGCTGCCGTGAGGGCGACGGGTGCCTGCGCGGCACCTTCTACACCGACTCGCCGGTGGGCAACGCGCGGATGGAGTCGTTCTTCTTCGACCTGTACGACTGGGTCGATCGCACCTTCCGCGTGCGTCAGCCCGAAGACGTCGAGGTCGTGCGGTGAGGTCGGTCTGGATCACGAAACACGGCGACCTCCGCGCCCTCGAGGTGCGCGAGTCGCCGACGCCTTCGCCCAAGGCCGGCGAGGTGCGCGTGAAGGTCGAGCGGGCCGGGCTCAACTTCGCCGACGTGAGCGCGCGCAAGGGCCTCTACCCCGACGCGCCGCCGACCCCGTGCGTGGTGGGCTACGAGACGTCGGGCGTGGTCGACGCGCTCGGCGAGGCAGTGACGGCGCCCGCCGTCGGCACGCGGGTGATGGCCATGACCCGCTTCTGGGGTCAGGCCGAGTACGTGGTGGTGCCCGCCGCGCAGGCGCTCCCCATCCCCGACGCGATGAGCTTCGACGACGCCGCGGCCATCCCGGTCAACTACCTCACCGCGTACCACATGCTCTTCCGCGTGGCGCCCGTCCGCCCGAAGGAGCGCGTGCTCGTCCACATGGCCGCGGGGGGCGTCGGGACGGCGGCGCTCCAGCTCTTGAAGACGGTGCCCGGCGTCGAGAGCTTCGGCACCGCGAGCGCTTCGAAACACGACCACCTCCGCGCGATGGGCTGCACGTACCCCATCGACTACCGCAGCACGGACTACGAGGCCGAGGTGCGGCGCATCACCGACGGCAAAGGGGTCGACATCGTGCTCGACGCCCTCGGCGGCCACGATCTCCGCAAGGGCTACCGCCTCCTCCGGCCCGCGGGGCGGCTCGTCACCTTCGGCTTCGCCAACGCGCAGGGGCCGGGCGGGCGAGACATCTTCAAGCTCCTGGGCGCGCTCGTGCGGACGCCCTTCTTCCACCCGCTGCAGGTGATGGGCGACAACCGGGCGGTGGTGGGCGTCAACCTGGGGCACCTCTGGGACGAGCAGGCGATGCTGCAAGAGGAGCTCGCCGCGCTGCTGCGGCTCTACGACGAGGGCGTGGTGAAGCCGGTGATCGACGGGGTGTACGCGTTCGACCAGTGCCGCGACGCCCACGCGCGCATCGAGGACGGCAAGAACATCGGCAAGGTGCTCCTGAAGCCGTGAGCGGGCTGCGGCGGCAGGGATGGTTCGGCCTCCAACCATCGGGCGGCCCCGCCGGGGTCACCGTCGCCGCCGTCTCCCCCGACGGCCCCGCAGCCCGCGCCGGACTCCGCGCGGGCGACGTCGTCCGCGCCCTCGACGGCGACTTCGTCCGCACCGCCACCTCCCTGCGCGAGCGCCTCTCCCGCCGCCGCGCGGGGGACGTCGTCACCCTCGCCCTCGCCGACGGCCGCGCGCTCACCGTCACCGCCGACGCCCGCCCCACGGAGTCGCACGCGGGCCTCGTCACCCGCTACGGCGAGGCCCCCGCGGGGTCGTTCGCCCTCCGAACCATCTCGGTCGCACCGCCCGGTGACGGCCCCTTCCCGACGGTGGTGTTTCTCCAGGGCTATGCCGCTGCCACCATCGAGCGCCCCACCCCGCCCGCGGGCGACGCGCTCGGCCCCCTCGTCGCGGCCCTCGCGCGCCGGGGCTTCTGCGTGTGGCGAACGGAGAAGCGGGCAGTCGGCGACAGCGACGGCCCCCCGAGCGCCGACACCTCCTTCACCGACGAGACCGACGACCACACCGCGGGCCTCCGCGCGGCCCTCGCGGCGCCGTGGGTCGACCGCGCGCGCGTCACGCTGTTTGGGCACAGCCTCGGCGCCCTGCACGCGCCCCTCGTCGCCGCGCGCGGGGGAGGCGTTCGTGGGATGGTGCTCTACGGCGCGGGCGCGCTCCCGTGGCTCGACTACGTCGCCGACAACACCCGCCGCCAGTGCGCCCTCGCGGGGATGGACGCCGCCGAGACCGACGCGCTCGTCGCCGCCCACGTCGGCTTCTCGCGCGCCGTCTTGTTCGAGGGGCGCTCGGTGCACGAGGTGTTCGACGCCGACCCGAAGCTCCGCGAGCGCCGATCGTCGCTCGGCGTGGACGACTTGGGCCGGCTCAACGGCCGCTCGGTGGACTACTGGCGCGGGGTCGCGGACTGCGCGGTGGAGGGGCCGCTCGTGGCGGCGGGGCTCCCGACACTTGCGCTCTGGGGGAGTTCGGACTGGCTCACGAGCCGCGCCGAGCACGTCACGCTCGCGCGGATGGTCGACGCGGCGCACGCGGGCCTCGGCGCCTTCGAAGAGGTCACCGGCGCCGACCACGGCTTCTTCGCCCACGCGACCCCCGAGGACTCCTACCGCGCGGGCTGGACGGGCGCGCTGCACCCGGGCCTGGTCGACGCGGTCGCGCGGGCCGCGACGTAGCACCGCCTAAGGGCATCTCACCGTCCACCCGATGGCTCCTCGCACGCTCGTCTGGTTTCGCCGCGACCTCCGCGTCCACGACCACACCGCCCTCCACCGCGCGACGCTCCGCGGCGAGGTCGTGGGGCTCTTCGTCGTCTCGCCCGAGGCGTGGCGGGCGCACGACGACGCTCCCGCCAAGGTGGACTTCTGGCTGCGCAACGTGCAGGCGCTCGCGGAGGAGCTGACGGCGCGCAACATCCCCCTGCGCGTGGTGACCGCCACGCGCGCGAAGGACGAGCCCGCGGCGGTGCTCCGCGAGGCGCAGGCGACGGGCTGCGACGCGGTGTACTTCCACCGCGAGTACGAGGTGGACGAGCGGCGGCGCGACGAGCGGGTGCGCGCCCTCGGGGCCGCGGCGGGCGTGCGGGTGGAGGGCTTCGACGACCGCGTGGGCGTGCCCCCCGGCGAGGTGCTCACCGAGGAGAAGCGGCCGTACACGGTGTTTACGCCGTTTCGTCGGCGGTGGTACGCGGCGCTCATCAAGCGGGGGTGGGCGGTGCTGCGGGCCCCGTCGCCGCAACGCCCCATCGCGGTCGCCTCGATCGCTGCGCCCGCGCGCGTCGAGGGCTTCGAATCGCCGCTCTCGCCCGCGCTCTGGCCCGCGGGGGAGAGCGCGGCGCAGCGACGTCTCGATCACTTCGCGCGGACGACCCTCCGCGACTACCACCAGACGCGCGACCTCCCCGCGCTCGACGGGACGAGCGCGCTCTCGCCCTACCTCGCGGCGGGCGTGCTCTCGCCCCGGCAGTGCCTGGCGGCGGCGGCTGGCGTCAACGATGGCTTCGTCGAGGCGGGCCACCCGGGACCCGTCACGTGGGTCTCCGAGCTGGCGTGGCGCGATTTCTACCAGCACGTGCTCGTGGCCTTCGAGCGCGTGAGCAAGGGGCGCGCGTTCAAGCCCGAGACCGAGGCGGTCGCGTGGCGAGACGCGCCGGGCGACTTCGCGCGCTGGTGTGAGGGTCGGACGGGGTACCCCATCGTCGACGCGGCGATGCGTCAGCTCGTCGCCACCGGCTGGATGCACAACCGCATGCGCATGGTGACGGCGATGTTCCTCGCGAAAGACCTGCTCATCGATTGGCGCGCGGGGGAGAAGTTCTTCATGCGCCACCTGGTCGATGGTGACCTCGGCGCCAACAACGGCGGGTGGCAGTGGTCGGCGTCGACGGGGACGGACGCGCAGCCGTACTTCCGGGTGTTCAACCCGTCGAGCCAGTCGAAGCGCTACGACGCCGACGGCGACTACATCCGACGGTTCGTCCCCGAACTACGCGGCGTCTCGACGGCGCTCCTGCATGCGCCCGAGAAGATCCCGGCGGCGGTGCTTCGGGAGACGAACTATCCCGCCCGCGTGGTCGCGCACGACGCGGCGCGGGTGCGGGCGATCGAGGCGTTTCGCGGGCTGTGAGCGTCAGCCTTGCGGCGGGGCGGCGGGGGCCACGGCGGCCGTGGGCGTGCCGAAGAGGCCCGCGTCGCCCGCGATGATGGCCTCGTTGCGCAGCCGCCAGCCCGAGCCCGCCGTCTCCCACGCCTCCTCGATGACGCTCTCGCGAATCTCCGTGCTGTCGGTGCCGCGCGTCCACATCACGCGGAGGCGGACGGTGCCGCGGTCGGCGTTGGCCCGCATGCTCTCCACCTCGACGTCCATGATGTGAACCGTCACGCCCCACGGCCGGTGGCGCTGCGTGAAGGCCGTTCGAATGGCAGGGTCGACGGCTCCCTCCGCGGTGGGGAGGCGCCCCCAGCGGAGGTCGTCGTGGAAGAGGGCCGCCGTCTCGTCGAACGACTGACGCATCGTGGTGCTGCACGCCGCCAGGGCGACGAACGCGAGGAGGAGGAGTCGGGCCATCACCCCGCGACCCATAGCGTGCGCCGCCGCGAGTAGCGCAATTTCTGGCAACGCCCGATAGAACGAAAATATGGACGGCCACCACCGTTCGGGATAGGGTCGCCTCCGTCATCGGGGTTGAAGGGGTTCGCGCTCATTTTGCGCGGCTGATGGTTGGCCTCGGAGACGCTTGTCCGCTCCATCGGGGATTCGAGGCTCATCATGGAAGATCCAGGCACGCTCCGCCCAGGCGCGACGGTCGCGCGGTGTCGCATTGTTCAGCGCCTCGGTGAGGGTCGCTTCGGCACGGTGTACGAGGCGCGGGAGGCGCCGGTGGGGGCGCGCGTCGCGGTGTACCTCATGCGTCGCTCGCTGCTCGCGCAGGCCGACGCGGTGACGCGCTTCTACCGCTGGGCGGAGTCCTTCGCCGCGATCGATCACGCGCACCTCGCGCAGGTGCGGCCGCCGACGCTCCACGAGTCGACGCCCTACTTCCTGTCGGAGCTCCCGGACGCGGAGACGCTCCACGCGAAGATCGCCCGCCTCGGCGCGCTGCCGCCGCAGCTCGTGGTCGATCTCCTCGTCCCGATGGCCGCGGCGGTGGCGGCGCACCATCACGAGCGGGTGCGGGCGCGGGTGCTTCCGCAGGGGGTGTTTCTGGTGTCCGCCGAAGGCGCGGTCACGTCGCGGCTCGTGACGCTCCCCGTGGTCGACGCGCTGGTCGCCGGCGGCTTCGGCCCGGGCTCGCCGCAGAGCCCGGAGGCCCTCTCGCTCCTCGCCCCGGAGGAGGCGCGTGCGTCGGCCACCGTCGACCTCCGCGCGGACGTCTGGTCGCTCGGCGCGACGCTGTACCTCGGGCTCACGGGCCGTCGCCCCTACGACGAGCGCACCCGCGAGGCCACCCTGGCGGCGATGGTCACGCGGGCGCCGCGGCCGTTGCGCGAGTGGGTCCCGTCGCTGCCGCCGCGCCTCGACGAGCTCGTGATGCGGGCCCTCGCGCGCGACCCTGACGCCCGCTTCGCGACGGGAGACGCCCTGCTCGACGCGCTGCTCCCGTTTGCCAGCCACGACGCCCGCGCCCGCCACTCGCCGCGCGGCTACGTCCCGCCCACGTCCACCCCGCCGGGTCGCATCGACTCCGAGCCCTCGCCCGCGCGCATCTCGACGCGCCCGTCGGTCGCCGCGAGCGCCGCCCCCACCAGCGCGCTCCCGACCAACAACGACCAGCGACGCGCGCACCTCCGGCGCATCCCCCTCTTCTCGATGCTGGCGACGAGCGACCTGGAGGCGATGGTGGCCTGCGTCCGCTGGCGCGCGCTCGAGCCGTCCGAGGCGTTGTACCGCGAGGGGGAGGTGGGCGACACGATGGCGTTCCTCTCCGCCGGCACCCTCGCGGTCCTCGCGACGCGCGGCGACGCCTCGCACGAGATCACCCGTGTCAGCGTCGGCCGCATCCTGGGCGACATGGCCTGCCTCGACCCCGCGCCGCGTTCGGCCACCGTCATCGCGGTCGAGCCCGTGGTGGTCGCCGAGCTCTCGCGGGACTCGCTCCAGGCGCTGAGCGAACACGCCCCGGCCCTGGCGAGCCTCATCGTCGGCGAGGTGATCCGCTCGGTGGCGCAGACGCTCCGCGAGGTGCAAGACCGCATCGACGGGGTCCTCACGCCGACCGAGCGACAGGGCACGAGCACGCCGCCGCCGCCACCGGAGACGGAGGGGGCGCCCCCGCCGCCGCCACGCCCGAAGACCACGGGGATCACGCGGCTGGTCGACTTCCTGCGAGGCGTCCGATGATCGAGATCACCCGGCTCCGCGCGCTCCCGACGCTGCGCGACTACGACGACCACGACCTCGCGGTGCTCCTCGGCTCGACGACCGAGCGGGAGTTTGCGCCCGACGAGGTGATCTTCGCGCAGGGCGACCGGGCGCAGTCGTGCGTCCTCCTCGTGTGGGGCGAGGCGGACATGACGCGCGAGACGCCCGAGGGGACGCGCTTCGACGGGCGCCACGGGGCCGGCGCGCTGATCGGTCAGATCACGCTCATCCGCGGGGGCGAGCGCACCGCGACGCTCCGCGCCCGCACGCCGGTGGGGGCGCTGGAGTTCACCCGCGAGGTGTTCGAGTCGCTGCTGCGCGCGCGGAGTCCGCTGGCGCTGAGGTTCCAGCGGCAGATCGCGATCGCGGGCATCCGACGCCTGCGGGAGGCCACCGAGCGCCTGCTGGTGGCCCTCGCCGACGCGAAGGACGCGCCCGCCCCTGTCCCCGCCGGGCAGACCCGCGACGTGCTGCGCTACATCCAGAACGCGGCCGATGAGTGGGGGATGCCGATGGACCAGGTGAGCTCCGTCCCGCTCGGCGAGGCGCCGCGGCGCCCCTCGTCGCGACCGCCGCCGCGGCGTTGAGGTCACATGCGGCCGAGCCGTCGTGACGCGTTGCGACGATTGAACACGCGCGAAGTCGTCTCCGCGCTGCTTTCGCGGCGGCGAGGCGCTTTGTATGCTCGGCCCCAATGACCCACTTCCCCCACCGTCGCTTCGTGCTCGCTGCGTTCCCCCTGCTCGCCACGCTCGTGGGCTGCTCCGACCCGGTCACGGTTCCCGTGGACAACGACGCGGCGGCCGACGCGCCGGCGGACGTCAAGGTGACGCCCGACGCGCCCGTCACGCCCGACGCGCCCGTCACGCCCGACGCGCCCGTCACCCCCGATGCGCCCGTCACGCCCGACGCGCCCGTCACGCCCGACGCGCCCGTCACGCCCGACGCGCCCGTCACCCCCGACGCGCCCGTCACCCCCGACGCGCCCGTCACCCCCGATGCGCCCGTCACGCCCGATGCGCCCGCTCCCATGGATGCCCCCGCGCCCACCGACCGCCCGGTTGGGATGGATGCGCCGCCGCCCCCGGACGCGCCGCCGCCGCCGATGGATGCGCCGCCGCCGATGGACGCGCCCGCGCCCGATCGCGTGTCACCGCCCGATGTGCCCGCGATGCCCGACGCCGCCCCCGATCTCCCGGCGCCGCCGGACGTTCCGATGGGCATGTGCGGCTCCATCGACCGCGCGGTGGGGGCGCACGTCGCCGCGATGTCGACGATGGGCTGGGGCGCGCTCAACCGCGGGCGCGCGATGATGATGTACGGCTGCGCAGGCGCGGCCCGCCCCCTCGACTGCCTCGCGGGCCTCCCCGCGCCCAGCGCCGCGAACATCGGCACCAACCGGTCGGCGATCCCGGCGGCGCGCCTGCGGGTGCTGTACAGCGCGATGACCCGCTCCAACTACTGGACGCGCGGGTCGGCCGACGGGCGCTTCGTCGGCCGCGGGATCTACGTCCACGACATGGTGCGCGACGTCGAGATCACCGCGATGGGGGCGCAGTACGACCCGGCGTTCTTCCCGGACAACAGCGGGTTCATCTATCAGCCCAACGGGCGGATGTGCCCGATGAACGTGCTCACGACGGGGACGCCGACCTCGGTCGCGATCTCGGGCGCGGGCTCGCGGTGCACCGGGAGCTCGGTGGGCCTCTACCAGCATCTCGGCGCCTCCCTCGACGGCTCGGACTACTGGGCCACCGCCGCCGGCTCGGCCGCCTGGGACAACGGGGGCCAGTCCGCGACGCTGACGGAGACCCGGCGCAACGAGACCTGGGGAACGACCGCGCAGACCAACCTCACGCTCATGGCCAACACGGGGGCGGGGTTCACCGGGGTCGGCTCGCGGACCGTGCGCACGCCCTTCCAGGGCGACGCGGTGATCTCGCCGTCGTCGCGCATGTTGATCACCCGCTTCGTCGACGCGGCGGGCGCCTACCAGGGGTACATCCTCAACCGCCTCGACGCGACGCACGTGGGCTCGGCCATCACGGCCTCGGTCACCGAGCTCGCGCGCTACTGCGTGCAGGGGGCCAAGCCGGCGTTCTCGTACGACGAGCGCTACATCACGTACCACCACTACATCGGCGGCGGCGCGAGCGTGAACTTCGACGCGCAGGAGCTGGGCTTCGCCGACGCCTCCGACGCGGGCTTCGCGGAGTACCGCACCCGCGGCGCGGCCAACGTCTACCTCCTCGACCTCGTCACCGGGCGCAGCACGCGCATCACCACGATGGGCCCCGGGCAGTACGCGCTCTACCCCTACTTCCGCTCCGACGGCTGGATCTACTTCATCGTCCGCACGCTCGGCACCACGCGCGAGACCGTGATCGCCAGCGACGCCGCCCTCATCGCGCGCTGAAGCCCTCCCGAGACCACGGCCCCCCGCGTCGTGTGGCGCGGGGCGCTTCAGCCCTCTTCGATGCGTACGCGCAAGGCCGGGTCGAGCAGGTAGCCGTTGTCGCGGCGGACGATCCACGCGCGGAGCCCGCGGGCGCGCAGGCCCGACAGCGCGACGTAGAGCCGGTTGGTGGCGGCGTCGGGGAGGATGCGCTCGCCGGGCCACGCCAGCGCGACGAGGGCCGCGGCGTCGAGGCCGGCGCGTTCGCCTGCGGCGCTGCGGGTCGCGAGGGCCACGAGGATGCGCCACATCGCGCCGTGGCGTCCGAGGTCGTCCCACGACCCGTTGGGGAGGCGGCAGCGGCGCGCCCCGACCTCCACCACCAGCTCGGCCTGCGGGTGCGCGTCGGCGGTCGCGGGGCGCCGCGCGAGGGCCTCGTCGAGCAGGCGGACGGCGTGGCGGGCGTCGTCGTTGCGCTCCACCAGCGGGGCACCGGCGTCGGTGGCGCGGCGGGCGGCGTGGGCGGCCGCGCGCGCCCCCGCGAGGTCGTACGGCGGCGTGAGCAGGGCGGTGAGTCGCGTGAGGAGCGCGACGACGGCCCGGGCGTCGGGGTCGTCGACCCGTTCGAGCGCGCGGTGGGATCTCGCGAGGGCGTCGCTCGCGGCGTCGCGTGCGTCGACCGCGGCGAGGGCGGCGGCGAGGCGGGCCCACGCGAGCCCCTCGGAGCGCGCGTCGCCGAGCTGGCTGAGGGCCTCGGCGGCCTGGCGGTGTTGTGAAGCCGCCGCGCGGGCGTCGCCGCGAGCGTGCTGGAGCGTCCCGAGGTTGCCGCGCGTGATGGCGCAGAGACGTCGCTCACCGAGGGGTTCGAGGCGCGCGAGGGCGGCGCGAAACGAGCGTTCGGCGTCGACGTCCTGACCGAGCTCCTGCTCCAGCACCCCGAGGTTGCCGAGGAAGGCTCCCTCCAGCCACGCGTCGCCCGCGGCGCGGATGCGTTGGAGCGCCGCGCGGTAGCGTTCGCGGGCGAGTTCGAAGCGCCCGAGGTCGTGGTCGAGGGCGCCGAGGTCGCCGAGGGCTCTCCCCTCCCCCGCCGCGTCGCCGAGCGTGCGGTACATCTGCAGCGCGCGCTCGTAGCACGCGCGGGTCGGCGCCTCGGCGCGTCGCTGGTGGTGCCCGAGGCCCTGCTCGAGCACCACGTCGGCGGCCACCGCGTCGTCGCCCGCCGCCCGCGCCGCCCGCGCCGCCGCGTCGAGGTGCGCGCGGGTGGTGTCGGCCGGGCTCCCGGTGACCCGCGCGTCGCGGCCGAGGCAGAGGTGCCCCCGCGCCCGCGCGTCGGCGCCGAGCCCGCGCGGCCGACGGAGGAGCTGCGTGATGCCGGCGCGCAGCTCCGTGGTGAGCAGCGGGGTGCGACGCGCGAGCTGCGCGGCCGCGTGGAGGCCGCGATCGCGGAGGGCGTCGTCGGCGTCGGGGCCGAGCGAGAGCGCGAACGCGCGGCGGAGGTGCGCGGCACGCTCGGGGTCGGGCGCGGCGAGGAGCGCGTGGTCGGCGAGACGTCGGGCGGCGTCGCGCGTCGCGGCGGGCGCGCACAGCGAGAGCGCCCAAGGGCGGAACGGCGTCCAGGTGCGGTGACGGACGCGGCCGGCGGAGTCGCGGGTGGTGTCGAGGAGGGCCCGCGCGGTGAGGGCGTCGAGGGCGTCGAGGGCGCCTGGGCCGCACAGCGCTTCGGCGAGCGCGAGGTCGAAGGGAGCGTCGCACAACGACAGCCGAGCGAGCGCGTCGCGGGCGTCGGGCGAGAGCGTCGCGACCGCGGCGTCGAAGGAGGCGCGCGACGGCCCGAGGACGGCGGCGTCAGTGGCGACGCGGGCCGCGAGCGTCGCGGCATCGAGCGCGCGGAGGCGGGCGGCGGCGCGCACGAGGAGGCCCGGGAGGCCGTCGAGCGCGCGCACCAGAGCGACCGCGGCGGGGAGGTGTTCGGCGGCGCGGAGGTCGAGGCGGAGGTCGGCGGCGCGGGCGTGTCGTTCGAGGAGGGCGAAGGCGGGGGAGCGGTCGACGTCGAGGTCGTCAGGGAGGCCCAAGGGGGCGATGGGGTAGACGTGCTCGGCGGCGCCGCCGACGGGGCCGTGCGCGGTCACCAGGAGGCGCGCGGCGGGGTGTTGGGCGAGGTGCGCGTCGAGCGAGCGGGCATAGGAGACGTCGGGCGCGAGGCCGTCCACCACGAGGAGGTCGACGGCGGGGAGCGGGCGCGCGAGGTCGGCGGCGGAGACCCAGGCGCGGGCGCCGGGGAGCTCGTGGAAGAGGGCGGTCGCGAGGTGCGTGGTACCGACGCCGGGCGGGCCGCTGAGGGTGATCCAACGCGGTTGGGAGGCCGTGAGGAGCGCGCGGAGGTGGGCGCGTTCGGGGTCGCGCCCGAGCGTCCACGGCGGGGCGACGGGGACGTCCGCGGGCCTCACCGAACGAGCGCGCGGAGGCGGATCTGACGGAGGCCGCCGCGCGGGCCGAGGCGCACGCGCAGCCCGGCGGCGTCGACCTGGAGCGGGCGCACGGGCTCCACCTGCTCGACGAGGCCGCCGCGGTCGCACCAGGTGCCCTGCACGCGCGGGTCGGCGCTGCCGTCGGCGTACCAGACCATCGCGCCGGCCCGGCACCCGCTGTCGTTGCTGTCGTAGAGGCCGACGAGGGGAGCGGTGGGCTGGAGGCGAGCGACGAAGGGGCGGGCGATGCCCTGCGCGTCGGTGAGCGTGCCGGGGAGCGACGCGGCGTCGGGGGCTGAGGACTCCAGGCGCAGGGTGTATCCGTCGCGGGTGATGGTGACCGCGTCGCCCTCGCGGACGTCGGCTTCGAACCACCGGGTGAGGGTGTCGTAGGTGCGCTCGCCGCCGCAGACGTAGGCCGTCACGCGGGTGCCTTCGCGGACGACGGCGACCACGGCGTCGGAGTCGCTGACGGGGCCGACGTGGAAGGCGGGCGGGGCGGCGGGTGCGACGCAGCCCGCGGCGACGAGCGCCAGGGCGGCGAGTGCGACGGGGGCGGGCGGGGGCATCACAGGTGACGCGAAGCTATCACGGGGAGCCGCGATCGGGCGTGTGACGAGGGCGCAGGGAGGGGGGCGATTAAGGTCCATTAAGCATCGGGCGAAGGGGCGGCGCGGTGAAGGTCGGTCCGCAGGAGACCGACACCCCATGGAACGCCGATCCTTTCTCACCCTCTTCGGGCTCGCGGCCAGCGCCGCCCTTCACCCTGGCTGCGCGCTCACCGTGGAGTCGTCCTCGGATGACGCTGACGGCGGCGCGGAGGACGTCCCTCGGGCCGACGGGATCGCCCTCGTGGACGCGGGCGCCGACGCCCGCCCCGCACCCGACGCTGCGTCCCGCGAAGGGATCGTGATCGGCGAGCGCTTCACGGTGCTCCTGAGCGACACGTCGTGCAGCGGCCACGACCACCAGCTCACGGTGCTGGCGGGGACGTACCCGCCGGGGGTGCTGGTTCACTACCTGGGCGGCTCCCACGACGTGGCGCTCGACCCCACCGAGCTGAAGGCCCTGGAGCGCGGGGCGCGGATCCCCTTCGCGACGGGGGGCACGGAGTCGGGCCACGGTCACTGTGGCATGGCGTGGCGCACCTCGGTGGGTCCAGCCGAGCGGGGGCGGGTCGACGCGTGCGTCCTGCGCAGCGCGACGTCGGTGTGCATCCGGCGTCCTTGAGGGTCGGGTGACGGCGGGGCGTTCGGTTACGCTGGACACGCGCCTCCCTCCCGCACGAGCATCCGCGCCCATGGCGGCGAACAAGCTCATCCTCGAACACGTGTACGACAAGGAGTCGGCCCTCGCCGACCGGGTGTATCTCACGCAGCCGCTCGGCGGCGGGCGGGTGCAGGACTACACCTGGAAGCAGACGCTCGACGAGGCGCGGCGCGTGGCCGCGTGGCTCCAGGCGCAGGGGCTCCAGCGCGGCGACAAGGTGGCGATGCTCACCAAGAACTGCGCCCACTTCTTCCTCGCCGAGCTCGCGATCTGGATGGGCGGGTTCACCACGGTGGCGATCTTCCCGACGGAGAGCGCGGAGACGATCAAGTACGTGCTGGAGCACAGCGACGCGAAGCTGCTCTTCGTGGGCAAGCTCGACACGTGGTCGAAGCAGGAGCCCGGCGTGCCCGCGTCGATGCCGCGGGTGGCCTTCCCCCTCGCGCCGGCGACCACGTACAAGACCTGGGACGCGATCGTGAAGGAGACCGAGCCGCTGCCGGGGCGACCGGCGCGCGAGCCCGACGAGCTGGCGATGATCATCTACACGTCGGGCTCGACGGGTCAGCCCAAGGGCGTGATGCACAGCTTCGGTCGCGTCTCGGCGGCGGCCGAGGGGATCGTGAAGTCGATCAAGCTGGTGCAGGACGAGCGGATCCTCTCGTACCTGCCGCTGGCCCACGTGTTCGAGCGGGCGTACATCGAGAGCTCGTCGTTCGTGGGGGGCGGGCACGTGTACTTCGCCGAGTCGCTGGAGACCTTCGTCGCAGACCTGCAGCGCGCGCGGCCGACGCTCTTTATCTCCGTGCCGCGGCTGTGGCTGAAGTTTCAGCAGGGGGTGTTCAAGAAGATGCCGCCCAAGCGGCTCGACCTGCTGCTGCGCATCCCCATCGTGGGCGGGATCATCGCCCGCAAGGTGCTCACGGGCCTCGGGCTCAACCACGTCCGCCTCGCGGGGAGCGGCTCGGCGCCGATTCCTGCGGAGCTCATCGCGTGGTATCGGCGGCTCGGGCTCAACCTCCTGGAGGGGTATGCGATGAGCGAGGACTTCGCCTACTCGCACCTCTCGACGCAGGAGAAGAACGAGCCCGGCTACGTGGGCCTCCCTCACGCGGGCGTCGAGGTGAGGATCAGCGATGACGGTGAGGTTCTCATCAAGTCGCCGGGCTGCATGGTGGGGTACTACAAGCGCCCCGACCTCGACGCGGAGGTGTTCACCGACGACGGGTACTTCCGCACCGGGGACAAGGGGGAGCGGCGCCCCGACGGATTGCTCAAGATCACGGGCCGCGTGAAGGAGCTCTTCAAGACGGCGAAGGGCAAGTACGTCGCCCCCGCGCCGATCGAGAACAAGCTCAACGAGCACCCGCTGGTGGAGCTGTCGTGCGTTTCGGGCGTGGGGCAGCCCGCGGCCTACGGGCTCATCGTGCTCGCGGAGGACATCCGCTCGCAGGTGGGCGACCCGACGGTGAAGGCGCGGGTGGAGCGCGAGCTCGGCGACCACCTCTCGCACGTCAACGCCGGCCTCTCCACCTACGAGCAGATGCAGATGCTGGTGGTGGTGGCCGAGCCCTGGACCATCGAGAACGGCTTCCTCACGCCGACGATGAAGATCAAGCGGGCGCGCATCGAGGCCGCCGTCGCGGACAAGCTCGAGGGCTGGTACGCGTCGAAGGACGCCGTGCTCTGGGGCTGAGGTGGTAGGGTCGACGGCGATGAGGTCTGCGCGCGTCCGCCTGCCCGTGTTCGTCGCCGTCGCGCTGGTGGTCGCGCCGACGCGCGCGGTCGCGCAGCCCGCGGCGCCGGTGGTGGCGGTGGACGAGGCGCGGCGCAGCTACGAGCTCGGCGTCGCCCACCTCGACGCGGGCCGCTACCAGGAGGCGGCCCTCGCGTTGGAGCGGTCGTACGCGCTCCGGGCGGTGCCGGTGGCGCTATACAACCTCGCGCTGGCGTACCGGGGCCTCGGGCGTTACCGCGAGGCCGACGGCTTCTTCGCGCGCTACCTCGACGCGCCGGGGCCCGCCGCGACGCCCGAGCGGCTCGCGGCGGTGCGCGCGGAGCGGGAGGAGATGCTGCGCGCGCTCGTCCACGCGACCCTCGCGGTGACGCCCGCCGGGGCGACGCTGCGGGTGGACGGGCGCGACCCGATCCCCTCGCCCGAGACGCTGGAGCTCGACCCGGGGCCGCATGACCTGGAGTGGAGCGCCCCGGCGCACCGTCCGCGGCGCGAGCGCTTCACGGCGACGCCGGGTTCGCGGCCGCGCTTCGCCTTCGCGCTGGAGCCCATCCGCGAGGGGCGCTTGCAGGTGGAGACGAGCGCGCAGGCGGGGGTGATCGCGATCGACGGGGCGCAGGCGGGCGTCGGGCGCGTCGACCGCGAGCTGCCGGTGGGCGAGCACGTGGTCACCGTGCGGGCGCGGTCGTTTCGTGAGGTGCGACGGGTGGTGCGGGTGCAGCCCGGGGCGACCGTGCGCGTGGTGGTGACGATGGAGCACGAGGCGTTGCCCGGCTGGGTGCTGCCGACGGTGATCGGCGGCGCGGTGGTGGTGGTGGGCGCGGTGGTGGCGGGCGTGCTCGTCGCATCGCAGCCCGACGTGCCGCCGCTGGTCAACGGGAACTGGGGGACCTTCCGTGAGTAGCCTGATGCGAGGCGTGGCGGGCGCGGTGGCGCTGGCGCTGGCGGGCTGTGAAGCGCCGGTGGCCGAGGTGGTGGTGGTGGTGCGGGCCGACAACGCGCTGGCGGGCATGCTCCGTAACGTGCGGGTGGAGGCGCGGCGGCGCGGGGCGACGACGGCGGTGGTGCAGCAGACCTTCCCGATCGCGCGCCACCCGCTGCCTGGGTACGTGGCGATCGTGGCGGCGGATCCGGACGACGCGCGGCCGCTGGAGGTGAGCGTGACGGCCGACGTGGGCGACCCCGGCCGCGGTGACTTCACGCACCGCGTGGTGACGCGCTTCCAGAAGAACGCGGTGCTGTACGTCGACGTGCTGCTGGCCGATGGCTGCCGGGCGGAGATGTTGCGGGCCACCTGCGCGTCGCTCGGGCTGACGTGCGGGGCGCCGGGGCGCTGCACGCCCATCGATCGACCGGGGACGGTGGCGCCGCCAGACCCGAACGCCGGGCTCGCGCCGGATGTGAGGCTGGTGTGTCGGCCCGCTGCGACCGGACCGGCCGTGACGACGATGCAGCCGTGCATCAGTCCGCTCGATGACGCGATGGAGCGCTGCGGCGACGGGCTCGACAACGACTGCGACGGCCTGGCCGACGACGGCTGCTGCGCGCGGAGCTGCGAGGGGGCGACGGGCGGAGCGGCGACGCATTGTCGTGAAGTGATCGTCGCGGGTGGCGAAATGACGCTCGGTGAGTCAGACCCGCCGACGGCGCCGACGGTGCCGGGCGTCACGGTCGGGGCGTTTCGTATGGACGCGTACGAGGTCACGGTGGCGCGCTTCCGCCGCTACGTGGCCGCGGGCATGCCAGCGCCGCCGGCGAACGCGGTGGTGGTCACTCGGGGCGTGGTGATCGGCCCGGAGGCTCCTGGCGCGTGGCCCGTGGTGGAGCCGTACGTGGCGAACCAGCCCTTGCCGATGAACATGTACGCAGACGCGTTCTGCAACTGGGGGACGACGCCGACCGCGTGGGAGTCCGACCCGATCAACTGCGTCGACTGGAACACCGCGATGGCCTTCTGTGTGTGGGACGGCGGGAGGCTCCCGACGGAGGCCGAGTGGGAGTTTGCGGCGCGCTATCGGCCGCTGCAGGACGACACGGGCAACGAGCGGCGCCGCGGGCGACGCTACCCCTGGGGCGACCGTGAGCCGACCTGCGACGACGCGAACTTTGACCGCTGCGACACGGGGTATCCCCGCGCCACGCGCCCCGTCGGCACCGGCATGAACGGCGTCGGCAACCAGCCCACGTGGTTGGGCCTCTACGACCTCGCTGGCAACCTCGAGGAGTACACCGCCGACCACTTCGAGAGCTACGCGGGCGACTGCTGGACCCGCACCGGGTCGGCGCGGTTCTCGATGCGCGACCCGCTGTGCGTCGTCCCGCCGCCGCAGCCCGGCAACATGCAGCGCTTCTCGCCCAGCACCCGCGGTGGCAGCCTGGCTCAGCCCGCAGCGCTCGTCCGCGGCAGCACGCGGAGCGGCGGGTTGCACCGCGACTCGCCGATGCGCGACGTTGGCTTTCGCTGCGTGCGGATGCCGTAGCGGTCGGTCAACGAGCGCGCGGCGGCCAGGGGAGGAAGGCCGACGTCCGCCGCACGTAGTCTTCGTACGCGGGGCGCGTCTTCGTGAGCTGGCGCTCGAGCATCGTGACGCCCGACACGCGCAGCAGGAGCCAGGTCATCAGCGCCGGGGCGAGCGCAGCGGCAGGGCCCCACGGCTGGTCGAGCGCGGTGAGCCAGAGGCCCCACTGGAGCACGGCCTCGCCGAAGTAGTTGGGGTGGCGGGTGTAGCGCCAGAGGCCCGTGTCGAGCGCGCGCCCCTTCGACGCGGGGTCGCGGCGAAAGCGCGCGAGCTGCCAGTCGCCGACGGCCTCAAAGAGGAAGCCGACGGTGAAGACCGCGAGGGCCGCGAGGTCGTGCGACGCGATGGGGTCGGGCGCGGGGGCGGCGGCGGCGAGCTGCAGCGGCGCTGACACCAGCAGCACCAACACCCCTTGCAGCAAGAACACCTGGAAGTAGCTCACCCACCAGTATCGTTCGGCCCCGAACCTTCGGCGGAAGGCCTGGTAGCGCGGGTCTTCGGGCGCTCCCCTGGCGCGGACCGTCAGGTGGCCGAAGAGGCGGAGTGCCCAGACCGCCACCATCGCGAGGAGGAGGGTCTTGGCCGGGGTGATTCCGGTGGCGAAGGCGGTGCGGGCGGTGACGAGGAGGAAGCCCATCGACCACCACGGGTCGATGATGCTCGCGTCGCGGCGGTAGACGCTCCAGAGCCAGAGGGCGGTGACCATCGCGAAGACCGCGAGGGCGTTGCCGGCGAGGAGGGAGGTGGTCACGAAGAGAGAGGAGAGCACCGCGCCGCGGGGGTTGTCACGCGGGGAGCGCGCGGCCCCGCGGCGGCGGTGGGCGCAGACCCGCTACGGGGTGCAGGCGGGGGACGAGTCGCGCGCGATGAGGCTGGGGAGGCCGCTGCTCACGGCGATGGTGACGTAGCCCGAGGGGATCGACGCGAACGCGCCGTGCATCGGGCAGCTCCAGAAGCCGGGGAAGCCGGCCATCACGGGGTGGCTGGAGCCCGCGGCGGTGAGCGTCGCGGCGCAGGGGTTCTGGAGGCTCGTGGTGAGCGGCGAGCCGAGGACGCTCGTGAACACCTCGGGGGCGCCGCGGCTCACCATGAACACCGAGGGGGTGTAGGTGAGGCAGCCCCAGGACATGAAGAGCCCCGTGCGACCGCCGGTCCCCGTCGCGCCCAGCTGCTTCAGCCAGTTGATCGAGTTCTGGTAGAAGACGCGCGAGCCCGGGTCGCTGTTGTGGAGGTCGGGGTCGCCGGTGAGGGCGACGATGCGACCACGGACGGCGGGGCCCCACGCCGCGATGGTGTCCTGGGCGGTGCCGTAGACCGAGCTGGTGGTGCCGCCGCAGGTGGCGCCGTCCATCCAGATGATGTCGAAGGCGGCGAACTGCGCGGTGGTCATCGAGCGCCACATCGCGTCGCTCGCCACCGTCACGTTGGTGCCCGCAGGGAACAGGCCCGAGCCCGTGGTGCCGCCGGGGCCGTACACGAGCACCCGAGCCGCGGCGGTGTTGCAGCGGGCCGAGCAGCTCCCGGCGGTGCAGGCGCCGCCGCCGGGGCAGGCGTTGCCGCACATGCCGCAGTGGGAGCTGGAGTTGGTGGTGTTGGTCTCGCAGCCGTCGGCGGGCGTGCTGTTGCAGTCGCCGAAGCCGGTGTTGCAGGAGGCCACGCGGCAGGCGCCCGAGGTGCAGACGCCGACGCCGTTGGTGATGGAGCAGCGCGTGCCGCAGCCGCCGCAGTTGTTGAGGTCGGTGCCCGTGTTCACCTCGCAGCCGTCGGCGGGGTTGGCGTTGCAGTCCGCGAAGCCGACGTTGCAGGTGAAGCCGCAGCGGGCGCCGGTGCACGACGAGGTGGCGTTGGCCACCGCGGGGCAGACGGTGCCGCAGGCGCCGCAGTTGCGCGGGTCGGTGCTGGTGTTGGTGCAGCTGCCCGCGCAGTTGACGAGGCCGCTGGCGCAGGTGACGACGCAGGTGCCCGCGGAGCACACCTGGCCGGCGGCGCACATCCGGCCGCACGTGCCGCAGTTGTTGAGGTCGACCTGGAGGTCGCGGCAGGTGCCCGAGCAGTTGGTCTGACCGGTGGGGCACACGAGCGTGCAGGTGCCCGAGACGCAGCTCTGGCCCGAGGGGCAGAGGCGGGCGCACATGCCGCAGTTGGTCACGTCGGTCTGGAGGTCGCGGCAGGTGGTGCCGCAGGCCGTGAGGCCCGTGGAGCACACCGTCACGCAGGCCGAGCTCTGGCAGATCTGGCCGGCGGGGCAGATGGTGCCGCACATCCCGCAGTTGTTGCGGTCGCTGGTGAGGTCGCGGCAGGTGGCGCCGCAGGCGTTCTGCCCGATGGGGCAGCTGATGATGCAGGCGCCGGCGGCGCACACCTCGCCGCTGGGGCAGGTGCGGCCGCAGGTGCCGCAGTTGGTGCGGTCGTTGGCGAGGTCGCGGCAGGTGCCCGAGCAGTTGGTGAGGCCCGCGCCGCAGGTCACCGAGCAGACGCCCGTCACGCAGGCCTGCCCGGCGGCGCACACGCGGCCGCAGGCGCCGCAGTTGCTGTTGTCATTGGTGAGGTCGCGGCAGACGCCACCGCACGCCGAGAGCCCGGCCTGGCAGGTGACGACGCAGCGGCTCCCCATGCACACCTGGCCGCCGGGGCACACCGTCCCGCACATGCCGCAGTTGTTGTTGTCGGTGGTGAGGTCGCGGCAGACGCCCGAGCAGTTGGTGGTGCCCGACGCG
>JBILLV010000129.1:0-24247 GCA_044375895.1 Polyangiales bacterium | reverse complement strand
GCTGGTGGTGACCCAGCAGGCGGAGGTGGCGACGACGAGGGCCCAGAGCGCGAGGGGCTTTCGAAGGGTCACGGTGCTCATCAGTGGGCTTTCAGGGGCGGAGGCGGAAGTCCACGCGCCGGTCGCGGCGCCAGCCGGCCTCGTCGGTCCCGGTCGAGAACTCCGAGCCCTCGGACGACACCGCGAGGCGGTCGGGCAGGAGGCCGAGGGAGATCATGTAGCGCTGGACGACGCGGGCGCGGCGCTCGCCGAGGGCGAGGTTGTACTCGGTGGTGCCGCGGTTGTCGGCGCGGCCGATGAGCACGTAGCGGGTGTTGCGCTCGCGCTGGATGCACTCCACCGCGCGCTGGAGGAGCGCGCGCGAGGGCTCGGAGAGGGCCACGTCGTCGAAGTCGAACTGCGGCGGTTCGAAGGTGCACTGCGAGCCGCGGTTGTCGTTGGGGTCGGTGTCTTCGGCCACCTCGGCGATGCAGCGACCCGCGTCGCAGCGGCGGCCGTCGGGGCAGGGGCGCACGCTGTCGCATTCGGGGCGGGCGACGCAGTGGTGGTTGTCGCACACCTGGTTGACGAGGCAGTCGTTGTCGCCGTCGCAGGAGTTGACCCCGGCCACGCAGCGGTTGCGCAGGCAGGTCTGGTCGGCGCCGCAGTCGGCCGTGGTGCGGCACTGCTGGCAGCGCTGCTGGATGCACCACTCGCGGCGCCCGTTGCGCTGGCAGTGCTGGTCGTTGTCGCAGCGGGGGTAGTCGGGGCCGCTCGTGCAGGCCGTCGAACCGACGACCGCCAGGGCGAGGACGCCCAACACCATGCCCTGGAGCCCGCGGATGATCATATCGCCCGGTGGGCGTAACGCTCCGAGGCGCGGGTTGTCAATGTTGGAGCCGAGCGGGCGAATGCGTGTATAGGGGCGACAAGACGGTGATGTCCCCTGAACGCTCCCCCTGGCTCGACGGCCCCAAGGCTCGTCGCATCCTGGCGCTGGCCGGTCCCGTGATCCTCGCGATGCTCACCCAGACGGGTGTGAACATCGTGGACACCATTTTTATCGGCAAGCTCCCGCGCTCCGTGGCCAGCGATGGCCAGTCGGCGCTCACCCCGTCCCTGATGTTCCTCTGGGCGGTGGGGGGCTTCCTGTCGGCGGTGTCGGTGGGGACGCAGGCGACGACTGCGCGACGTTTCGGCGAATCGAAGCACCAGGAGGCCGGGGCCGTGCTCCCCAACGCCATGGCCATCGCCCTGGTCGGGGGGGCGGTGGGGGCGCTGGTGGGGTGGTTCGCGCTGCCGTCGGCCTTCGGGCTGCTGTCCGACAACCCCAACGTGGTGGCCCTCGGGACGGCGTACTCGCGCTGGCGCTTCCTCGGCATCGCGTCGATGGCCGCCACCGCCGCCTGCAAGGCCTTCTACGACGGCATCGGCGTGACGCACCTGCACCTCGTCGCCGCCGTCGTCATGAACGTCGTCAACCTCTTCCTCTGCTGGGTGCTCATCTTCGGGCACCTCGGCGCGCCGGCGATGGGCGTCGAGGGGGCGGGCCTCGCCGCGTGCATCTCCACCTGGATCGGCCTCGCCGTCATGGTCGCCTTCACGCTGCGCGCCGACGATCGACACCGCTTCCATTTCTACCGCAAGGGCGTGCTGTCGCTCACCACCATCACGCAGCTCCTGAAGCTCTCGGTGCCCGGCGGCGTCGCGACGAGCGTGGTGATGTTCGGCTTCCTGCTCTTCACCAAGGTGGTGGGGCGCATCGACGCGCAGGCGATGGCCGCCGGCGCGAGCCACAGCTACAACGGCGCGGCGACCACGATCATCATCGAGGTGCTGAGCGCCACCTTCGTGTCGTGCCTCGCCTTCGGGACGTCCACCGCGACCCTCGTCGGGCAGAGCATGGGCCAGGGCGACCCCGACCTCGCCGCCCGCTACGCGTGGACGAGCGTGAAGCTCGGCGCCATCATCTTCGGCGCGATCGGGCTGGGGATGTTCCTCTTCCCGACGCAGGTGCTGGGGGTGTTCACGCACGAGCACGAGGTGGTGGTGGTGGGGGCGCTGCCGATGCGCATCGTCGCGACGATGGGCCCGGTGATCGCCGCCGCGATGATCCTCACGCAGGCCCTCTTCGGCGCGGGCGAGACGCGCTACGTGATGGTGGTGGAGATGGCGCTGCACTTCCTGCTGCTGGTGCCGCTGGCGTGGGTGCTCGGGATGGTGCTCGGCCTCGGGTTGCCGGGCGTGTGGGCGGCCGCGGCGATCTACGCGTTCGCGCTGGCGGGCTTCATGGCGGCGAAGTTCGCCGGCGGGTCGTGGAAGCACCTGAAGGTGTGAGGGACCGGCGAGGGCACGGGCGCGGTGCGGGGCTACAAGTCGCGCCAGTCCTTCGTCTCGACCATGCGCCCGAGGTGCTTCGCGTTGTCAGTCACGACGACGGCGCCGAAGCGCAGCGCCTGGGCGGCGAGGATGGCGTCGCCCCCGAGGGCCTCGTCGCTCTCTGTCGGCAGGCCCAGGGAGCGGACGGAGGCCCAGAGCTCGGCGGCGAGGCGCATCGTGGGGGTGTCGAGCGGGAGGTAGGTGGTCTCGGCCGCGAGCTTGTCGAGGGCGGCCAGACTGGCCGGGGAGCGGATGTGCAGGAGTTTCCGCCGAAGCTCGTAGTCGGCGAGCTCGGGCACCACGACGGTGTGCAGTTGAAACCCGAGCACGCCCCGGAGCCACAGCCTCACGTCGCTGTGCTTGCGGGGGTGGCAGACCATCCCGAGCACGTTCGAGTCGAGCATCAACTTCATCGCGAGCGCCCAGGAGGGAAGAGGTCGGCGACGTCCCAGTCGGGTTCGTCCTCGTGCGGCTCCTTCTCCCATCGCTCCAGCCACGCCGCGAGCTCGATGTAGCGAGCTTCGCGCGTCGCCGGGTCGTCGGGGAGGGGCTGCACGGGCGGGAGCTGATCAGGGCGAAGGAGCCCGTTGCGCACCGCGGGTGGGACGCGTTCACGCGGCGGGGAAGAGGCGGGGGTCGAGCTCATGCAGCGCAGTCTACTTCACGAGCAGACGAGGGGGAACGTCGCGGGCACGCGCCCCCTGTGATCAGATGGACAACGGGCGGGAGGGCAGAGCCCAGAGCAGGCGCCTCGCCGGTCATCCGCGGAGCGCAGGGCGGCGGCCTCCCTGCTTCAGGCGCGCCGCGGCCGCAGCGCCGACGCGCCGAAGCGGCCGATGGTGGTAAACGCCGCGCGCCACGCGCTCAGGTCGGGCTTCGCCGGGAGCCCGCGGGCCATCCGTTCGAGCTGCGTCTCGTAGTACGTCACGTCGAGCATCGTGGCCTTGTCGACGAGCTTGATGCCCGTGGTGGGGCGCGGCACGTCGAGCGACGCGCTCGGGTCGCGCAGCAGCCGCGCGGGGAAGTCAGGGCACACCGCGAGCGGGCGCGCGAGACCCACCAGATCGATGGCGCCGCCCCGCAGCGCGTCGAGCATCGCCGGCCCCGAGCGGAAGCCGCCCGTCACCGCCAGCGGCACGGTCGTACGGGCCCGAACCTTCTCCGCGAACGCCAGGAAATAAGCCTCCCGCGCGCGCGTGCTAGCGGGCGCGTCCTTCGCCCCGAAGCCCGTCATCGCGGGGGCCTCGTAGGTGCCGCCCGACACCTCGATGAGGTCGACCCCCTCGGCGGCGAGCGCGTCGACGACGGCCATCGACTCGTCCTCGGTGAAGCCGCCCCGCTGGAAGTCCGCCGAGTTGAGCTTGATGCCCACCGGGAAGGACGCCCCCACGCGCGCCCGGATCGCCCGGTACACCTCCAGGGCGAAGCGGCGGCGCTTCTCCGCGCTGCCGCCCCACGCGTCGGTGCGCACGTTGTGATGCGGCGAGAGAAACTGGCTCACCAGGTACCCGTGCGCGCCGTGGATCTGCACGCCGCCGAACCCCGTCTCCTTCGCGGCGCCCGCGGCGTAGGCGAAGCGCGCGATCACCCCCTCGATCTCGGCCTCCGTCAGCGCGCGCGGCGTGTTGAAGAAGCGCCCGACGTCGCCCCCCAGCGGCACCGCCGAGGGCGCGAGGGGCTCGCGGACGAGCAGCGAGGGCGACTGCTTGCCCGGGTGGTTGAGCTGCATCCAGAGCTGCGTGCCCTCCTCGCTCCCCGCGCGGGCCCAGCGTTCGAAGGAGGCGCGGTCGCTGGCGGCGTCGAGCGCGACGTTGGCGGGCTCGCCGAGGGCGTCGCGGTCGATCATCACGTTGCCCGTCACCTGGAGCCCGACGCCGCCGCGGGCCCACGTGCGGTAGAGCGTCGCGAGGCCCTCCGTGGCGTTGTGCTGCGCGTCGGCGAGCACCTCGCTCATGGCCGACTTCATGAAGCGATTTTTGAGGCGCGCGCCGCAGGGGAGGTCGAGCGGGGTGTCGAAGGCGAGTGGGGTGCTCACGGGCGCTGTCGTAGCGCCTCCGCGCGCGGCGTGCACGAGGGGAATCGCCGGTGTGCGCGCTTGACTTCGGAGGCGCGGGGGCGCGTTATGCGCGGTGGACGCATGCGATTGCCGAGCACGATCTGATGGCCCACGAATGACGGCGCCCGCCTATGCGGAGGCCGCGGGCCGGTTGCTCAGCGCGGGCGCGGAGGGGGGCGCGGAGACCGAGGCGGCGGCGCGGGTCTGCCGCGCGCTCGTGGAGTTTCTCACGCGCTTCATCGGCGCGGCCGGGGCGCGCGCGCTGTTTCGACGGAGCCTCGTCGTCACGCGGCGCGCGCACCCGTGGCTCGCCGCGCCGGCCCTCACCCACGACGAGGCCGTGTGGGCGCGGCTCAGCGCCTCGCTGGCGGCGCACGCCCCCGCGGCGGGTGACGCTTCCGTCGCGCTGGTGGGCGAGCTTCTTCGGCTGCTCGCGACCTTCGTCGGCGCCGACCTGGCGCAGCAGATTCTGCATCAGCACCGGCCCGAGGTTTTTCCCCTCGACGCGCCCAGGGAGTCGACATGAAGGGTCGCGTTGAAATCGTGCGCCTCGCCTCGGGCGTCGCGGGCCTCGATGAGGTGCTGGGCGGCGGTGTGCCGGAGTTCTCGTTCAACCTCATCGCGGGCGGCCCCGGGAGCGGGAAGACGACGCTCGCGCACCAGCTCATGTTCGCCATCGCGACCCCCGAGCGGCCGGCCCTGTACGTCTCCATCCTCGGGGAGCCGCCGATCAAGATGCTGCGCTACCAGCAGCAGTACGCCTTCTTCGACGAGACGCACATCGGCCCCGCGGTGCGCTTCCTCCACCTCGGCGAGGAGGTGCTCGCGGAGGGGCTGGAGCGGGTGCTCGAGCACATCATCGCGGAGGTCGAGGCGTCGAGCCCGCGGCTGGTGTTCGTCGACTCATTTCGCGCCGTGAGCCGACAGTTGGGCTCGGCCGGCGCGGCCGACCTCCAGTACTTCGTCCAGCGCCTGAGCCTCCACCTCGCGAGCTGGGAGGCGACGACCTTCCTCGTCGGCGAGTACCTGGACCACGAGGTCGACAACAACCCCGTGTTCACCGTCGCCGACGGGATCCTCTGGCTCTACCAGACCCTGCACCGCAGCGCCGTCGTGCGGCGGGTCCACGTGGTGAAGATGCGCGGGCAGCGGCAGCTCCCCGGGCTCCACACCTTCCGCATCACCGACGGCGGGCTGCGCGTGTACCCGAGGCTCGCCCAGCACGCGACGCCGTCCGACGCGCCGCTGGCGACGCCCGTTCCGCGGCGGGCCACCGGGGTCGCGGGCCTCGATGAGATGCTGGGGGGCGGCATCCCGAGCGGGTACTCGGCGCTCGTGGTGGGGCCCTCCGGGTCGGGCAAGACCATGCTCTCGACGCAGTTCATCCTGGAGGGCATCCGGCAGGGAGAGCCCGGGGTGATCGCCGTCTTCGAGAAGCGCCCCGAGGAGTACCTGCAGACGCTCCCCGGGGGGAAGGTCGTGCGTGACTTCGAAGCCGAGGGCAGCCTGCGGATGCTGCAGCTCCGCCCCCTCGACCTGTCCGTCGAGGAGACGATGGAGGAGATCCGCGCGCGCGTCGTGGAGATCGGCGCGAAGCGCGTGGTCATCGACTCGCTCTCGGGCTTCGAACTCGCGCTCGCGGGCATCTTCCGCGACGAGTTTCGCGAGTCGCTCTACCGCATGGTCGGCGCCTTCACCAGCCTCGGGGTCACCGTGCTGATGACCGCCCAGATCGTCGACTCGGCCGCGGAGCTGCGCCTGAGCCCCGACGGCATCTCCTTCCTCACCGACGCCATCCTGCTCCAGCGCTACGTCGAGTCGGGCGGCGGGCTCCACAAGGTGATGGGCGTGGTGAAGGTGCGCGGCTGCCCGCACAGCCAAGACCTCCGCCCGTACGAGATCGACGCGCGCGGGATCCAGATGGGCCCCCCCGCTCCCCCCGGCGCGGGGCGCCCGTGAGCGAGCCGGTGGAGACCGGCGAGGCGGCGGCGGCGCGCGCGCTGGTGCGCGTCGCGGAGGAGCGCGACCGGCTGATCGTGCAGATGCGCGACGTGAACGAGCAGCTCGTGCTCACGGCCCTGCGCGCGCAGGAGCGATCGGACGAGGCCGTGGCGGCGCGGGCCGAGGCCGAGGCCGTCACGCAGCGCCTGGAGGAGGCCCAGCGGGCGCTCCGCGCGGCCGACCGGCGGAAGGACGAGTTTCTCGCGATGCTGGGCCACGAGCTGCGCAACCCGCTGGCCCCCATCTTGACGGCCATCGAGATGATGACCCGCCGCCCCGACGCGGCCTCGCACCACGAGTTCGCCGTGATCGAGCGGCAGGTGCGGTACATGGTGAAGCTCGTCGACGACCTGCTCGACGTGTCGCGCATTTCGAGCGGCCGGGTCGCGCTGCACCGCTCACGCTTCGAGCTCGCGTCCGCCGTCGCGAGCGCGCTGGAGATGACCCACGCCGTCTTCAAGGCCCGGCGCCACGCCGTGTTCGTGTCGGTGCCCGACGCGGGCCTCGCGGTGCTGGCCGACCCCACGCGCATCGCCCAGGTGGTCGCCAACCTGCTGAGCAACGCGGCGAAGTACACCGAAGCGGGCGGCACCATCACGGTGAAGGCCGTGCGCGAGGGCGACCGCATCCGCCTGGCCGTCAAGGACAACGGCATCGGGATGACCGCCACGCTGCTGCCGACGGTGTTCGACATGTTCGTCCAGGCGCCCCAGCGCAGCGACCGCGCGCAGGGGGGGCTCGGGCTGGGCCTCGCGATCGTGCGCGCCCTCGTGGAGGCCCACGGCGGCGAGGTGAGCGCCCATAGCGACGGCGTGGGTCGAGGGAGCGAGTTTGTGATCTACCTGCCCGCGTCCGAGCGTTCGAGCGTCGAGCTGCCGGTGTTCGTCCAGCCGACGCGGGAGGTGGGGGCGGGTCGACGCATCGTGGTGGTGGACGACAACGTCGACGCCGCCGACATGCTCGCGGACGCGCTGCGGGCGGGCGGATACGTCGTCGCCGTCGCGTACGCCGCCGCGGAGGCGCTGGAGACGATCGAGCGCTTCGCGCCGGACGTGGTGGTGCTCGACATCGGCCTGCCGCTCATGGACGGCTACGAGCTCGCGAAGCGCTTGCGAGAGCGCGAGGCGGCGCGCGCCGACGGCCGTCGCATGCGGCTCATCGCGGTGACGGGCTACGGCCTGGACGCCGACCGGCTGCGGAGCGTCGAGGCGGGGATGGACGTGCACCTGGTCAAGCCGGTGGACCTCGACGCGCTCGAGGCCGCGGTGCGGGCGGTGACATCCATTTCGATGTGAGCGCGCGGCCCGGCGGGCGGCGGCTACTCGTGGCGGTGACGGCGGTGGCGGCGGTGACGCTCGGACGTGCGCTCGGTGTCGCCCGGGGTGCTGTCGTCGTGGTGACGGCGGCGGTGGTGGCGGCTCGCCGGCGCGGCGGTCTCGGTGTCGTCGTGGTGGCGACGGCGGCGGCGCCTCCGGCGGGCTCCGTCTTCGCTCGATGACGCCGACGCGGCGGCCTCGGGCGGGCTCGGCGGGCGGGCGATGGGGGCGGCCGAGTCGTCGATCACCACGCGCTCGCGGCCGTGCTCGGCGATGAGCTCGGCGACCTTCGCGAGGAGCGCGCGGCGGCGCAGCTCGTACTGCTCCAACTGCCGCTCGCCGAGGATGCGCGGGGTGGCCTGCACGGTGCGGCGCGCGAGGGCGGCGGCGGGGGTGCGCTCGATGGCCGTGAGCAGGCTCGCGGGGATGCGCCGGAAGCCGTCGATGCCGCCGCGGTCGAGGCGGACGAGGTTCTCGATGTACCAGCCGCGGTTGTTGTCGCGGAAGATGAGGTCGTCGTGCTCGTCCTGGGGGACGTTGGCGGAGTTCCAGCGGTCGAAGTTGGCCTGGAGGTAGTCGAAGGCGATGAGGGCGGCGATCTGCGTGGCGCGGACGCGGTGCTCGGCGGGGATCTCGCGGCGCGGGTCGAGCCAGGGGTTCCACTGGTCGCGCGACTCGGCGGTGTGGAGGTTGGTGCGGCGGAGCACGGGCATCCAGAAGATGGCCGCGCCGTCGACGGTGCCGTCGCGATTCACCTCCAGGTTGGCCTCGCGGAGGAATCCGTCGAGCGCGCTCACCGGGACGCGCCGCGCCACCGCGGGGGGCACGCGGCCCTCCATCCCGAGGGCGCGCGCGAGCTCGTAGCCCGCCACCTCGTGGATCCACCAGTCGTGCTCGCCCTGGCGCGCGGGCTTGAAGGCCATCTCGATCCCGTCGCCGAGGTCGCAGTGAAACACCAGCGTGCTGCTGTTGAAGCGCTCGATCACCCGGAGCACCGGGCGCGTCGCCATCTCGCGCAGGACGTCGTCCTCGGGGTGCCCGCGAAACATGCGCATCGTGGGCGCGTTGTTCGGTGCCGAGGCGGGTTCGGGCGCGGTGGGGACGGGGTCGGCGTGGCGGACAGGCTGCGCGGGATTGGCGGGCGAAGAGGCGACAGACTCGGGGCTGCGCGCGGCCACCTCGGCGTGCATCGCCGGCGGGAGCGTCTGTGCGATCGCGGTGGGAGCCACCGACTGAAGGCACACCGCGAGCGAGAGGGCGAGCTGCCTGGCGTTCATCATCGTTCTCCTGTCGCCCTTCAACGGAACCTCCGCCGTCAATCTTGACCGGTCGAGCGTATCACCCGCGCACAACGCACCGGGAGTCTCCAACAAGCGGGGGCAGTGTTCCGCTGTGGCTGAAACCCGCGTTCGTGACGGCGGGCGTAGGGGCTGCGCGCGGGCCGTGGGGGGACGGGGCGGGGAGCTCCGGGGGAGTCAGTTCCAGTGCTTGCGTTCGAGCGCGCGGCGCCGCTCGTCTTCGGCCTCGGCGTGCTCGATGCCTTCGCGCGTCACGATGAAGCGGACGTGCCCTTTGCCCCGCGGGGTGTCGAGCTCGGCCTCGAAGCCCGGGCCGCCGAAGGTGCCGAGGAGCAGCTCCTTGCGGAGGCGCCGCACCACGCCGAGGGCGAGGGACTCGTCGGTGAGCTCCTCGACGTCGGCGTCGGTGCGGTGGAGGTTCACGGCGGCGCGGTAGAGCCGCACGCTCAGCGCGGCGGAGAGCGACACGGTGCTCTGGAGCACCGCGATGAGCCGCCAGGTGTTGTCTTCCTCGCGGCTCACGGCTTCGACCGCCGCGCCGCGACGGCCCGCCCATACACGTCGAGGAGGCGCTCGGCGGCGACGTCCCACGCGCCCGGGCCGTCGTCCCAGAGGGCGGTGAGCGCGTCGGCCCGCTCGCGCACCACCGGGTCGAGCCCGGCGCCCCCGTCGGGCGTCTGGAAGCGCGCCGCCGCGTCGCGGGAGCACACGGTGACGGCCTGCGCGTGGCGGAGCGCCCCCTTGAGCAGGTTCACCGCGCCGAACTCCTCCACCGAGCGCTCGTGGAGCACCTCCGCCCCGAGCTGCGTCACCTTGAACTCCTCCGCCGAGAAGCGCCCCTGGTGGGTGATGTCGTGCACCGTCAGCACGGAGGCGGTGCGGGCGAGCATCGCGCGCCGCTCGACCGTGTCGAGGTAGATGGGGACGAGCGCCGTGGGCCAGTCGTGGGCGTGCATCACGTCGGGCGTCCACCCCAGGTGCCGCGTGAGCTGGAGCGCGCCCCGCGAGAGGAAGGCGAAGCGCGCGAGGTTGTCGTGCGCCCGGCCCCCGGGCGGGTCGTAGAGGTAGGGCCGGTCAAACAACACCTCGTGGTCGAGGAAGTACACGGGGACGTCCGTGCCGGGGAGCGTGGCGTCGTACACCGCGCACCACGCCTCCGCGTCACCGAGCGGGACGGCCAGCGGCGCGAGGTGCCGGGACATGTTGTCGACCGCGACGGGCGACACCCAGCCGTAGCGCGGGATCACCACCCGCGCGTCGACGCCCCGCGCCCGCAGCGCCGCGGGCACACCCGCGACGATGTCCCCGAGGGCTCCCTCGCGCGCGAAGGGAGCGCACTCGGAGGCGACCCACAGCACGCGCAGGGCTCTCTCCATGTCTGGCCTCCTGATCCTGGGCGTCAGCGCCCCGTCACGCGTCGTCGGCGAGGAGCGAGTTGATGTGGGCGGCCCGCTCGTCGGAGATGTGGAGCGCCCGCTGGAGGAGCTCGAGCAGCTCCTGCTCCTCGTCGACCACCTCGTCGTCGAAGAGCACGAACAGCGTGGCGAGGGCGAAGGCCTCCTCGCGCGTCTCCGCGTCGTCGCCGATGGCCGCGGCGATGGCGCGCACGCGGGCGGGGATGCCCTCGGCGGCCACCTTGAGCGCGATGGACTCCACCATCCGACCGAGCTCGTCGCCGTTGAGGTGCTCGAAGCCCGGGGTGGCGAGGATCTGCGTCGCGAGGGCGCGCGCCTCCCCCTGGGCGAGGTCGCCGTCGATGCACGCGGCGATGGTGGCCACCTCCACCAGCGCGTCGAGGGCGGCCTGGGAGGGCTTGCGACGCTCGATGTGGGGAGCGGGGATGAGGCTGGTGCGGTTGCGGGGCTTTCGTGCGCGGGTGGTCATTGGAGGGTGCGCTCTCTGATCAATGGGGGACGTGCGGGGGATCAGGACTCGGCGTCGGGCTTCTCAGGCGCCGCGGGCTGTCGGCGCGCGGAGATGAGGGAGGCGAGGATGCCGACGGCGAGGATGACGCCGATGAGGATCGAGCTCTGCTCCGCGGAGGGCTCCCACAAGGGCCAGTGCAGGAAGCCGTGGAGCGCGTGGGCGAGGAGCTTGTAGGTGATGAAGAAGAGGAGGACGGCGACGGCCTTCTCCAGGTGGACGAGGACGCGGCTCATCGCCTCGATGACGAAGTAGAGCGAGCGGAGGCCGAGGATGGCGAAGACCATCGCCGAGTAGATGAGCAGGGGCTCGTGGGTGACGGCGATGACGACGGGCACCGAGTCGAAGGAGAACATCACGTCGGACCACTCGATGACGATGAGGCACACAAAGGCCGGCGTCATGAAGCGGGTGGCGGTGGCGTGGGAGGGCTTGTGCTCGGGGTCGTCCTTCGTCAGCTCCTCGACGCGGGCGCGGGAGATGAAGAAGCGCAGGCCGTCGAGGCGCGGGACGAGCGGGAAGAGGCGCTTGAAGACGCGCACCGGCAGGAGCTCGTTGTAGTCGGGCTCCTCCTCGTCGTCGTCGCCGCCGCCGCGCACCATCTGGAGCGCCGCGTAGCCGACGAAGCCCGCGAAGATGAGGTCGGCCCAGAGCCCGAAGAGGTGGAGCGCCGCGCCGCCGATGGTCACGAAGATCATGCGGAAGATGAGGGCGCCGAGGATGCCGTAGTAGAGGATGCGGTGCTGGAGCGCCGAGCGGATGCCGAAGGCCTTGAAGATGGCGATGAACACCATCAGGTTGTCGAGCGAGAGGGACTTCTCGAGGATCCAGCCGGAGAGGAAGAGGCTGGCCTTGGCGGGGGAGCGGGAGAGCGCGAGGTAGCCGGCGAACGCGAGGGAGAGGGAGATCCAGAAGAGCGACCAGAGCCCCGCGTTGCGGATGGTGATCTCGTCACCGCGGCGGTGGAGGAAGAGGTCGAGATACAGCGAGCCCGCGACGACCGCGACGAAGAGAGCGATGATGTCGAGGTTCTGCGCGAAGATGGCTGTGCCCATGCGTGCTCCCGGCGTGCGCCCACCGACGCAGGCCGCGGGGGCACGGTAGAGACGAAGCCGCGCCCCGGTCAACCCCATTCGCGGCGCCGCGCGGGCGCGTCGTCTTCGCCTGCCCACGAGCGCGCGAAGGCCGCGCGGGCGGCGTCGACGCGCGAGCCCTCGGCGCGTCCGAGCGCGATCATGAGCTTGGCGACGGCGGCCTCGGCGGTCATCGTGCCCGCGCCCACCGCGCCGGCCTTCGCGCCCGCGGCGCTGCCCTCGTAGCGGGAGAGGTCGACGGCGCCGCGCGCGCACTGGCTCACGATGACGACGGGGACGTCGCGGCGCGCGGCCTCTTCGAGCACGGGGACGAGGGAGTTCTCCAGGTGCGGGATGTTGCCGGCGCCGTAGCCTTCGAGCACCACGCCCCGCACGTCCGCGCG
Organism: Polyangiales bacterium; assembly: GCA_044375895.1. Classification (GTDB taxonomy): domain Bacteria; phylum Myxococcota_A; class Polyangia; order Polyangiales; genus CAISKJ01. The sequence continues at coordinate 11,818 of JBILLV010000129.1, read as the reverse complement.
CAGCGCCCCGAGCAGCAGCCGCGGGTCGAGGCCGGGGAACACCCGCACCGCCAGCACGCGCGGCTCGATGCGGGCGTCGAAGGGCGCGGGCGCGCGGGGCGGGAGCACGTGGGGGGCGAGCTCCACGGTGACGCCGAGCTCAGCGAGGGGCGCGCAGCCGGGCGAGCCGAAGGCCGTCATCGCCCACGCGTCGAGCTTCACCGCGCGGCACCCGCGGAGCAGCTTCGAGCCGAACGCGACGCCCACCTCGGGGACGGGCATGGTGGCCAGCAGGCACGCGTCGACGAGGTTGGCGCGGGCGTCGGTGCGCACCTCGACGAGGGGCCGCTGCGCACCCGTGAACACCACCGGGCGGTCGAGGCCCGGCAGGAGGAAGGCGAGCGCGCTGGCCGTGTAGGCCATGGTGTCGGTGCCGTGGACCACCACCACGCCGTCGTAGCGCGGGAGGTGCTCGTGGACGGCGGCCGCGAGCTCGACCCAGTGGTGCGGCTGCATGTCGGCCGAGTCGAGGTTGAAGAGGATGCGGCTCTCGATGTCGCCGAGCTTGCGCAGGACGGGGAGCTCGGAGAGCAGGTCGGAGGTGTAGACGTCCGGCGCGAGCGGGGACGGGTCGCCGCCGCGCATCATGAGCGTGCCGCCCGTGTGGAGGATGAGGACGCGCGCCATCGTCAGAGCACGTCGTCGACGGCCCGCGCGGTGTCGCGGAGCGAGTGGTGGGGGGCGTAGCCCATGAGGTCGCGGGCGCGGCGGTCGTCGACCATGCACACGTAGCGAATGTGATCGAGCTCGGGCGCGGGGAAGCTGGAGAGGCGGTAGCGGAAGAGGTCGTGGAGCACGCGGGCGCCGAGGGTGTGCGGGACGGGGAGGATGGGGCGGCCGAGGAGCTTGATGAGGTGATGCAACGGCGCGGGCTCGGCCCCGGCGAGGTTGAAGATGCCGCGGACGCCAGGGCGGAGCGCGAGGGCGATGGCGCGGGCCACGTCGTCCTGGTGGATCACCTGCACCATGGGGTCGAAGCCGAGGAGCGTGGGGACGACCGGGAGGCGGAGGTAGTTGCTCGGCGCGTTGCGCACGCTGCCGAGGATGTGCGTCGGGCGGAGGATGACGGTCTCGGTGTCGGGGTGGCGCCAGAAGAAGCTCTGGGCGAGCATGTCGATCTCGATGAGGTCGCGGATCTCGCTGAAGTCCTGGCTCCCGAGCAGCGGCGACTCCTCGCGGAGAAACTGCGGGTTGTCGGGGCGCGGGCCGTAGATGTTGGCGCTCGACAGGACGACGAGCTTCTTCACGCCGTACTGGGCCATGTACTCGAGCATCTTGCCGAAGCCGACGACGTTCCACGAGTGGTGGTCGCTGGTGCTGGCGCGGGGGTCGTGCATCACGCCGAGGTGAACCACCGCGCGCACCGCGCCGCCGCGAAACACGTCGCGCATCTTCTTCCGCCGCAGGTCAAACTGGTGGTGGACCACGTCGCGCGGCTTGTCGGGGAAGTCGCGCCGGTCGATGCCGATGATGTCGTGACGGCGGTGGAGCACCCGGCACACGTGCTTCCCGAGCCGCCCCACGATGCCCGTGATGACCACGGCCCCGTCGCCGCGCACGTCGGCCTCTTCGCTCGCTTCGCCCATGGTGCTCACTCCGGCCACCCCGCCACGTAGACCCGCCCGCTCATCGCCGCCGCGCCGCACCCGCTCTGCAGCGGCGGGTTGAAGGTGCCCGTGAGCGTGCAGGTCGTGGTCGTCGCGGAGACCCGGATGCGCCCGAGGCCGCCCGCTCCACCCGAGGCTCGCCCGGCCGTCGCGGTGCCGCCCGGGGCGCCTGCCGCGCTCACCGTTCCGCTGACGGTGAGCGACGGCGCCGCGAGGTAGACCAGACCGCCCGACCCGCCGCCGCCCGCGCCGCCGCCGCACGCCGCAGGCGCCGCGCTGCCGCCGTTGGCGAGTAGGCTCCCGGTGACCGTGATGGACACGGGCGACGCGAGCCGCAGCGCGCCGCCACCACCGCCGCCGCCCGTCCCCTCGTCGCCGCCGCCGCCGCCGCCGCCCGAACCGGGCTGGAATGTGGTGGTGACCGCGAGGTCGCTGACCGCCGGCGCGCCGATGGACCCGCCGCCGCCGCCGCCGCCGGTGGCGTTGCGCACGCGACACGCGCTGGCGGCGCTGGTCACGGTGGCGCCGTCCGCGCCGTTGTACCCCGGGACGCCCGCGGTGCCGCCGCGGCCGCCCTCGCCCATGGTGGCGCCGCCCGCGCCGCCGCCGAGCCCGCCCCCGACGCCGCCGAGGCCGCCGCCGAGCTGCGCGCACTCGCAGTTCTGGAAGCCGACCCCGCCGCCACCGCCCGCGAAGCCGCCGCCGCCGCCGCCGCCCGCGCCGCCTTCGCAGTTCCACCCGCCGCCACCGCCGCCGCCCGCGTTGCCGCCGTTGCCGCGGTTGCCGTACGCGCCCGACGCGCCGGGGCTCCCGCCGCCGCCCGTACCGCCGGGGCTCGCGCAGCCGGGGGGATACGCGCACACGTCGCCCGACGCGCCGAGGAGGAGCGGGTTGCCGGTGGTTCCGCCGCCGGAGCCGGAGGCGTTGTCGAGGCAGTCGCGGTGCGCGCCGCCGCTGCTTCCCGAGACGTTGATGACGCCCGCGACGACGACGGTGCCGGTGGCGCGCAGGTCGAGCACGCCCGCTCCCGTGGTGGTCACCGTCACCCCGACCGGGATGTTGATGGTCGTGAACTGGTGCACGCCCGGCGGCAGCACGATGTTCACGGTGGGGTTGAAGGCGCCCTCGCTCCCGTCGCTCGGGAAGGGGACGCACCCGCCGGCCACGCAGGCCCCCGTCGCGCAGCGGTTGTTGCAGCGGCCGCAGTGCGCGATCGTGGTGCGGGTGTCGACCTCGCAGCCGTTCATGACGGCGCCGTCGCAGTCCGCGAAGCCCGCGTTGCACGTCGCCACGCCGCACACGCCCGCCGCGCAGACCCCCGTCCCGTTGGTGGGCCCGCACGCGTCGCCGCAGCGGCCGCAGTGCGAGACGCTCGTCCGCGTGTCGACCTCGCAGCCGTTGGCGGGCGACCGATCGCAGTCGGCGAAGCCCGCGTTGCAGGTGAAGCCGCACGCGCCCGCCGCGCAGGTGGCCGCGGCGTTGGCCGGCGCGGGGCACACGTTGCCGCAGCGGCCGCAGTGCGCGAGGGTGGTCTGCGTGCTGGTCTCGCAGCCGTTGGACGCGTTCAGGTCGCAGTCGCCGCGGCCTGGATCGCAGCTCCCGACGGCGCACGCGCCCATCACGCACGCGGCCCGACCGCCCGCGGCCATGCACGCGTTGCCGCACATGCCGCAGTGGGCGGCGCTGGTGGCGAGGTCCACCTCGCAGCCGTTGGTCGCGTCCATGTCGCAGTCGGCGAAGCCCGCGTTGCAGGTGAAGCCGCACGCGCCCGCCGCGCAGGTGGCCGCGGCGTTGGCGCGCATCGGGCACGCGTTGCCGCACCTGCCGCAGTGGGCGACGGCGGTGCGGGTGTCGGTCTCGCAGCCGTTGCCGATCGTTGCGTCGCAGTCGCCGAGGCCCGCGGTGCACGCCGCCACCGCGCACGCCCCGCCGACGCACGAGGCGGTGGCGCCGGGGACGTTGCACGCGCGGTCGCAGGCGCCGCAGTGGGCGGTGTTGGACGCCGTGTCGACGCAGCCGTTGCCGCAGCACGTCCGCCCCGCGGGGCAGGGCTGCGTGGCGTTGCACCCGGTCACGCACACGTTGCCCGTGCAGACGTTGCCCGGCGGGCAGTGCGCGTCGGTGACGCACTCGACGCAGCGGTGCGCGGCCACGTCGCAGCGCCGCGGGGCGACGCCGCCGTCGGGCGCAGGCGCGTCGCAGCCCTCGTCGGCGCGGCATCCCGGGACGCACGCGAGCGTGGCGGGGTCGCAGTGGGTGGCGGGGGCGCAGCGGTCGTTGGCGGCGGTGCACGCGACGCAGCGGCCGGAGGGGAGGTCGCAGACGGGCGTGACGCCGGAGCAGTCGGTGTCGGCGCGGCACAGCGACGGGCCGTCGGGCGGGGCGTCCGCGGTGGCGTCGGACGTGCTCGGCAGGTCGAGCGGGACGGTGGCGTCCAAGCGTCCGCCGACGACGGGGAGGCCGTCGCAGGCGACGAGGAGGGTGAGGGCGATCAGAGACCACGCCGTGCGCATGGCGGGGAAGCTACCGCGGAGCGGGGGGCGGGCGAAACCTTCGCGCTACGTGATGATCCAGACGTGCGTGGTGGGGCGCCCGTCGCGCTCCAGGGTGAGGGTGACGCGGTCGGTGTTGCGCAGGCGGGCGTAGGCTTCGAGGCAGCGGTCGGGCGTGGCGAGTTCGAAGCCGTTGAGGCGCATCAGCACGTCGCCCGCGCGGAGCCCGAGGCGCGCGAGCACACCGCCCGGAGGCGCCGCGAGGAGGCGGACGCCGACGGTGCGCCCGCCCCGCACCTCGGGGAGGATGCGGGTGCCGCGCATGAGCGTGGCCTGGTGCTCCAGGAGGAGGTCGAGCGTGCGGGCGGAGATGGTGCTCACGCGGCCGTCGTAGGTGCGGATGTCGAAGGGTTCCTCGCGGCGCGGGGCGGCGGGGTGGGTGACGTGGAGTGTGCGGTCGGTGAGGTCGACCTCGAAGCCCTGCGTCACGAGCGCGTCGCGGGTGGCGACCGCCGCGGGGGCGCCGCGCTGGAGGTGGAGCGACACGCGCACGTCGGCGAGCGTCGGGGGATGGAGCACGTGGACGGAGGCGAGGCGCTGGAGACGCGTGGCGCAGACGGCGAGCGTGTCGTCGCAGTCGAGGTCGACGTCGCGCACCGCCCGCTCGAGGCGCAGCACCCCGTCGGCCTCGTGGAACCACAGCCCGTGCGGCGCGGCGTAGGCGTCGAGGGCGCGGATGGTCTCGGGAAGCTCGCCGTCGAGCGTGCCCGGCGCGATCGCCGGCGCGAGGCTGCGCGGGTCGAGCCCGGGGGCGAGGAAGAGCGGGTGGCGACGGCGACGCGCGAGCTCGTGAACGGCGCTGTCGAGATGGCGCTCGGGCGGTACGGGGAGGGCCTCCCGCCCGTAGGACACAGTGCAGGACGCGCAGGGCGTGTGGAACGTCGTGAGCGCCAAGAGCATCGCCGCGGCCCCGAAGGAGAGCATCCCCAGCGAGGAGAAGGCGCTGGTCGCGTGAGCGTCGGTGGGAGGCTTCGTCGGAGGGACCTCGCGGTAGGGGGTCGAGGGCGGGAGGGGAGCTTCGGGGGGGTTCGCGTCCATGGGCCACGGAGAGAGCAGTCGGCGTGCCGGGCGGGATCCGCGCGAAAATGCGTGGGAAAACGCGCTCGATGCGGGGGGCGGGAGGACAATTCGTCACCGGCGCCGAGGGGGCGGAGGACTTCGTGGCGGCGCCGTCGGTCGTGGCATCGACGCCGCGGTGGTGAAGATCGTCGATTTCGGTCTCGTGAAGGTGCTCGCCGACGGGGCCGAGGAGCTCAGCGAACACGGCCGATCGCTTCCGCAATACGGTCCGTCATCCGTCGCCGCGGCCGTTCGGGCGCTTTCGAACGAGGCGTCGAGTCGTTTAACCGCCCCGACGATCCTCCGCCGCGCCCCGACGATCCCCGGGCGGGGTCGGACGACGTGATTCGCCGCCCGGACGATCTCGATCCGGGGGTCTGGCGATTCGAACCACGGGGTCTGTTGGCCGATTTGCACCCTCGGACGACCCGCGCCGGCCCTCCGCGGGTGCGTCCGACCCCGAAATCGCATCGCCCGACTCAAGGTCTGCGCGTGGGGCGCCGTGCATACAGATCGCGTAGGCGACGGTGCGTCCGGCCGACGCAGCGATTGGCTCTCTTCCCCTACATCCCCCACTCGGAGAATTGCATGACCCGGCCCACCAAGACCACCGCCCAGCCCGCCGCCGCCCCGCCAGACGCCCGCACCTCCACCCCGGCGCCGCCGCTCACGCCCGCCGCGGGGTCGTCGTCGCCCCTGACGGCGAAGCAGACCCGTCGCCTCCTGCGCATCTCCCGCTTCCTGCTGGTGATCCGCGACCCCGCGCTGTTCAAGTCGGCGCAGGCGCACGGCTACTCCGCCGCCGAGCACGAGGAGGGGTGGAACCTCTTCCGCCGCGCGTCGGGCGAAGGTCAGGCGATGCAGCCGACGCCCGCCGCCACCGCGCCCCGCTCCCTCTTCCTCGACCAGGAGCTGCAGGCGATCGACGCGTTCGAAAACCTCTGGTTTCCGCGGGTGCGAGCGATCATCGCGCGGGTGGTGCCGGCGGCGCACCGCGCGGAGTTTCTCGCGACCTTCTTCCGCGACCTCACGCAGCAGCCCCTCGGCCCGGGCGTCATCGTCTCGGTGCGCACGCTCATCGAGCGCCTCACCGCGCTCCCGGGCAGCGCGCTCCCGGGGGCAGCGGCCGTGCGCGACACCCTCCGCGCCCGCGGCCTCACCGACGACATCGTCGCGGCGATGCGCGCGCGGGTCGCGGCGCTGGAGGCGCTCCCTGCCCTCCCGGCCGAGGCACCGAAGCCCGCGGACGACATCGCGGGAGACGCCGCCGATCGTCAGGCAGCGTTCGCGGCGCTGTCGGCGTGGTTCACCGACTGGGGGACGACGCTGCGCACGGTGTACAACAAGCGCGAGGCCACGCAGCTCGCGCTGCTGGTGCCGCGACGCAAGGGCGCCGCCGACGACGCCGACGACGACGAACCCGCGGACGGCTGAGACCCCGCCCCTCTCCCGCCACACACCCTCGCCGCGCCTTCGAACACTTTCGATACCGGTCCATCGGCGTCAGGCCTCATGCTCGGGCGCATGCGAGACCTCTCCCTTTCCGTACGGCGATGCGCGGCCCTGGGCGCAGCGTGCCTCACCCTCATCGCCTGCAGCGAAAGCCCCACCACCACGCCGAACGTCGATGCGGCGCCGGACCGCAGCACCGCGGACCTCGTCGCTCCCCCTGACATCACCCCGCCGCCCGACGTCACCCCGCCGCCCGACGTCACCCCGCCGCCCGACGTCACCCCGCCGCCCGACGTCACTGCTCCCGACGCTGCGCTCGACGCCCCCCTCGACGCCGCCTCCGACGCTGCTCCCGACGTCGCTCCCGACATCACCCCCGATCGCCCCGACGCGCGGGAGTGCCTTGCGGGCCGTGTGCTCTGCGGTGGTTCGTGCGTGGCGCCCCTCACGGACACGGCCCACTGCGGGGGCTGCGGCAACGCCTGCGCGGCGCGCGCCAACGCCACGGCCACCTGCGCGGCCGGAGCGTGTGGCTTCACCTGCAACGCGGGCTTCGCCGACTGCGACATGGACGCGGCCAACGGCTGCGAGGTCGACACGCGCGCGAGCACGACCCACTGCGGGCGCTGCAGCAACGCCTGCGTCACCGCGGGCGGCCGCCCCGCCTGCGTGATGGGCGCGTGCGCCGTCGCGACCTGCGACCCGGGCCTCGGCGACTGCGACCGGAGCGCGGCCAACGGCTGCGAGGTCGACACGCGCACGAGCGTCGCGCACTGCGGCGCCTGCGGCAACGCCTGCCCCGCGGGCAACGCCTGCCTCGCGGGGGCGTGCGCGCCGCCGACGCACGGGGCGGTGGTGTTCATGCCGGGCCCGGGGCGCCTGGAGGTGTACTCCCCGACGGCCAACACGGTGCGCGCGACCCTCGGCACCACGGCGCTCCCGGCGCTGGCGTTCGCCGCGCCGGGGACACAAAGCACGGCGCTGAGCGGCGCGGAGGTGCTGCGCCTGGAGAGCGACGCGCCCTTCCTCGCGTGGGTCCACGACAACGGCAACTCCGACCAGTTGGAGGCCGCCTCCGCGACGGACGGATCCCTCGTCGCCACCGAGCTGTACACGTGGGCCGGCACCGCCGTGACCGTCGTCGCGGGGAGCGCCGCCCCCACCAGCGTGCGCCTCCTCGACCTCTCCACGACACCGCCCACGGAGGTCGGGAGCTGGACCGATGCCACGGCCAACAGCTTCCGCGCGCTGCGGGTGCCGCGCGCCGGGCTCTACCGCGTGGTGGCCGTCGGGGCCTCGGTGACGGCCTTCGGGCAGTCCCTCGCGGAGACGTACAACCACGCGGGCTTCGTCCCCGCGGACGGTGACAGCCTGCGCGGAACGTCCTTCCGCTACGCCGAGCCCGCGGGGGCGCCGGGCGTGCGGCGGATGATCGTCCAGTCGCTGGAGCCCACCACGACCGTGACCTTCCGCGTGGGCGCGACCACCTCCATGCAGACGCTCGCCGCGGCCTTCGACACCGGGGTGGTGTCGTTTCCCGCGGACACGCTGGTGACGGCCACGAGCCCGTCGCCCCTCTTCGCGTGGATCGAGGCCGACCCCGGCAACGGCGTCTGTGATGGGAGCGTCGCGGACGCCGACCTCGTCCCCTCGACGCGGGGCGCGATGATCGACACGGAGTTTCGCCTGCGCACGACCGCCGCGCCGGCGGACTGCTACGTGACGCGCCGGGCCGACATCGACGTGCTCGCCTACGCGCCGAACACCACCGTGAACGCGTACAACCCCGGGGAGACGATGCCCTTCACCACGGGGGTCGTGGCGCGCGGGCAGCGGTTCCGCGTGGTGACCGACGCGACCTCGCTGCGCGACATCCGCATCGTGACGTCGGTGCCCGCCGGCGTCGAGCGCTCGCACGCCCCCTTCGACTTCCTGCTGCGCGTCGCGTCGAGCGTCACCTACCTGTAGCCCGACGACGCGGACTGACGCGCGCGAGCGTGCCGACTACCGCGGCGACGCGCTGGCGAGCATGTGCACCAGCACGCCGAGGATGCGCTCGACGGCGTCGAGGTAGTACCAGGCCAGGTCGACCTCCACGAGGTCACCCTTCATGCGCAAGAAGCGCCAGATGTCACCCGTCGTCACGGCTCCGTACACGACCTTGCCGCCCTGCCCCCGGCGCTCGTTGAACAGTTGCGCGGCGAACATCTGCGCCGCGCACTGCGGCACCCCGGCGCGGATGTTCTCGTTCTTCGCCTCGACGATGGTGATGAGGGGGGCGTCGAGCTCGGTCTGCGTGGCAGAGCCCGAGAGCACGAAGTCGCAGAACCCGTTGAGACCGCGCGACGCGTCGACGTTGAGCTCGGCGCCCGAGAACAGGCTCACCGCGCCGTGGCGCAGGCGACGGGCCTCCATCAAGATCGGCGCGATGAGAAATTCGGAGCGGGCCTTCTCGGTCGAGAACGCTAGCGCCACGGGGGTGTTGTCGCGCAGCACCTCCACGAGCACGCCGCCCGGCGCCACGGGCGCGGCGTCGCGGAAGAGCTCGGGCACCTCCACGTAACGCAGCCCGAGACGCTGCGTGAGGTCGTGAACCGTGAAGTCCTCGTAGGCCATCGGGCCGCGTGGACCGTACCACACTCCGCGGTGGTGGCTGAGCGCGCGACGCTCGACGGTCGCCGTCAGAACCGCCCGCTCACGCCCACCGACGCCCCTTCGCCCGTCACCACCGCGGTCACCACCGGCGCGTCGCTCCGCCGCGAGGCCAGCGCGTACCACACCACGCCCCCCACCGCCGCCGCCGCGCCGACGCCCAGCGTCACCCAGCCCGCGGTGTTGAGCGTGCGGGCGCGGTCGTAGCTCTCCTGCGCGCTCGTCCGCTGCGCGGCGTCGAGCGCGCCGCAGCGGTAGCCCGGGCACACCGTCTCCACGTCGCCGAGCGCCCCGAAGCTCGCCGCCAGGAGCGCACCGCCAGCCACCACCGCCGCGCCCCCGACGCCCACCAGCACCCACGGCGCCGCGCCAGGCCCGCGACGCGGCGGCGGCGTCACCACCGGGGCCACCACCACCGCGCGCTCGCCCCGCAGCGCCGCGCCGAGGCGCACCGCCAGATCGGGGGCCTGCGTCGCCGCTTCCACCGCTGCCCGCGCGGGGCTCGCGTCGATCACGTGCGTGGTGACGTCGTCCACCGTCACCACGCGCGGCGCTTCGAGCGCGGCGCCCACGGCGGCTGCGTCGCGGGTGACGTTCGCCGCCCGCTCGCTCTCCGTCGCGTAGCGGAGCCCGGGGGTCGCCGACAGGTCGAGCGCGGCGTCGAGGCGCGGGTCGATGGTCACCGTGACCGTGGCCCCCGCAACAACCTCCACCACCCGGACGCGCGGGTTGGGCACGCAGGTGACGGCGACGCGGTGGCTCCCGACGCGGACGCTCTCGCCGCTCGCTCGCCCGTCCACCGTCGCGCTGCACCCCTCGCGGGCCACCCGCACCACGAGCCTCCCCTCGCCCGTCGGCGCCGCCCCGCCGCGCGCCTGATCGAGCTGCGCGCGCAAGGCCGGCGGCCACTCGGCGGGCGGCGGCTGCCACGCGCGATCGAAGTCCAACACGCGGCGTAGCCACGGGTCGGCGCGGGTCACCGGCCCCTCCTCGCGGGCGTCGAGCGCGAGCAGCATCAACGCGCGGAGGTAGGCGGCGCGGTTCTCTTCGACCAGCTCCAGGGCGTCGGGCACGCGGGCCATCTCGTCGACGAGCGCGGTCAACCCGCGGCGCGCGGCGGCCCGACCCGAGCGGCCGCCGTAGTACCCCTGCACCAGCGGCCCCACCGCCTCTCGCTGCGTCCGCAACGGGTCACCCGCCGGAACCACCCGCCCGAAGCGCCGCACGAGCGACGCGGTGAGCGCGCTCCCATGTTGCGCGTCGGCCCCGACGGCGGACGCGACGCGAGCGACCGAAGCTTCGGCGACGGCCCCCTCCCCCACCCGAACCGTGAGGACAGGCTGGGCGAGGAGCGCGGGGGTGAGGAGGAGCGAGGCGGCCGCGAGGGGCCATGCCAACAAGCGCATGGCCCCGTTGAATAGCCGATGGGCGTGGGGCGGGTCTACGCGGTCTTGCGGTCGAGGCCGATGCGGGCGATCCAGACGCAGACCCCCGCGTTGAGGAGGGCCCAGCCGAGGAAGGGGAGCGTCCCGAGGGGCGCGTGGGCGACGCGCATCCACGCTTCGGCCAGGAGGTACGAGGCCACGCCGAGGGAGACGCCGCCGATGGGTCCGCGGAGGAAGCTCCGGCTGAAACCGAGGCCCACGAGCCCGACCGCGATGCCCATGTGGGCGAAGGGGAGCCACGCGTGCCAGCCCGCGCCGAGGAGGAGCGAGTCCCACGAGGCCGCGGGGCGCATGGCGAAGTCGATGCCGGGGACGCGGTGCGAGACGAAGCGCGGGAGGAAGAAGCCCCCGACGCCCGTCACGAGGGCCGGGACGAGCCACGACCAGTTGAGCTCGCCGTTCTTGCGGCGGATGCGCCAGGCGACGATCGCCGCGAGGAGGCCGAGGAAGGCGAGGCGGGTGAGGCCCGACTTCCAGAGGATCCCTTCGGCCGCGTTGGCCGCGCTCGCGATGCCCGCGCCGTAGAGCTCGGGCTCGGAGCCGCCGTGGGCCGGGCGCGAGGCGTAGCCCTTGAGGGCGGCCTCCACGGCGTCGGGGTCGGTGACGCCGAGCGAGACGATGAGGGCCGCGACGCCCGCCACGTGCGGGGCCGCCATCGAGGTGCCCGACCACGCGGCAAACTGCTCGCAGCGGTTGCGGCCGTTTTCGCAGATGGTCTGCTGAAGGATGCGGACGCCCGGGGCGGCGATGTCGACCTCGGGGCCGCGCGAGGAGAAGAAGGCGATCTGGTCGCCCTCGTCGATGGCGCTCACCGCGACCGAGCCGGGCTCGTTGGCGGGGGACTCCACCGTGCGGCCGTTGTTGCCCGCCGCGCAGATGACGGTAGTCCCCTTGGCGCGGGCGTGGGCGACGGCCGTGGCCATCACCCGCGAGCGACCGCCGCCGCCGAGGGAGAGGTTGATCACCTGGGCGCCGTGATCGGCCGCCCAGCGGATGCCTTCGGCGACGTTGG
>JBILLV010000448.1:0-6289 GCA_044375895.1 Polyangiales bacterium | reverse complement strand
GCCCCCCCCCCCCCCCCCCCCCCCCCCCCGCCCCCCCCCCCCCCCCCCCCCCCCCCCCCCCCCCCCCCGGGGCCACTCGGCTCCGCCCTGCGCCTCAGGCTGAGCGCTCGGCGAACCCTGGGACGTCGAAAGGGCCGGGGGTAGGCACCCGTCGGGACAAATGGCGAAAGGCCGGTTCAGGTCACTTCCTGATCCCGGCCTTCTCTGCCTTGTCTACTATGGAGCGGGTGAAGAGATTCGAACTCTCGACGTCAACCTTGGCAAGGTTGCACTCTACCACTGAGTTACACCCGCGAGACAGGCGGTGATGTACCGCCACCCCGTCGCACCGTCAAGAAAAAATCTACGTCCTCGTCAGCTTTGCCACGGCGGCCTGCACCGCGACCTCCATGAGGCGCCCGCCGTTCTCCTCCAGGTACCGCGTGATGCCGCGGATGACGGTGTCGCGCATGGCGGTGTCGACGCCGGCCTGACGCACGAGCCCCATGATCTGCTGGTCGAGCCCCAGGGACTTCACCGTCGGGGCCAGCGCGCCGAGCATCCCGAGGAGCGCGCCGCCGACGCTGGCCGCCGCGGGGAGCTGCACCTGGAGGCGCTCGACGGCGTTCTCCACGAGCTCGCGGAGGACGGTGTCGACGAGGTTCTGCGCGACGGCCTGCTGGTAGACGTGGGTCTCCAGCGAGCCGAGCACCTGGGTCTTGAGCGAGCCGACGAGGTTGTCGATGTCCATGGCGCGACCGTCGCCCGAAGGGGCCGCGCCCGTCAATCAGAACGACTCGGCGCGCCCGGGCACTTCGGGGACGTCCACCAGCCGCGGGAGGGCCTCGTCGCGGGCCACCACGGGCACGACGACGTGATACGGCGGCGAGGCCTCGCCGTCGGGCGCGAGTCGCTGGATCACCCCGAGGAGATCGCCCGAGTGCACCGGGAGCTCCAGCGTCCCCTCCGTGTGGAGGGCGCGGAGCGTGAGGCGCCAGCGGCCCTCGGCGTCCGCGCGGGCCGCGGCCGAGGGGCGCTGCCCGAGGGCGTGCATACGCCGCGTGTCGTAGACCGCCACGACGGCCCCGGGGACGGCGTCGTCGCCCGACAGCGAGACCACCACGGCCTCGCGGGCCACGCAGCCCACGCACGGGCCGATGCCGTCGATGCGCGCCGTCGGCATGGGGAGCGGCTCGTACGTGAGGCACGAGGTCGCGAGCGCGCTCAGGAGCGTGAGGGGACGGAGCATGGTGGCACCTCTCAGCGAACGAGGATGGTGACGGTGTTGGAGGCCTCTCCCCGGTCGTTCACCTGGAAGAGGTCGATCAGGTGGCCGCGCTGGACGGCGCGCACCACGCCCGTGGAGTCGAGCTGCGGCCCGAGCGTGAGCTGCCAGTTGCCCTCGGGGGTCACCCGCCCGCTCGCCGCGGGGAGGATCTGCCCGGTGGGATCCATCGGGCCGCTCACGTCCTGCGCGAACACCTGAGCGCCCGCGGTGGCCACGCCCGACAAGCGAAGAATCACACCCCCGCCGGGGCACTGCGCCGGCGGACACTCCGTCACCGACTGAACCACGTTCTGCGGCGGCGGAATCGGGAACGAGCGCCCCAGGCACCCGGCCCCGACGACCACCAACATCAGCAACGTCGACCGTCGGACCATCATTCCTTCAATCATTGCACTCCCAATGCCACACCCGTCCAGCCCGACAGGAACGTTTCAGCTCCACCACATGCCAACGACAAGTGTTTCCCTGCGGCAACGCGGGTTGGCAGTGACGGGATACGTCCGGAAAATCCCCAGAGGTTTCGCGAGGAATGGCGGCGGCGCGGGCGGAAGTGGTAGGAGACGGGCGACCGTATGAGCGACCTGACACCGACCCCGCCCGGGGCACCTGATGGGGGCGCGACGCCCAACCTCCTGCCGACCCTCATCGAGGAGGAGATGCAGCGGAGCTACCTCGACTACGCTATGAGCGTGATCGTGGGGCGCGCGATCCCCGACGGCCGTGACGGCCTGAAGCCCGTGCACCGCCGCATCCTCTACTCGATGTACGGCCTCAAGCTCACGTGGAACCAGGCGTACAAGAAGTCCGCCCGCGTCGTGGGCGAGTGCCTCGGCAAGTACCACCCGCACGGCGACGCCTCCGTCTACGACGCCCTCGTCCGCATGGCGCAGGACTTCGCGATGCGCATGGTGCTCATCGACGGCCAGGGCAACTTCGGCTCGGTCGACGGCGACCCCGCGGCCGCGATGCGTTACACCGAGGTGCGCCTCGCGCGCTTGTCGGAGGAGCTCCTCTCGGACATCGAGAAGGAGACGGTGGACTTCGTCGACAACTTCGACGCGAGCGAGCAGGAGCCCTCGGTGCTCCCCGCGCGCTTCCCCGCGCTCCTCGTCAACGGGTCGGGCGGCATCGCGGTGGGCATGGCCACCAACATCCCGCCGCACAACCTCGCCGAGGTGATCGACGCCACCATTCACATCATCGAGAACCCGGCGGCGACGCTCCCCGAGCTGATGCAGTTCGTGAAGGGCCCCGACTTCCCCACCGGGGGCATCATCCTCGGGCGCCAGGGCATCGAGTCGGCCTACGCCACCGGCCGCGGCTCCGTGGTGATGCGCGCCCGCGCCACCATCGAGCCCCTCGGCAAGGGCGACCGCGAGCAGATCGTGGTGACGGAGATCCCGTACCAGGTCAACAAGGCGGTGATGCTCAAGAAGATGGCCGACCTCGTGCGCGACAAGCGCCTCGAGGGCATCAGCGACCTGCGCGACGAGAGCTCGCGCGAGGGGATGCGCGTCGTCATCGAGCTCAAGCGCGACGCCAACGCCCAGGTGGTGCTCAACAACCTCTACAAGAGCACCCAGCTCCAGGAGACCTTCGGCGTCAACCAGCTCGCCATCGTCGGCGGGCAGCCGAAGCTCCTCACGCTGAAGGCGGCCCTCCAGGTCTTCATCGAGCACCGCCGCGACGTCATCACCCGCCGTACGCGCTTCGAACTGCGGCAGGCCGAGGCTCAGCGGGAGATCGTCCTCGGCCTCGGGATGGCCACCACCGAGATCGACCTCATCATCAAGACCATCCGCGAGAGCCCCGACGTCGAGGTGGCGCGCGCCCGCCTCATGCAGCTCCCGCTCAAGGGCCTGGAGGAGTTTGTCCGCCGCGCCGGGCGCCCCGAGGCCGAGATCGCCGACGCCGCGAAGGTCACCGACTACCGCCTCTCCGAGCGGCAGGCCAAGGCGATCCTCGAGATGCGCCTCGCCCGGCTCACCGGCCTGGAGCGCGAGAAGCTCGCGGCGGAGTACGGCGAGCTGTCGGTCACCATCGAGCGCCTCCGCGCCATCCTCGGGAGCGAGCCCATCCTCCTCGACGTGATCAAGTCGGAGCTCCGCGAGGTGCGCGCCCGCTACGCCGACGAGCGGCGGACGGAGATCGTCGCGGCCGAAGGGGAGATCTCGATCGAAGACCTCATCGCCGAGCACGACGTGGTGGTCACCTGCTCGCACCAGGGCTCGATCAAGCGGACCGCGCTCGCGGACTACCGGGCGCAGAAGCGCGGCGGCCGCGGCAAGATCGGGATGGAGGCCCGCGAGGAGGACTTCATCAACAAGTTCTTCATCGCGAGCACGCACGACCACGTGCTCATCTTGTCCGACCACGGCAAGGCGTACCTGAAGAAGGTGTACGAGATCCCCGAGGGGGCGCGCACCTCCAAGGGCCGCAGCATCGTGAACTTCGTCGGGATGGAGTCGGGCGAGAAGGTCGCCGCGGTCGTCCCCGTGAAGGAGTTCAAGGACGGGATGGACCTCGTGACGGCCACCGCCAAGGGGCTCGTCAAGCGCACGGAGCTGAAGGCCTACGCCAACATCCGCGCGACGGGCATCATCGCCGTGGCCATCGAGGACGGCGACGCCCTCCTCCGCGCGACGGTGACCGAGTCGCCCGAGCAGGAGGTGATGCTCGGCACCGCCAAGGGGATGAGCATCCGCTTCAAGGTGTCGGAGATTCGCCAGGTGGGCCGCGACTCGCGCGGCGTCCGCGGCATCGAGCTCCGCGAGGGCGACCGGGTGGTCTCCATGGACGTGATCCGCGACGCCGAGAAGCAGGAGGTGCTCTCGGTGTGCGCCAACGGCTTCGGCAAGCGGACCCCCGTCGAGGAGTACCGCCTCCAGGGCCGCGGCGGCGTGGGCATCATCGCCATCGAGGCCAGCGAGCGTAACGGCGACGTCGTCGACCTCGACCTCGTCACCGAAGACGACCAGATCATGGTGATCACCGACCGCGGTCAGGTGATTCGAACGCGCGTCGGCGAGGTGCGTCAGACCGGCCGCAACACCCAGGGCGTTCGCATCATTCGCCTGGAAGAGGGCGAGCACGTGGTGGGCGTCGAGCCCCTCGCCGATGTCGAGCCCGAAGGGGCCACCGAGAGCCTCGCCCCGCCCGCCGACGACGCCTCCGACGAGACCGTCCCGCCCGCCGACGACCTCCAGAACTGATCGCCGAAACGTAGCCTCCGGGCCACAAATCCGGCACGCTCTCCGCCGTGACCTCCCTCCGCCCGACGCTCGCGCTCGCCCTCCTGGCGCTGACGCCCGCGGCGGCCGCCCAGTCGAGCCCGGCCCCCTGGGCAAACGCCCCCGCCCTCCCCTCCCCCGCGGCGCCTCCGCCCCCCCGCGCGGCGCCGTCCTGGCCCGCCGTGGTGCCCCCTGCGCCCACCGCCGCCGCCCCGACCCTCCCCACGGTGCGCGCCCCGCGCGAAGCGTACGAGCCCGCGGCCGACCATCACTTCCAGCTCCCCACCGGGCGGATGATGCGCCTCGGCGACCTCCAGGGGCACTACATCGGCCACCTCGGCTGGCTCGGGGTGCGCTACGGCCTCTCGCGCGTCATCGACGTGGGCGTCGGGCTCCCCTACTACTTCGCGGGCATCAGCGCCGATGCGCGGGTCGCGATCGTCCAGCGCCAGGGCTTCGCGGCGGCGTGGTGGGGCTACGTCACCGTCCCCTTCAAACCCGACGGCGACACGCCCTCGGCCAACCTCGGGTTCACGTGGGCCTACGCGGGGATGGGCTGGCTCACGGGGCCGCTCGTGTCGGTGTGGACGCGCCGCTTCGGCGTCCACCTCGGCGCCCACGTGGCGCAGCGGACGGGCCTTGGGGGCCTGTGGTTTGTCGGGCACGTCACCCTCGACCTCCGCCTCACCGAGAGCCTCAAGCTCATCGCCCAGGGCATCGCCTTCTACGAGGTGGCCGAGGAGCGCGCCGACGGGGCCCGCGCCCTCCTGGGCAACGGGACCGCTCGCTTCATGCCCTACGGGCTCGGGGGCGTGCGCTTTCACACCCGTCGCTTCGCCGCCGACGTCGGGGTGCTGGTGCCCCTCAGCGAGCAGTCGCCGCTCCACTCCGAGAGCCTCGTGGTGCTCCCGTGGATGTCCCTGTCGCACCTGTTCTGAAGGGCTACTGGCGCCGCTCGCAGAGGGGCGCGCTCGGGCACGACGCGCAGATGCCCTCGTCCACCGACCAGGTCTCGTGGCACACCCGCAGGCCCGCGGGCGTCTGGCGGAGCCGCAGCACGTAGCGCCCTTCGAGCCGTTGGCACCCGATGTCGGCGTTGCGCTCGGGGTTGAGCTCGGTGACCCACGCCCGCACCTTCACCAGCGGCCCCGTCGCGCCCTCCACCAGCCGGCACGCGCTCGGCACGGCGTCGGCTTCCAGGGGCTCCTCGGCCCACTCGGTGCGCGATCGTTCGTAGACGAACGATCCGCCGCGCGCGGCCATCCGATCGAGGTCGCGGGTCATCCGGGCGAAGTCGGGCGGGCGCTCGTAGCCGTGGTATTTGAGCGACGTGGCGTAGAGCCGCTCGAGCGCTTCGGCCCCGGATGATCGGGCGCGGACGCGCTCCCAACGGACGAGAAAATCGCGCACCGCCGCGTCGCTCGGGGCCGTCACGACGGCGGGAGCAGCCCGCGGAGCGGAGGGGCGCTCGGGGGCGCTGCGCGGCCGGTTGGGCGCGTCGAGCGACACGAGCAGCGCCACGATGCCCACCGCGAGGAGCACCGCACCGAGCGCGACGATGCCCAGCAATCGCCCCCAGGGGACCCCTTCGTCCACCGTCGCGACGTCCGCCGCGCGCACCACCGCAGGGCGCGACGGGTCGGGCTGGGACGCCACCGTGGCCGCGCGCCCGAGGTCGTCGTGCACCACCGTCGGCGGCGGCGTCGAGCCGTGGGCCGGGGGCGACGACCAGGGCGCGAGCGAAGGCGAGCTCAGGCCGACCGCGGCGCCGAGGGACTGCCGCAGCGCGACC
>JBILLV010000447.1:0-6295 GCA_044375895.1 Polyangiales bacterium | reverse complement strand
GTGACCTGGCCGGTGGTGGTGGGCTTCCTCCTCGGCAACACGCTCCTCACGGGCATCATCGTGTACGGGCTCGCCCAGGTCACGTCGCGCACGCCGGCGGTCGTGTACGTCGACCGCGCCGCGGGCGAGCGTCCGGCTCCCTTCGAAGCGCCGTCCGATCCGATGGCGCGACCGCCGGTGCAGACCACCAACCACGCGCTGCCGGCGCCGAGCGTCCCTGAGGTGCTGCCGCCCATCGTGGAGCCGAGCGTGCTGCCGACGCCCGCGGTGGTGGCGCCCGCCGCCGTGGTGCCTGCCGCCCCTCTCCCTCCCATGCCGACTCCTGCGTTTGCGCCGACGCCTGCGGTCACCGCGCCCGCGGTTGCGCCGGCTGCCGCCCCGGCCGTTCGCCCCTGGCGTACCTGGCGACGACCCACGCCCCCTGCGCCCGCTGCGCCCGCTGCGCCCGCCGCCCCCACGGCGTCGGTCGCCGCGCCCACTCCCCCCGCGGCCCGTCCGGTCGCCGCGCCTGCCGCGCCCGCCGCGCCTGCGACGCCCCCGCCGGCGGCCTCCACGCCTCCGCCCGAGGCTCGCCCCGCGGCCCCCGGCTTCGGCGAGCCCCCGCCCAACCCGTACTGACCCGTCACTTCTGCCGCGGCTCGTCGCCACACACGGAATGCTTCGCGCAGGCTTCGTGCGGAGGGACGGCGGTTCCCTCGCGGCGGCGCCTACGCTACCGTCCGCGGCCGTCAGGAGTCCCCTCTCATGCGCATTGCGTTTCTCATGGACCCGATCGCCCGCGTCCTCGTGGACAAGGACACCACCTTCGCGCTGATGCTCGAAGCGCAGGCCCGCGGCCACGACGTGTACTCCCTCGCGCCGTCAGACCTATACGCCTGCGACGGCACGGTGTACGCGCGCGTCCAGCGGGCCCACGTCCAGCGCGCCGAGCCCCCGGCCCACGCCACCCTCGACCCGCACGAGCGCGTCGACCTCCGCTCGCTCCACGCGCTCTTCATCCGCACCGACCCCCCCTTCAACGACCAGTACCTGTACGTTACGCAACTCCTGGAGTGCGTGCGCCACGACCTGGTGGTGCTCAACGACCCGCGCGGGCTCCGCGACGCCAACGAGAAGCTCTACGCGCTGCACTTCCCCGAGGTGACCCCGCAGACCATCGTCACCTCCCGCGAGGACGACATCCGGGAGTTTCTCCGGCAGGTGGGCACCATCGGGGTGATCAAGCCCCTCGACGGCGCGGGCGGTCGCGGCATCATGGTGCTCGACCCGGCCGACCGGAACTTCCGCTCGATCATCGAGACCACCACCGACGCGGGGCGGCGCTTCTGCATGGTGCAGGAGTACCTCCCGGCCGTGCGCAAGGGCGACAAGCGCATCCTCCTGCTGGAGGGCGAACCCCTCGGCGCCATCCTCCGCGTCCCCCGCGAGGACGAGGCCCGGAGCAACATCCACGTCGGCGGCTCGGTCGTCCCCTCCGAGCTCGACGCGGACGACCGGCGCATCATCGCCTGCGTCGCCCCGCGGCTCCGCGCGGACGGGCTGGTGTTCGTGGGCCTCGATGTGATCGGCGGGCGCCTCACGGAGGTCAACGTCACCTCCCCCACGGGCATCCAGGAGCTCTCGCGCTTCACCGGCACCAACCCCGAGGGGAAGGTCCTCGACTGGATCGAGCGCCGGGTCGCCGGGGCCGCAAAATCTGCTCGCTGAATGGCCATTCAGCGCGGCGCTTGACACGCCGCGACAAACGACCCTACACCACCGCCCCGTCAGCCGCCTGAGGGCGTGTTCGCGCCCTCTCACGACGGCTCCACCGATCACACTCCCCTTCGCAGGAGCGCACCGTGAAGATCCTCGTTTCCCTCAAGCGCACGGCGGACCCCGACAACGCCAACAAGGTCAAGGTCGCGCCCGGCGGCGCGAAGATCGTCACCGACGGTCTCGAGAACAAGCTCAACCCCTTCGACGAGTACGCGGTCGAGACGGCGCTTCGCCTGGTCGAGAACGGCAAGGTCCGCATCGCGGGTGACGCGGTGTCGGTGGTGTCGTTCGGCCCGAAGGAGACGACGACCAACATCCGTCAGGCCCTCGCGATGGGCGCGGACTCGGGCTCGCTCTTCCTCACCGACGACGAGTCGCTCGACGGCGACCTCGTCGCGCGCGGCCTCGCCAAGGTGGTCGAGCAGCAGAAGCCCGACCTCGTCATCCTCGGCAAGCAGGCCGTCGACGGCGACAGCAACCAGGTGGCGCAGGCGCTCGCCGAGCTCCTCGGGTGGCCGAGCGCCACCTTCGCGATGAGCGCCAACCTCGCCGCGGACAAGAAGACCGTCACCGTGGGCCGCGAGGTCGACGGCGGCGTCATCACGCTGCGCCTCACGCTCCCGGCGGTGATCTCCGTCGACCTGCGCATCGTGGGCCCCAAGGCGGTGACCAACAACGTCACCCCCGCGACCCACGCGTACACCGACGGCCCGCGCTTCGCGCCGCTCCCGATGATCATCAAGGCGAAGACCAAGCCCATCGCCGAGGCCCCCCTCGCGTCGCTCGGCATCGATACCGCCCTCAAGGTGAAGTACACGGGCTTCGAGCTGCCGCCGAAGCGTCAGGCGGGCGTCAAGGTCAAGGACGTGGCCGATCTCGTCGAGCAGCTCCGCACCAACGCCAAGGCGCTCTGAGCGAATAGGAGAAGTGACGACATGAGCAAGATCCTCGTCGTGGCCGAGACCTCCGGCGGCCGCCTGAAGAAGACCACCCACAGCGCCATCACCTTCGCCCGCAAGGCGGCGCTCCCCTTCGACATCCTTGTGCTCGGGCAGGGCATCGGGGCCGCGGCCCAGGAGCTGAGCGCGTTCGGCGCCGGCGCCATCATCACGGTGGACGACGCGTCGCTCGCCAACTTCGTCGCCGAGGCCTTCACGCCCACGGTGGCTGACGTCGCCCGCAAGGGCGGGTACTCCGTGGTGGCCGTCACCGCGAGCTCGTTCGGCAAAGACCTCGCCCCCCGCGTGGCCGTCCGCCTCGGGGCGGGCCTCGCGTCGGACGTGTCGCGCGTCGAGGCCGGCGCTTCGCTCACCTACAAGCGCCCGATGTACGCGGGCAACGCGATCGGCACGATGCAGGTGTCGACGGCGGTGCAGGTGGTGACGGTGCGTCAGTCGGAGTTCGAACCCGCCGCGCCGTCGGGCGGATCGTCGCCGGTGAGCGCTGGCGCCGTGTCGCCCGCGCCCAACGCCGCCCGCGTGCAGTTTGTGAGCTTCGAAGAGGTGAAGAGCGCGCGCCCCGAGCTCACCGAGGCCCGCGTGGTGGTGTCGGGCGGCCGCTCGCTGAAGTCCGCCGAGGGCTTCAAGACGGTGCTCGAGCCGCTCGTCGACGCCTTCGGTGCGGCGATGGGCGCGAGCCGCGCGGCGGTGGACGCGGGCTACGTGCCCAACGACCTCCAGGTGGGGCAGACCGGCAAGGTCGTCGCGCCCGGCCTGTACGTCGCCGTCGGCATCTCGGGCGCCATCCAGCATCTCGCCGGGATGAAGAACAGCAAGGTGATCGTGGCGATCAACAAGGACGCCGAGGCGCCCATCTTCCAGGTGGCCGACTACGGCCTCGTGGCCGACCTGTTCAAGGTGGTGCCCGAGCTGACCGAGGCCGTGCGCAAGGCCCGCGCCGACCGCTGATTCTGCCGCGCGTCGATCCCCGTTGACCCGGTGGCGCCGCGGCGGCGACTCTCCCGCGCGATGAACGACCGCTTCCTCCGTGCCTGCCGGCGCGAACCCGTCGACCGTACCCCCGTGTGGTTCATGCGCCAGGCCGGGCGCTACATGCCCGAGTACCGCGCCCTGCGCGCGAAGCACTCGATGCTCGAGGTCTGCCGCACCCCCGAGCTCGCGCTGGAGGTCACGCTCCAGCCCATCAAGCGCCTGTCGGTCGACGCGGCGATCCTCTTCGCCGACATCCTCCTGCCGCTCGAACCCATGGGCGCCCCCTTCGATTTCGCCGCGGGCGAGGGGCCGGTGATCTTCACCCCCATCCGCTCGCGCGAGCAGATCGACGCGCTGCGCGTGTGCGACCCCCATGAGGGCCTCGGGTACGTGCTGGAGGCCATCAAGCTCATCCGCCGCGAGCTCGACGGGAAGGTGCCGCTCATCGGCTTCGCGGGGGCGCCCTTCACCCTCGCGAGCTACCTCATCGAGGGCGGCAAGAGCTCGCACTTCATCGAGACCAAGACCCTCATGCACCGCGAGCCCGACGCGTGGAACACCCTCATGGAGAAGCTCTCCACGGTGGTGTCGCGCTACCTCGTCGCGCAGGTGGAGGCGGGCGCGCAGTGCCTCCAGCTCTTCGACTCGTGGGTGGGCGCGCTCTCGCCCGACGACTACCGCACCTTCGTGATGCCCCACGTCGCGCGCATCCTCCGCGACGCCACCGCGACGGGCGTCCCGGTGATTCACTTCGGCACCGGCACCGCGACGCTCCTCGAGCTCCAGCGCGACGCGGGCGGCACCGTGATCGGCGTCGACTGGCGCACCCCCATGGACGACGCGCGGCGGCGCCTCGGGGACGGCGTCGCGCTCCAGGGCAACCTCGACCCGGTGCTCCTCTTCGCGCCCTTCGAATCGATCGAGCGGGCCGCGCACGACGTGCTCCGTCGCATGGAGGGGGCCCCCGGCCACGTCTTCAACCTCGGCCACGGCATCCTCCCGGGCACGCCGATCGAGCATGTGCAGCGCCTCGCCGACCTCGTCCACGAGGCCTCGGAGCGGAAATGAAGCGCGTGGTGATGATCGGCGCGGGCCTCTCGGGGCTCGTGAGCGCGCGGTCGTTCATCGCGGCGATGAAGGCGAAGGGGGAGGAGGCTTCGGTCACCGTGATCGAGGCGCTGCCCCGCGCGGGCGGCAACCTCATGAGCGAGCGCCACGAGGGCTTCCTCATCGACGGAGGCCCCGACTCCTGGGTGGCGGCGAAGCCCCACGGCGTCGCGCTCTGCCGTGAGCTCGGCCTCGGCGACGCGCTCATCGAGACCCTTCCCGCCAACCGTCGCGTGTACGTGGCGCACCAGGGCGGGCTCGTCCCGATGCCCGAGGGGGTGGTGCTCGGGACGCCGACGCGCCTGCGCCCGATGGCCACGACGAAGCTGCTCTCGTGGCGGGGAAAGCTCCGCGCCCTCTTCGACCTCGTGCTCCCCGAGACGGAGATCCCCGAGGATGTCTCCCTCGGCGAGCTCGTGGCCGCGCGCATCGGCCGTGAGGCCGTCACCGCGCTGGTCGAGCCGCTGCTCGCGGGCATCTACGCCGGCGACGCGTGGACGCTCTCGGCCCGCGCCACGTTTCCGCAGCTCGTGGAGATGCTCCGCAGCGAGCGCTCGCTCCTGCGGGCGGCGCGGGCGGCGGCGCCGAAGCGTCACGGGGGTTACGTCCCCCCGTCGGCCTTCGTGTCGCTGCGCGGCGGTGTCGGTCAGCTCGTCGACGCCCTGGTGGCGTCGCTCCCGGCGGGGACGGTGCGCCTCTCGACGCGCGCGACGGCCGTGCGCGCGGGGAGCGCGTCGCGCTGGGAGGTGGCGCTGGAGGGCGGTGAGGTGCTCGCGGCCGACCACGTGGTGCTCGGGCTGGCGCCGCACTTCGCGGCGAAGCTGGCGCGCGACGCGGCGCCGACGCTGGCCGACGCGCTCGAGGCGGTGCCGTGCACGTCGGCGGCGACGGTGTTCTTCGCGCACGAGCGGCGGAGCATCCCCCACCCGCTCGACGCGACGGGCTTCATCGTGCCGAAGCGCGAAGGCATGCGCATCCTCGCGGGCACCTGGGTGTCGAGCAAGTGGCCCGGCCGCGCGCCTGAGGGCAAGGTGCTCATGCGCGCCTTCCTCGGCGGCGTCGGGCGCGAAGAGGCCCTCACGCGACCCGACGACGAGCTCGTCTCGGAGGCGCGGATCGACGTCGAGCGGCTGATGAAGTTTCGCGCCGAACCGCTGTTCACCAGGGTGTTCCGCTTCACGCGGACCTCGCCGCTGCCGACCGTGGGGCACATCGCGCGGATCGCGCGCATTCGCGCCGCGGCCGCACAAGCGCCGGGGCTCCACCCCATCGGGAGCGCGTACGACGGCGTGGGCATCCCCGACACCATCCGACTGGCAGACGCCACGGGGCGTAGCCTCGCGGGGGGCTAACGCCAATGCCGGTCAGTTAGCGCGCGTCCAGCGTTCCCAGGGTTCGCAGGAGCTCACGCCTGGGCTGGATTCGGATCGCCCGCAGAGCCGGGCTCAGGGAGAGCCATGGAGGGTCCTCGACGAGGGAGCCCGGCTTTGCGGGCGATC
>JBILLV010000128.1:0-24377 GCA_044375895.1 Polyangiales bacterium | reverse complement strand
ACACCGCCCGCGGGCTTACGCCCGGCGGTCCTCCGCCAGCGCGCCGCCAGCCTCCAGGGCGCTCTCTACGAACGACGAACCCGCCCCGAACTCGTCCCGCGCCGCCCTCGTCACACTCCGCCCCCCTCGCGCGATGAACGGTGGATCGCCGCCGCGCCACTCCCCGCGACGCGTCGCTGGCGACCCACCGGAGGGCCCCCCATGCGCCGCACCCCGCGACGCGCACGCCTGATCGCGTGCGCGCTGTTCGTGACCCCGTTCGCGCTCGCCGTCGAGCCCGCTCCCTTCGAAGCCGTCGGCCCGCGCGCCGCGTCGGGCTACCTCGCTCGACCGCGCGACGTCCGCTCTCCGCGCCCGGTGACGGTGTACCTCCACGGCCTCTGCGGCGGCCCCGCCAACGGGTGCCGCCACTTCCTCGACGCCGCCACCGAGCGCGCGTGGCTCCTCTGTCCGCGCGGCCCCGCCCGCTGCGGCGGCGACACGTCGTCCTGGAGCCCCTCCCCGAGCGCCGCCCGCGCTGCCGTCGACCGCCTCGTGGACGCCGCCGAGCGCGCCGCCCCCGACGCCCTCGACCGCCGCGCGCCGGGCGTCCTCGTGGGCTTCTCGCAAGGCGCGTACACCGCCGAGCGGCTCCTGCGCGCGTCCCCTGGCCGGTGGCGCGCGGTGGCCTTCATCGCCGCCGACATCCGCTGGTCGCGCGCCGCGTTCGAACGTGTCGGCGTGCGCCGCGTGGTGCTCGCCGCCAGCCGCCGCGACATGATGCGGCCCGTGCTGCAGGAGACCGCGCGGAGGCTCCAGGCGGAGGGCTTCGCCGCGCGCTTCGTCGACCTCGGCGCCACGGGGCACACCTACGTCGCGTCGGGCGGAGCGGCGGTGTGGCGCGACGCCCTCGCGTGGCTGGAAGACGCATAGCGCCTGGCGCGAGCCGTTCTGCCCTTGCGCACGCGCGCGCCCAGGTGAAACCCTCTCGTTTCATGCAGTCCTACGACGCGGCCCCCGAGCCCGGCGCCCAGACGCGCAAGTTCGCCACCGTGATGCTCGCGATCAGCCTCGCGATCATCCCGCTCAACTCGCTGGTCTACTACGCCGTGCTCAGCGCCCCCAGGTCGGCGAACGGCCCGTACGTCGCGGGCTTCATGCTCCTCGCGCTCCTGCAGCTCGTGTCAGGCCTCGCCGCGCTGGTGCTCGGCATCGCCACGGCCGTGCAACGATCCCGCGCGGGGCAGTCGAAGAACACGGGCGTCCTCATCGCCCTCGGGGGATTCTTTGGGGCCATCGGCGCGCTCGTCGGCGGCACGCTCGGCTTCGGCCTCCTCGCCCTCGGCAGCATGGGCGGCGCGTGGGGCCGCCCCCTGCGCATCCGCGGCCGCGTCATGCACCCCGAGCTCACAGAAGGCACCGACTGGACCCTCGGCGACACGCCCGACACCACGGGTCTCGACGAGGCCACCCGCGCCGCCCTCGCGGCCCTCTGGCTCCACGACGCGCAGAAGGAGCACGCCAGCGTCCCCGCCTTCGCGCGCGTCACCTGGATGCTCACGGCGATGGGAGCGCCCGCCGAGCTCGTCGACCGCACGCTCGTCGCCGCCCGCGAGGAGGTGGAGCACACCCGCCTCTGCTTCGCCCTCGCCGCGGGCTACGGCGGCCGCTCGCACACCGTCGAACCGATGCCCGACCTCCTCCTCGGCGGCGGCCTCGACGTGAAGGGAGACGCCTTCGTCCACCTCGCGCTGGAAAGCCTGAAGGACGGCTGCCTCCTCGAAGACTACAACGCCGACGTCGCGGCCGCGTGCGCGGTCACCTGCCGCGAGCCCGTGACGCGCGCGGTGCTCACCCAGATCGCCCGCGAGGAGCGCTCGCACGCCGAGCTCTCGTGGTCGATCCTCGCGTGGGCCCTCGCCCGCGGCGGCGCCCCGGTGCGCGACCGTTGCGCCCGTGAGCTCTCCACCCTCGCCGCCATCGAACGACCGACGGCGGTCTCCGCGGAGAAGCGCGCGCTGGTCGATCGCGCCGACCCGGAGCTCCTCCAGGCCCACGGCCGCCTGCCCGACGCGCGCTGGGCCGCCCTCTACGATGCTCGCCTCGCCGACACCCGCGCCCGCCTCGCGGGGATGCTCGGCAGCCCGGAGGAGGCCCGCCCGAACGCCTCCCTCCCGCGCCGCAGCCCCCCGGTCGCCACCATCCAGGCTTGACGAAGCCGGGCAGACGGCGCCCTATCCGCGGTGGAGGTCCGTCGTGCGCCCGGTGACAACCCGTCTTCGCTTCGTCAGTGCCGCTCTTGCCGCAGCCCTCGGGTGCTCGCTCCAGCACCCCGCCGTCGAAACCGACGTCCCGCGCGACCTCGACGACGTCAGCAGCGACCCCACGGCGCGTCCAGACGCCGATGTGCCCGTCGCCGACGATGTGCTCGACGTCCCCGACGCGCCCGATGCCGATGTGCCGGTCGCGCTCGACGCCGATGTGCCCGTGGACGAGCCCGTTGCCCCCGACGCGGACGTTCCCGTCACACCCGACGCGGACGTGCCCGTGGCGCTCGATGCCGACGTGCCGGTCGCACCCGACGCCGATGTGCCCGTGGCGCTCGATGCCGACGTGCCGGTCGCACCCGACGCTGATGTGCCGGTGGCGCTCGATGCCGACGTGCCGGTCGCACCCGACGCCGTCGACGTGACGCCGCCGCGCGATGCGTGCTCCGACTTTTCCTGTGCGCTGGTGAGCTGCGCCAGCCTCCCCGCCGGTAGCTTGAGCGGCGTCTACACGCTCCGCGCGATCGGCGGCGGGACGTGGCGCGGCTACTGCGATGTGCCCAACGACGGCTCGGCGCCGTGGACGCTCGTGATGAAGGTCGACGGCGCGCGCACGACCTTCCGGTACGACGCCGACCACTGGTACGCCGGCACCCGCCTCAACGAATCGACCGTCGACCTCAGCGAACAAGAGGCGAAGTACGAGGGGAGCAACTCCACACCCTTCCGCGAGATCCGACTCCAGACCCAAAGCGCGGGGGCCGCGCGTCAGGACGTGATCCTCTCCCTGATGCCCGCCGCCGCGGCCGCCGTGTCGCTCGTGAGCGTCACACAGAACCGCTCGACGCCCCCGATGATCCTCAGCGGCACCTCCGCCTGGGCGCGGATCTTCCCGGGCGCGACGCTGCAGCCCATGTGCACCCGCTTCGGCTTCAACGTGCGCCCGCAGCCCGGCCCCAACCCGGCGCGCGTCCGCATCGGCGGCGTCGGCGACAACGACCCCGCGTGCAACTCGCCCGACAGCTGGGTAGGCGTCGGGGGCTTCGTCGACAATGCCGCATGCACGCCCATGGGCAGCACGCTCAGCGCGGGCAACGTGTCAGGCTGCGACGGCGCCGCGACGTCGCGGCGGGTGGCGGCGTTCGTCTGGGTCTGGGTTCGCTGATCGTCGCCGCGCCGAGGGGCGGGGCTCCTCGCGTCCGAGGGCGCGACACACGCGATCGTACACCACGCGAAGGGGCCATTGAGTCCCGGTCGACTGGCTCCGTCTATGCCGATGCATGCGCGTCCAGTTGCTCACCCTCCTCGCCGTCTGTGCGTGCGCCAGCGCCGCCCTCGTGACGTTGTGGACCGCCTGGATCGCGACCACCCCGCGCTGGCGCGACCAGCGGGTGGTGTCGTTGCACCTGTTCAGCGGGTTCCTTTGCACGGTCGCGCTCTCCGTCCCGACGATCGTCAACGTCCCGATGCGCCTGCTGCTGGTGTCGTCGTCCCTCACCTTCGCGGCGGGGGCGGCTCACTACCACGCCTGGATCCGCGTGCTGGCCTACCTGCAAGGCCGTCCGGTGCGCCGATGGGAGTACGCGCCCCTTGCGATCGCGCTGCTCGGCGCCGCGGTGTCGCTCTGGCCAGGGGCGATGTTCCTCAACCGACCGGTCACGTTCGGGTACGCGCCGTGGGGGATGGTGTGCACCGACGCGCTGCCCAACCTGCTGGGCCAGGCCCTCATCGGCGGGATGATCGTCGCGCACCTCCCCACCGTGGCGCGCCTCGTGGCCGTGGCGTTCGCGGGCGACCGACGCGCCCGCCTCTTCGCCGTCGCGGCCGTCGGGGAGGTGATCTTCACCGGCACCGACTCCGCCGCCGCCGCGGGGGCCTTCCCCCTCCCGTACCTCACGCCCTTCTGGATGATGCTGTACATGTTCGCCATCGCGGCCTCGATCGCGCGGCGCTTCGTGGACGACGCGGGCGAGCTCGACGCCCTCAGCAACCGCCTCGAAGACCGCGTCGCCGCGCGCACCCGCGAGCTCGCCGACGCGCGACGCACCGCGGAGGAAGCCCTCCAGGCGCGGGGCAACTTCCTCGCGATGATGAGCCACGAGATCCGCACCCCGCTCAACGGCGTCCTCGGGATGACGGGCGTCCTGCTCGACGGCGAGCTCACGACCGAGCAGCGCGCTCAGCTCGAGACCATCCAGCGCTGCGGCGCCTCGCTCCTCACGCTGCTCAACGACATCCTCGACTTCACCAAGATCGAGGCCGGTCGGCTGGCGCTGGAGGAGCTGGCCTACGACCCGCGGGCGCTCGCCACGGGCTGCCTCGACGTGCTCACACAACTGGCCGCCGCGGGCGGTACGCGGATCACCTGCGCCGTCAGCCCTGACGTACCGTCGCAACTGCTCGGCGACCCGTCGCGCGTGCGTCAGGTGCTGCTCAACCTCGCGGGCAACGCGGTGAAGTTCACCCCGGGCGGCACCGTGCGCGTGACCGTCGATCGAGAGGCCGACGGGCGCCTCCGCTTCGCCGTCCGCGACACGGGCGTCGGCATCGCGCCCGACGCGCTCGCTCGCCTCTTCGAGCCCTTCGTACAAGCCGACGCGAGCACCACCCGACGCTTCGGCGGAACCGGGCTCGGCCTCGCCATCTGCCGCCGCCTCGTGGCCGCAATGGGCGGCGAGATCCGGGTGGAGAGCGCGCTCGGCCAGGGGTCGACCTTCTGGTTCACGCTGCCGCTGCGGGCCGCGCCGGACGTGGCGCCCACCGTCGCACCGGCGCCAACCGCCTCGCCTGGAGCGGCGCTGCGCGTGCTCGTCGCCGAAGACAACGCCGTGAACCAGCTCGTGGTGCAGGCCATCCTCGCGCGGCGCGGTCACGCCGTCACCACGGTGAGCAACGGCCGCGAGGCGCTCGACGTGCTCGCCACGGCGCCCTTCGACGTGGTGCTCATGGACTGCGAGATGCCCGAGCTCGACGGCTACACGGCGACGCGGCTCTTGCGGGCGCGCGAGGGTGGAGCGACGCACACGCGGGTGGTGGCCCTCACCGCCAACGCGTTCGAGGAAGACCGCGTCCGCGCCCTGGCCGCGGGCATGGACGCGTGGGTGGCGAAGCCCTTCCGCCAGCAAGACCTGCTGCGCGCGCTCGTGAGCCTCACCCCCCGCCCCATCACGGAAGAGCATCCCTGAGCCCTCGAAAGGGCGAGGCATGGCGACCTCTCCCCTTCCCCTCGCCGCCCTCCCCCACTTACCCTCCGCTTCCCGATGCCCCGCGCGACCATCCTCGTCGTCGACGACGAGCCCAACATCCTCCGCACCGTCAAGAACGCCCTCCGCGTCGAGGGCTACGACACCGACTCCGCCGCCACCGGCACCGCCGCGCTCGAAAAGCTCACCTCCCGCGCCTACGACCTCGCGCTCCTCGACGTCCAGCTCCCCGAGGTGAACGGCCTCGAAGTCCTCCGCCGCGTGCGCGCGCAGGGCGTCGACACCCCCGTCCTCGTGATGAGCGGCCACGGCACCATCGAGCTCGCCGTCCAGGCCACGCGCCTCGGGGCCCGCGACTTCCTCGAGAAGCCGCTCTCCACCGACCGCCTCCTCCTCGCCGTCGGCAACGCGCTCGAGGTCGCCCGCCTCAAGGGCGAGATCCGCGAGCTCAAGGAAGCCGCCGGCCCCGCCGCCGCCCTCCTCGGCGAGAGCCCCGTCATGCGCGAGCTGCGCGACCGCGTGCGCCTCGCCGCCTCCGCCTCCGCGCCCGTCCTCGTCACGGGCGAGCGCGGCACGGGCAAGGAGCTCGTCGCCCGCGCCATCCACGAGGGTTCGAAGCGCGCCGCCAACACGATGGAGAAGCTCAACTGCGCGGCCATCCCGCAGGAGCTCATCGAGAGCGAGCTCTTCGGCCACGAGCAGGGCGCCTTCACCGGCGCGGTGCGCGAGCGGAAGGGGAAGTTCGAACGGGCCTCGGGCTCTACGCTCTTCCTCGACGAGGTGGGCGACATGCCGCAGCCCATGCAGGCGAAGCTCCTGCGCGTCCTCCAGGAGGGCGAGGTGGAGCGCGTCGGCGGGAGCAAGACGCTCAAGGTGGACGTCCGCGTGGTGGCCGCCACCAACCGCGACCTCGCCGCCGACGTCGCCTCCGGGCGCTTCCGGGCCGACCTCTACGACCGGCTCAACGTGGTGCCCATCCACATCCCGCCGCTGCGCGCGCGCCGCGAAGACGTCGCCCTCCTCATCGAGCACTTTCTCCCCGCGGCGAGCAAGGCCAACGACCGGCCGGGCCGCACCATGACGCAGGCCGCGGTGGCGCTCCTCACCAAGCACCCATTCCCCGGCAACGTGCGCGAGCTCAAGAACCTCGTCGAGCGCCTGGTGATCCTCACGCCCGAGGAGGTGATCACGGAGGAGGACGCGCGCATGGCGCTGCCGGTGCTGGCCTCGGCGGGGCCGACGACGGGGAGCCGCGACGGGTACTACACCCCGGGCGTGGCGATGCGCGACATGCAGGAGGCCTTCGAGCGCGACATCGTGATGCGGGCGCTCGACCACCACCGGGGCAACGCCACCCACGCCGCGCGCGACCTCGGCCTGGAGCGGAGCCATTTCTACAAGAAGATGCGCGCCCTCGGGATCAAGCGCCCGGGCGCACAGGAAGACGACGAGGAGGCCGAGTGATGCCCACCATCCGTTACACCCTCGCCGCGTTCGCACTCGCGGCCTGCGGAACCGACACGACCCCGCCGGCGGGGAGCAACGACTACACGCTCACCGGGCGGTCTCCCTACCTGGAGGGCTTCGCCGTCGGGGCCACCGTGCGCAACCTCGTGCTCCGCGCCGAGAACCGCACCGGCGCCATGATGAACGAGCTCCGCTGCGGCTACTCCTTCATGCTCTTCACCGCCTCCCGCGCGGCCGCGCAGACGCCCACCGCCACGGGTTCGGGCGGCGACTGTCGGCTCTACGCGGCGCCCCCGGAGCGCGACTACAGCGGGCAAAACTGGCTCTGCGCGGGCGCCATCACCACCGTCTCCGGCGACCTCAACCAGACCTCCGGCTTCTGCCCCGCCATGAACAGCGCCGGCCCCTGGGAGGGAAACTTCCGCTCCTGCGGCGCCTTCCTCAACACCCGCACCGCCGCGGTCTCCAGCATGGACGAGATCGGCCCCGACGACCGCGTGACCGACCTCGAAGGGGAAGTGCGCTTCCCGACGATCCCCGTCATCAGCCAGCCGACCACGCTCGCCGTCATCACCTGGCCCTCCACTGGCGACCTCTCCGTGGCCTGGAACAGCCTGCAGGCCACCAGCGCGATGGTGCGCATCGAGCCCGACGGCGCCGAGCGCACGGGGCCCACCATCGTGTGCACGCCGCGGGTCAACGGCCGTCTCACCATCGACGCCGCCCTCATCAACCAGAGCGGCCTCCGCGCCATGAACGCCCGCCTCCGGGTGTGGTCGTTCCGCGAGACCACCGTCCAGGCCGAGGGGCACGCGTGGAACCTCGCCGGCGCGGCGGGTTCGAACGTGTTGCTGCAACCCGCGCGCTGATCGGGTAGCGTCTGGCGCCGTGCGCCTCTCCACCCTCTTCGGCATTGTGGCGGTCACCTTCGCGGCGCCCGCGTGGGCCCAGACCACCGACCCCGCCCCCGCGCCCACCCCGCCGCCCGCGCCCGTCGAGACCACCGCCGCGCCGGAGGCTCCGCCGCTCCCGCCGGCCGCGTCGTCGTCCGTCGCCCCCGCGGCGCCCGCCGTGGAGTCCGCGGCGCCCGATCGCCCCACCACGGGCTTCTCCTTCGGCTCCTACGGGCGCGTCGGCATCGCCAGCGACCTCCGCGGGCACCTCGGGCGCCAGGCCAACATCGCCGCCTTCTCGTCGCGCCTCGACCTCGCGCCGTACATGGAGATCCAGTTCAACTACGACTGGCGCATGCGCGGGACGCGGTGGCGGGCGGTGACCACCATCGCCGCCAACGACACCCTGTTCCACTTCACGGGTCGCTTCGACGGCACCTTCGCCGTGCGCAACCTCTACCTCGAAGAGCGCGGCGCCCTTCACGACTCTCTCTCCCTCTGGGCGGGCTCGCGGATGTACCGCGGCGACGACGTCTACCTCCTCAACTGGTGGCCCCTCGACAACCTCAACATGGTCGGCGCGGGCGCCCGCTTCGAACCCGGCGAGCACCTCACCCTGCAGGCCGCCGTCGGGATGAACCGCCTCGACGACCCCTACCAGCTCCAGACCATCCAGGTGACGCCGCGCGACGGCTTCGGCCCCGTCACCGCGCTGCTCCTCGACCGCCCGCGGCTCATCACGGTCGCGAAGGCCTCGTGGTACTTCGACGGCCGCGGCGCTCGTTCGGGGATGAAGGCCACGCTGTACGGTGAGTTTCACACCATGCCCGAAGGGGTGCGGCAGACGAGCGAGCGCGGCGAGCGCATCCTCCTGCCGTCCGACCAGGGCTACGTGGTGGGGGCGCAGTGGGGGCTCTACTCGGGCAACAACTTCGTCAACGTGTTCGTCCGCTGGGCCGAGGGGCTCGGGGCCTACGGCGAGCTGCGCGTCCCGGCGGTGCGCGACTCGATCCGCACGTCGGCGCGGGCGCAGGAGTTTCGCGTCGCGGTCTCGTCCAACTGGGAGCACGGGATGTTCGCGCTGATGGGCGGCGCCTACGCGCGGTACTTCCGCGACGCCGACCCGGGGGTGCTCTCCCGCGACGCGATGTGGGAGGGCGCGGTGGTGGTGCGGCCCATCGTGTGGCTCGGCCAGTACGCGGGCATCGCGGGCGAGCTGAGCTTCGAGCACGTGAGCTACAACGCCCTCGACCCGGAGACCGGCGACGGCGCGGTGCAGGGGTCGCTCTTCCGCGCGGGCATCGTCCCCTTCGTGTCGCCGGGGGGCCGCGGGAGCTACACGCGCCCGCACATCCAGCTCATCTACCTGATGACGGCGCGCGACGCGGGGGCGCGGCGGCTCTACGCGCCGGGCGACCCCTTCGGCTTCAACGACATCGAGCACTACCTCGGCGTCACCACCGAGTGGTGGTTCAACAGCAGCTACCTCTGACCGCCCGATGAACGTCACCGTCGCCGTCTACCAGGAGCGCGTCGGCGCCGAGCTCCGCTGGACCACCCTCGGCCTCGGCGACCACACCCAGCGCGAGCGCGGCCCGCACGCCGGCAAGCTCCAGCAGAAGGTCGCCAACGCGCTCCGCGAGGTGGTCGCGAAGCTCAACCCGCGCGCGCTCAGCGCCTTCGAGTTTGTCCGCGGCACGCGCCTGGAGACCGTCCACGTCGAGGTCGCCCTGCGCCATGAGGGGCGCCGCCGCAAGGTCTCGATGATCTGCCCCCTCGTCGTCGAGCCGCGGCGCGCGACGCCCGACACCCGCCTCGTCATCGCCTACCACC
This sequence comes from Polyangiales bacterium, assembly GCA_044375895.1. Lineage (GTDB taxonomy): Bacteria > Myxococcota_A > Polyangia > Polyangiales > CAISKJ01. Next base: position 14,735 of record JBILLV010000128.1, on the reverse strand, counting down.
CCGCGCGCCAGGGCCGGTGGTTTCCGGTGCACGACGACATGACCCTCGTCGAGCAGGCGACGGCCTTCTTCGCCGACGACTGGTCCGAGCTCGACGACAACGACCTCGACGAGCTCCGGCTCAAGGGGCGCGGGGTGCTCAAGTCGTTCTCGTTCGCCACGTCGCCGAAGAGCCTGCTCGACGAGCTCACCGAGCGCCCGCGCGGCGTCTGGGACGACCTCCGCAATGACGGCCCGCGGCGCGACGAGAAGCGCCACGAGCTGCTCCCTCAGCTCGGGCACGACGTCACCTGGAAGGTCATCGACGGGAGCATCACCCCGACGCCCCCGCGCAGCCCCTGGCGCGAGCAGCTCCGCCTGCTGCTGTGCCAGGCGACCCCGCAGCCCTGTCTGGTCGTCGGCCCGTCGGGCTCGGGGCGCACCTCGCTCATCGAGCGCGCCGTCGCCGACCTGCTCGACCACGACGGCTACGCCTCGCACCGCAACGCCGACCGCGTCCGTCACGTGTGGCAGGTGAGCGGCAAGCGCGTCATCGCGGGCATGTCGCACCTCGGCGACTGGCAGCAGCGGTGCCTCGACCTCGTCGCCGAGGCCCGCGCGCGGCGCTGCCTGCTCCTCCTCACCGACGCCCACCACTTCGGCCGCATCGGCCGCTCGCGCGACAGCGAGATGAACCTCGCGGAGTTCTTCGCCGGCCCGCTCGCGCGCCGCGAGGTCACCATGCTCGGCGAGTGCACCGAGGACGAGGTCCGTCGGCTCGAAGAGGACGCCCCCGCCTTCGCCGCCCTCTTCACCCGCGTCCTCGTCCGCGAGGCCTCGTCCACCGACACGCTCCGCATGCTCCTCCACGAGGTGCGTCGGCTCGAATCGCAGCACCCGCGGCTCCGCGTTCACCCCGGCGCGCTGCGCGAGATCCTCGAGGTGGGCGCCGCGCTCGTCCCGACCCGCGCGTGGCCCGGCAAGGCCGTCGACCTGCTCCGACAGGCGGTCCGCGACGCCCTCACCGCCCACGCCGAAGCCGACGCCTTCGTCGGTGCGTGGCAGGTCGACGTCACCCTCTCCGCGCGGACGGGCCTCCCCGTCGCGCTCCTCTCGCCCAGCGAGTCGCTCGACCCCGCGACCGTACGCACCGAGCTCGCCGCGCAGGTGATGGGCCAGCCCGAGGCCGTCGACGCCGCGGTGGACGTCGTCGTGCGGATCCGCGCGGGCCTCGTCGACCCGAAGCGCCCCTGCGCCGTGTACCTCTTCGCCGGCCCCACCGGCACCGGCAAGACCGAGCTCGCCAAGGCCCTCGCCCGCTACCTCTACGGCAGCACCGACCGCCTGCTCCGCCTCGACATGGGCGAGTTCAACACGCCCGACGCGGCCGCGCGACTGGTGGGCGACCGCTGGACCCCCGACGGCGTGCTCACCCGCGCCCTCCTGGCGCAGCCCTTCTGCGTGGTGCTCCTCGATGAGATCGAGAAGGCCCACCCGCAGGTGCACAACCTCCTGCTCCAGGTGTTCGACGAGGCGCGGCTCACGGACGCGTCGGGTGCGGTCGCGAGCTTCGCCCAGTCGGTGATCGTGATGACGTCCAACCTCGGGGCGCGCGCCGAGCTCACCGCGGGCTTCGGCGCCGCGCAGGTGACCTCCAGCGCCGAGCACCTCAAGGCCGTGCGTGACTTCTTCCCCCCCGAGCTCTTCAACCGCATCGACCGGGTGGTGGCCTTCCGCTCGCTCACCCCCGCGGTGGCGCGCGCCGTGGTCGCCCGCGAGCTCACGCGCCTCACGCGCCGGCGCGGCCTGCTGGAGCGCAACGCCTTCGTCACCGCCGACGAGGCCGTGCTCGACCACGTCGTCGCCGAGGCCTTCCGCGCCGCCGACGGCGCCCGCTCGCTCAAGCGCTGGCTCGAAGACCGCGTGGGCTCGCTCCTCACCGACCTCCTCGTGCGCTCGCCCGGCAACGAGCTGCGCTTCGTCACCCTCCGCCTCCGCGACGGCGGCCTCGGGCTCGACGTGGTGACGCTCCGCGAGGCCGACCCCATGGCGGCCAACTTCCCGCTGGAGGCGTGCCTCACCGACCCGCTCCCGCGCCTCCAGGGGCGGCTCTCCGAGGCCCGCCGCGCCCTCGCCGCGCTGGCCGCCTCGCCGCGCCTCGCCGACCTCAGCGAGCGCATCCGCGCCCTCGTCGCCCGCCACCGCGCGGGGGCGCACGACGGCGACGACGCGCTCTACACCCTGGAGTCGCTCCGCGGCGAGGTCACGGCCCTCGACGAGCACCTCGAGTCGCTGGAGCGCGCCGCGTCGCGCGACGAGGACTGGGAGCTGCGCGCGATGGAGATCGAAGGCGACGAGCGCATCGTCGAGGCGGGCTCGTACAAGGCCCTGCGGCACAACTCCTTCGACCGCCGCGCGCTGGCGGCCCGGGCGGCGCCGACGCGGGCCGACGTGCTCGACGCGCTCGCCGAGGTGGCCATCCTCCAGCGGGCCGTGGCCGAGGCCGACGCGCCCCTCCGCCACGAGGTCACGCTCACCCTCACGCGCGCCACGCCCGCCGAGCTGCTGCGCGAAGGGCCGAGCGCCCCGGACGGCGGACTCTTCGAGCAGCTCACCCTCGCGTACGCCAGCGCCCGCGGCGTCGTCGAGGAGGCCGTCGTGCTCACCGACGCTGGCGCGCGCATCGAGTGCCGTGGCGGCGAAGGGCTCTACGACGCCGTCTACCTCGGCGTCGTCTGCGCGGTCACGCTGCGGATCTCGGGGCTCTGCGTGTGGGACTTCTTCCGCCACGAGCAGGGCACGCACGTCTGGCGAACCCTCGCGGGGGTACCCGAAATAGTTCGAGTCACCGCTGCGCAGTCGACGCACAACCCAGCCGAAATCAGTGCGGCATCGGGGCCGGAGCTCCCGGTCATCCGCTCGATTCGCTTCGACCCACCGCGTCAATCGGGCGGCGCGGCGCCGCTGGAAATCGAGGACTACGGCATGGCGATCGCGCGGACTTCCTCGGCGCGCAAGCTCTCCGACCCGCTGCTCGACCTGTGGCGGATCCGCGCGGCGCGCGAGGACGCGTCGGCCCACTGAGCACCCGGTGACGCGGCCGCGTCCGGGCGGTGACACCCCCAACAGCGTTTGGAATTGGACGCTTTCGTCCACGGGAGGGGTATAGTTGCACCGCTACGCCAGCCGGTCGCTTGATGCCCAGGTCGCAACGAGACACCACCGCTCCTTCCGCAGATCTCCGTCGCTCGGGGCAATTTGCGCGCGAGTTTGACGACCTGGGTGCGATGCCCGAGCCCGCGGCGCGCGTCCTCATCTTCGCCGATGAGATCGACCTCAAGCACCTGCGCCTCGTGGCGTCGTCGCTCGGGGGCTTCGCCGACGCGTTCGAGTTCACCACCGCGTGGGAGGACGCGCAGCGGCATGTGACCGCGCGCGACATCGACCTCTGCGTCGTGTCGTACTCCGCCAACTTCCGCCGCGTGAGCGACCTCATCTGCCTCGCGTCGTCGGGCGAGCGGCCGTGCCCCGTGGTGGTGCTCGCGCGCGCCGAGGAGCCCGGCGCCGAGCGCGTCGCCCTCTCGCTCGGCGCGGCCGAGTGGTTCGTGCGGGCGCGCATCACGGCGCCCGAGCTCGAGCGGACCCTCCGCAACACCCTCACCCGGCACCAGACCGTCACCACCCTGCGCGCCAACGAGCGCCGGGCGCGCGCGGCCTTCGACGAGAGCGCCGACGCGCGGATCTTCGTCGACGACCTGCAGCGCTGCGTGGAGTTCAACCGCGCGGCGGCGGCGCTCTTCGGGCTCGACGTGGCGCCGCCGGAGGGCGTCACGCTGCCCTCGCTGCTCGACCCCGAGGGCCAGGGGCTCTTCGCGCCGCTGTGGGACGCCCGCTACCAGCAGCGCGAGCAGGAGGTGCGGCTGCGCCTCAAGCGCCCGAAGGGCGCGACGATGGTGTACGAGGTCACCGTCACCGCGCAGGTGCTGCCGGGGTGCCACCTGGTGGTGTTCCGCGACGTGACGGGGCGCGAAGAGTTGCGCGCGCGGCTGGCGCAGAGCGAGCGCATCTCGTCGCTCACCACCCTGGCCTCGGGGCTCACCCACGAGCTCAACAACCCGCTCCAGGTGCTCGCGGCGAGCTTCGACCATTTCCGCGACGTCGCCGCCCGCCTCGGCCCGCCGCACCGGGAAGACCTCGACGGCGAGCTCACCGTCGCGCGGGGAGCGGCCGATCGGCTCCTCCGGGTGGTGCGCGACCTCGCGGTGTTCACCCGCACCGAGGGCGAGGACGTGGCCGCGCCGGTCGACCTCTCGACCCCGCTGGAGACGGCCATCCGGCTGACGGCCAACACCATCCGCCACCGGGCGCGCCTCACGCGCCTCGTCCGCCGCGTCCCCGCCGTCCTCGGGAGCGTCGCGCGCCTCACGCAGGTGTTCGTCAACATCCTCCTCAACGCCGCGCAAGCCATCCCCGAGGGGGCGGCGTCGCGCCACGAGGTGCACGTCTCGCTCGACCGGGTCGACACCGACCGCGTGCAGGTGGCCGTCTCCGACACGGGCCACGGGATGAGCCCCGACGTGCTCGCCCGCGTCTTCGACCCCTTCTTCACCACGCGCCCGGTCGGCCTGGGCACGGGTCTGGGCCTCTCGGTGTGCCACGGCATCGTCACCGCGATGGGCGGTGAGATCTTCGTCGAGAGCGAGCCCGACCGCGGCACCATCTTCCGCGTGGTGCTGCCGCTCGTGGGGTCGATCTCGCGCCCCTCCACCCTGACGCCCTCGGTGGACGTCTCGCTGTACGAGCGGCGCCTCGTCGCGGTCATCGACGACGACCCGCACGTGTGCCGCAGCCTCACCCGGCTCCTCCAGAGCCAGCACGAGGTGGTGGCCTTCACGAGCCCGCGCGAGGCGCTCGACGAGATCCTCGGGGGGCGGCGCTTCGACGCCGTGCTCTGCGACGTGATGATGCCCGAGATGTCGGGCATCGAGGTGTACCAGCAGGTGCTGGCCTACGACGCGGCGCTGGCGGGGCGGCTGGTGTTCGTGACCGGGGGAGCGTTCTCGGCCGACGCGCGGCGCTTCCTCGAGGAGGGGCAGCATCGGGTGATCGAGAAGCCCGCGACCCAGGCGACGCTGCTGCGGGCCATCGCGCGGGTGGCCGCGGTGGCCGTTTCGGGTTGACAGGGACGGCCTCGGGGAGATTCGCTACCGGCCCTGCGAGCGCCCGTGTGGAGCGCTCGCGGGAAGGGCGGTGCGATGACGGCAGACACGATCCCGGCGAGGCTCCTGGCGCAGGCGAAGACGCGACCTGACGCGCCGGCCTACTGCGCGAAGGTGAACGGCGCGTGGCGCGCGACGCGGTGGAAGGACCACGTGCTGGAGACCCGGCGGGCGGCGCGGGCGCTCCTCGCGCTCGGCGTGGGGAAGGGCGCGACGGTGGCCATCCTCGGGTACAACCGCCCCGAGTGGGTGGTGATGGACCTCGCGGCGATGTGCGTCGGCGCGTGCCCCGCGGGCATCTACACCACCTCGTCGCCCGAGGAGGTGCAGTACATCGTGGCCCACGCCGAGGCCTCGGTGGTGCTCGTCGAGAACCAGCACCAGTGGGAGAAGGTCGCCGCGGTGCGCGAGCGCATCCCGTCGGTGAAGCGCGTGGTGTTCATGCGCGGGCCGAAGGTGGACGACCCGCTCGCGCTGACGTGGGAGGAGTTTCTCGCCCTCGCCGACGGCCTCGCCGACGAGGAGGTCGACCGCTGCGTCGAGTCGCTGGAGCCCGACGGCCTCGCCACGCTCATCTACACCTCGGGCACCACGGGCCCCCCCAAGGGCGTGATGCTCTCGCACCGCAACCTCGCGTGGACGGCCCGCTGCGCCCTCGACCTGACGGGCGCGGGGCCCGACGACGTGATGCTCTCGTACCTGCCCCTCTCGCACATCGCCGAGCAGATGCTGACGATCCACGGGGGCTGCACCACGGGGGCGTGCGTGTACTTCGCCGAGTCGATCGAGAAGCTGCTCGAAGACCTCAAGAGCGCGCAGCCGACGATCTTCTTCGGGGTGCCGCGGGTGTGGGAGAAGTTTCACGTCGCCTTCCGCGCGAAGCTCGCCGCGGCCACCGGCGGGAAGGCGAAGCTCGTGGCGTGGGCCCGCGACGTCGCCGCCCGCGTGCACGAGCACAAGAACCGCCGCGCCGCGCTCCCCGGCGTGCTCGAGCTGCAGTACCGCCTCGCCCAGAAGCTGGTGTTCTCGAAGGTGCGGGAGAACGTCGGGCTCAACCGCGCGCGGATGTGCGTGAGCGGCGCGGCGCCCGTGGGGACGGACGTGCTGGAGTTCTTCGCCAGCGTCGACCTGCCCATCCAAGAGATCTACGGGCAGAGCGAGGACACCGGCCCCACCAGCTTCAACAGCCCCGGCAAGACGCGCTACGGCTCCGTGGGGACGCCGATCCCGGGCGTGGAGGTGCGCCTCGGTGACGACGGAGAGATCCAGGTGAAGGGCCCCAATGTGTTCCTGGGGTACTACAAAGACCCCGACGCGACGGCGGCGACGCTCGACGGCGCGTGGCTCCGCTCGGGCGACCTCGGGGCCTTCGACAAGGACGGCTTCCTCAGCATCACGGGCCGCAAGAAGGAGATCCTCATCACCTCCGGCGGCAAGAACATCGCCCCGAAGAACATCGAGGCCGACCTCAAGAACGACCCGCTCATCGCCGAGGCCGTGCTCATCGGCGACCGCCGCCCGTACCTCACTGTCCTGCTCATGCTCGATGCCGAGCGCGTGGCGGCCCTCGCGAAGGCGAACGGCGTCGACCCGGCGGGCCTCGACGCCAACGCGGCGCCCTTCGTGCGCGAGGCGGTGCAGAAGACCCTCGACGCCGTCAACGTGCGCTACGCGCGGGTGGAGACGGTGAAGAAGTTCTACGTGCTGCCGAAGCCCTTGAGCATCGAGGGCGGCGAGCTCACGCCGACGATGAAGGTGAAGCGCCCAGTGGTGCAGAAGCGCTACGCCGCCGAGATCGAAGCCATGTATACCTCGACGGCGTGACCCGCCCGTCCCTGCGCCTCCTCGCCGCCCTCTCCCTCCTCGTCGCCTGCGCCTCGCGCCAGCCCCCACGGCCCTCGCTCCCGCAGCGGGTGACGCTCTCCATCGTCGGCACCAACGACCTCCACGGCCGCCTCCCGATGCTCCCCTGGCTCGCGGGCCACGTCGCCAACCTCCGCCGCGCCCGCGAGGGCAACGGGGCCGTGGTGCTCCTCGACGGGGGCGACATGTTCCAGGGCACCATCGAGTCGAACCTCAACGAGGGGGCGGCGGTGATCCGCGCCTACAACGCGATGGGCTACGCGGCCGCGGCGGTCGGCAACCACGAGTTCGACTACGGCCCGGAGGGGGCGGTGACCTTCGCGCGCAGCCCCAACGACGACGCGCAGGGAGCCCTCCGCGCCCGCGCCCGCGAGGCGCACTTCCCGCTGCTCACCGCCAACATCGTCGACACCGCGTCGGGCGATCCGCCGGCGTGGGACAACGTCCGCCCCAGCGTGATGATCACCGCGGGCGGCGTGAAGGTGGGCGTGGTGGGCCTGAGCACCGAGGCCACCGCGCGCACCACGCTCTCGCTCAACTTCCGCAACCTCACGGTGCGCCCGCTCGCCGAGGCCGTCCGCGTGCGGGCCGCGGCGCTGCGCGCGGAGGGGGCGGCGGCGGTGGTGGTGGTGGCCCACGCGGGGGGCGCGTGCCGACACTTCGACGACCCGGCCAACCTCACGTCGTGCGAGGCCGAAGAGGAGATCTTCCAGGTGGCCCGCGCGCTCCCGGCGGGGTCGGTGGACGTCATCGTCGCGGGGCACACGCACCGCGGCGTGGCCCACCTCGTCAACGGCATCCCGGTGATCGAGTCCTTCGCCAACGGGCGCGCCTTCGGCCGCGTCGACCTCACCGTCGACACCGTCGCCAACCGCGTGCTCGACCGCCACATCCACCGCCCCCACGACGTGTGCGGCGCGCCGCGCGAAGGCCGCGAGGAGCCCGACGCCACCACCTGCGCGCCGAGGCCCTACGAGGGGGCGCCCGTCGTGGCCGACGCGACCGTGCGCGAGGCCATCGCGCCCGCGATCGAGGCCGCGCGGAGCGTGCGGGAGCGCCGGGTGGGCTTCCGCGCGGAGACGGCGGTGCGCACGCGGTACCGGGAGGAGTCGGCGCTGACCAACCTCGTGGCCGACATGATGCGCGCCGCCACCCCCAACGCCGACGTCGCCCTGATGAACGCGGGCGGCGTGCGCACCGACCTCGCCGCGGGCGACCTCGACTACGGGACGCTGTACTCCGTGCTCCCCTTCGACAATCGCCTGGTGACGGTGCGGATGCGGGGATCGGCGCTGCGGGCCTTCCTCGCGCACAACGCGGGGGGCGACAGCGGGACGGTGTCGGTGTCAGGCGTGCGCGTGGTGGCCACCTGCGAGGGCGGGCGCGTGAGCGCGCGGGTGACGCGCGACGACGGGCGCGCGGTGGGCGACGACGAGGTGCTCACGGTGGTGACCAACGACTACATGGCGATCGGCGCGCTGGAGCGCCACGTGGTGGAGCCGCTGAGCGACGCGGTGATGGCGGCGTCGCCGGTACTGCGCGACGCGGTGGGCGAGCAGCTCGCGCGCGTCGCGACCACGCGCGGGGAGGACGCGCGGTGGTACGACGCGGCGCACCCGCGGATGGCGCTGCCGACGGAGCGGCCGGTGCGCTGCGGGGCGGCGACGGCGGGGCGGTGAGCGCGACGGGCTTCGACGTCACTCTCAGCGCCGCACGTCAGTCGTCGACGCGCCAGAGGCACCCCTCCTCCGCGGAGACCAGCAGCTCGCCCGCCGCCGTGAGCGTCATCGCCCACGCGAAGGTGTCGCTCTTCAGCGGGAGCGCCTCCCACCGCGCGCCGCCGTCTAGCGAGCGCGTGATCACCGGGAGCACCAGCCGGGACTCGCTGCGCACATAGGTCTCGAACGCGAAGCCGTACACCCGCTCGCCGCGCGCGCAGAGCCGCCTCAGCTCCTGCTGCGGGTGCACCCCGAGGGGCATCTCCTCCCACGTCGCCCCCTGGTCACGCGATCGAAGCCCGCAGGACGTGGGGCTCCCGAGCGACGCCAGATCGTAGAGGGCAACGTAGAGCGTGCCGCCGGTGACGCTCAGGGCCGTCGCCCGCTTCCCTCCGGCGCTCAGCAGCGTGCGCCAGCTCGCCCCGTCGTCGTCGGAGCAGACCACCGCCGCCGTACCCGCGCTGTTGGCCGTCGCGAAGAGCTTCCCGTCCGCCGCCCGCTGGATCCGCGCGACGGCGCCGACGACGTCCTTCACCGCGGGCCACGTCGCCTTGCCCGACGCGCGCCGCAGCAGCCGCGCCCCCGAAAGCAGCACCGCCCCGCGCGCCGCAAACACCTCCGTCAGTCCCCGAAACGCGGGCCGAGCGTGCGTGATCCAGCTCACCCCGTCGTCGCGCGACTCGTGGGCGACCCCGTCGGCGCAGAGCCAGAGCGACCCGTCCTCGGCGGCGTGCACGGCCTCCGTGGCCCGCGTCGGCGGCGCGGCGCGGGACGACCAGGTGTGCGCGCCATCGGCAGAGACGAGCAGCGCGTCGTCGTAGGTCAAGGCCCAGAGGCGGCGGTCGGGCCCTTCGCTCAGCGACTTGACCCGCGTCGACGCGCCGGTCGGGAGCTTCGTCACGTTCATGGGCGGATACCAACGCGAGCGACGGCGCGCTGGCAACCCCATTACCGCGCGGCGACCGCGGTTCGTTCGAGGGTGGCGACGCGCCGGCCGACGCGGACGAGGCGCCGCCAGGGGCTCGGCAGCAGCTCGCGCGCGTGCTCGGAGAAGCTCCGGTCGTCGCGCACTGTGAAGCCGTGGGCGGCGGCCCACGCGACCACGTCGGCGGGTTCGAACGCGCTGCGGAAGGGCTCGCCCACGGCGCGGACAAAGCCGAGCACGGCGCGGGACGCGAGCCCCGGCGACTCCAGCAGCGCGCGGTCGGCGTAGTTGAACGCGACGAGCGAGCCCGGCGCGCTGTACGCCCGGACGGCGTCGAGGGTCGCGTCGAGGGCCTCGCGCGTCAGGTACATCGTGACGCCCTCCCAAAGGGTGAAGGTGGGCCGGGCGGGGTCGTGCCCCACCGCCGCGAGGCGGGACGGGAGGGTGGCCATCGCGTCGCGCTCGAAGTCCCATGCGAGGTAGCGCGCGCGGGATGTGGAGCCGAGGGTGGCCAGCTTGTGCGCCTGCGTCGCGGGGTGGTCGACCTCGAACACCTGCGCGTCGCGGAGGAGCTCGCCGAGGCGCGTCGCCCGCGCGTCGAAGCCCGCGCCGAGGATCACGAGCTGGCGCCCGCCGTCGCGCACGAAGGCCCCGATGGCGTCGTCGAACACGCGCGTCCGCACCTGCATGTACACCGCCCAGGGGAGCATCGGGAGGAGCGGCGCCCACGCGAGCGCGCGCACGGCCGCGGGGGCACCGTCCGCGAGGCCCACGAGGCCCGCGAAGAGAGGGCCCCCGAAGGCGGCGCCGTGGGGGTCGTCGACGAGCCGCAGCGCCGCGGGCAGCAGCGGGGAGAGGCCGCGGCTGGCGGCGACGAAGCGGGCGGTGAAGCTGGCGCGGTGCGGTCGCATCGGGCGATCTTCTCACGGCGGCGGGGCGACCACGGCCGCCGCTGTCGCACGCATCGACAAGCTCGTCGAGCCGCGATATCCACGGGGCGATGGCTCCGCGAACGCTACTCCTGGCACTCCTCCTCACCGCCCTCGGTTGCAACTCCACCGCCACCGTGCAGGCCGCTCCGGTCAACGTCACGGGCGCCTCGGGGGGCGGCGACACGAACGTCAGCGTCGGCGGCCACACCGCCACCGCCGAGGGGGCCCGCCCGCAGACCAGCTTCACCATCCCCGTCGCCGTCGCACCCGGTTCCAACGCCGCGGCGGGCGGGGGCATCACCACCACCCCGGCGGCCACCACCGACGCTGGCGTGGACGGCGCCGGGGGATGACGCGCCGCGGCCTCTGGCTGGCGGCCCTCACCGCACTCGTCGCGTGTCGCCCGAGCGCCGTGGCCTCCACCGGCACCACCACCGTCACCGTCGCGGGCGATCCGCGGCCGCTCCAGATTCGCATCGAGCCGATGCGCGAAGGCCCGCTCGTGCCGCTCCAGGCGCAGCAGAACGTCCGTTGCGGCGCCAACGAGCTGCTCGCGGGCGTCGACCTCGCGCTGCCCGCGGAGCCGTCGCCGTCACGGCGGGCGCTGGCGTTTCGTCTGCGGTGCGTCGAGGTGGGGCTCACGGCCGGCGCGGTGACCTACGGCGCCGAACGAGTCGCCGAGTGGCGCTCGCTCTCCGGCGGCCCTGCGGAGCCACCGGGGAGCGTCACGGAAGGCGTCCGCTGCCCGGCGCGCACGGCCGCGGTCGATCTGTCGATCACGTACACGCAGGGCGCCACGGAGCCGCGCCGGGGCCTCGCGGGGGTGCTCCTGCACTGCGCCAACGTGGCGTGCCAGACGACGGGCGGGCGGGTGGTTCTCTGGGGCGAGGTGAGCGCGACGCCGAGCACGCTGCGGGGCGATGGCGCGAGCGCCGTCGTGGCCTGCGGGGGCGCGGGGGATGGGCCGATCGCAGCGGTGGCGACGGGGATGGCGTTTGTCCCCGAGGGCGACGGGGACGGCGACCCGGGGGCCGTGGGGCCGCTGTGCTCGCTGGTGTCGCTGGCGCGGTGAGGCGGCGCGCAGGTACCCTCGCGGCATGTCAGAGCGGCACCCGAAGCTCGTGGCGTATCGGTCCCTCCTGCAGCGGGCGACGCGACTCCGCGTACTCGGCATGTGCGAGGCCCACGATCCCCCAGGCGCCCGCGTCTTGGGCGAGGTGACGGGGGACGCGCTCCGCGATGCGATCGAGCGACTCGAAGTGCGCGACGAGGGCTTCGAGGACGAGTGGTTGTGCGCGTGCGAACCCGTCTACGTCTACGAGATCTACAACGGGAGGCGGCTCCTGACAGCGATCGAGTTTCACGGCGTGGGTCACATGACGCTACGAGGCGTCGAAGCCATCTTCGATCTTGCCCACGGGGACGCCATCGAGCACTGGCTCGCCGCGCGCGGCATCACCGATCCGCGCTTGAACCCACCGCCCGTGTTGCGCGCCGATTGGAAGCGCCCTGGTGATGGCTGACGACGACCGATCGTCGCTCACCCGACGCGTCGAGGGCCTCTCGGAGGCGCCGCGTTTCTCTGCGCGGAGAGGTCGTGGACGCCCGCTGCGGATGCGGGGGCGGGCGACCGGTGCTCAGCGTACGTCGCCCGCCCCCGCATCCGCAGCGGGCGTCCACGACGTCTCCGCACAGAGAAACGCGGCGTCGCCGTCTCGCCACCACCACGGCCCCAGCGACCGTCGCATGTGCTCGGCGCGGGCCGCCCAGTCGGTCGCGCACCCCTGCGTGCAGCGGCGGCAGCCCAGCGTGCACGCAGCGATATAGTTGCCGACCCCACAAACATTGGGCGTCGGGAAGGGGAATCCACCCACCTGCCGAACCACCCCATTGCTGCACGAGAACCCCTCCAGATCGAGGCAGTCAACGTGGCTGTCGGGTTGGTTGCAACGCTCGCCGCGAATCACGCCGTCGCCTGGGCAGTTGAGCAACCCGGGGTGAGGGATCACCGCCTCGCCAGACGGCACCTTCGCGGCGTCGGGGACCTCCGCGTCGGCGGCCCCAGCGTCGGGCGGCGGTGTCAGCGCGCAGAGGAGGTCGCGGGCGTGCAGAAGCGAGGTCGCGGCCCCGCGGCTGGCCAACTGGGACGCGGCGCGCTGCTCGGCATCCGCGAGGCACCCGTACGGACAGTTCCCGCACCCGACCGCGCAGAGCGGACCGAGGTCGTCGACGCAGACGCCGGCGGGGACGTGCACCGTCGCGCCCGGCCCCCAGCGAACGGTTGACCCCTCACAGGAAAGCGCAGGATCGCAAGGGAGGTCACGCTCGGGCTCGCCGCAGGCGCGGCCGTACACCGCAGGGAGACATGCGTCCTGTGGGCGAACGAGGATCGGTTCCCCCGGGCACGCGGCGACCAGGGAGAGGAGGCACAACAAGGCGATGCGTCGCGCAACCACGGCGACGACGCTACCACTGCGAGCACCACGGCCGTAGTGACGCTCTACGGAGCGACGAACCGCCCGGCGCTCGTCGCTCCGTCGGGGCGCCCCTACGGCCGCAGCGCGCTCGTGGAAGACCGCCGGGCGTAAGCCCGCGGGTGAATTCGCTCGCGGACCATCCCCCACCGCCGCAAACGCTCCCATCTCGTCGCCGACGAATCGACGCCTCGGAAGAGCGGCGAGACAGTGCGCCCGGCGGTCCTCCGCGAGCGCGCCGCGGCCGTAGGGGCGCCCCGACGGAGCGACGAGCGCCGGGCGAACCGTCGCGACGTCCCCCTCACCCCCGCGCCGCGTCGATCGCCACCACGCGCTTCCACAGCGCCACCCGGTCGACCCCGGAGTACCCCGCGTCCTGGCCGTCGTTGCACTCGATCACGATCCAGCGCCCGTCCTCGCGCTGCGCGAGGTCGATCACCAGAAACGCCGCCCCGATGCGCCGCGCGGCCTCCTCGCCCACCGCGAGCGCATCCGCGCGCTCCCGCTCGTTGAGCGCATACGCAGGCGTCGCCCAGTAGGCGCCGACCCCCACCAGTTGCCCCCGATACCAGAACGAGCGGAACTCGAACGCCACCGGCAACAAATCGCTCGACGGCTCGGCGACGCGCCGCAGCTTCACCCACTCGCGGCACACCACCGGCTGCCACCACAGGATGTCGTCCCCGCGCCACGCCCCCATGATGGCCTCGAACTCCGCGGGCGTGTTCGCGACGCACAGCGCCTTGTTGTGGCGGCTCGTCTGGCGCGCTCCCTTCACGAAGACGGGCCACCCGAGCGCGGCGCCGACCTCCTCCGCCGACGGCGGCGCATCGAAGCAGAGCGACCGGGGCGTGAGCCCCTCGATGCGCGGGTACCACACCGGGAGGAGGCTCGTGCGGCGGTACGTGTCGGGCGTGTGGACGAGGCGAATCCCCTGCGCCCGCAGCGCCTCGTAGCGGGCGGTGTAGTCCGTGGCGGCGCCCATCCGCGCGATGGCGGTCACCTCGCCGTCGAGGCGCGCGGGGTGGCGCACGTGGAAGGTGGGGGCGAAGGCGAAGTCGTAGCCGGAGAGCCCGGTCGGGTGCGTCACCACCCAGGTGACGTCTTCGATGCAGCAGAGGGAGAAGTGCTCGTCCACGTCGGGCAGTGAGCGCCTCGGTGGGCCGGTCGTCAACCCCGCACGAGCACCGGCACGCTCCGCGCGCGCACGTCGGTCGCTCCCCGCTGCGTGCGCGCGTAGAGGCCCGCAAACTCCCCCGCGACGACGAACACCCCCCAGTTGACCGACTCGCCCGCCGCGTCGGTGACGGCTTCGAAGCGCTCCTGAGCGACCCAATGACCGGGCCTCGCTTCGGCGAGCGCGAGCGCCCAGTGCTCGGGCGGCGTGTCACGACCGATGAGCACCTCGTCGCCCTCGGCCCCGTAGGCGCTCTTGATCACCCAGCGTTCGCGCTCCGTGCGGAGGGTCGCCTCGTCGAGGGCTTCGAGGCGCGCGGTGTAGGGGACGTGGCGTCGGACGAAGTCCTGCGACGCGGCGCTGAAGCGAGCGAGGTGCTCCCAGAGGAAGGCCATGGCGCGCTTGTTCTGCGGGACGAGCGCGCCGAAGGGGTTGAGCACCGCGCAGCG
>JBILLV010000009.1:0-74053 GCA_044375895.1 Polyangiales bacterium | reverse complement strand
AGACGAGGGAGCCCTTGCCCCCGCTCCGCGGGGGTGAGGGCGCGCGGCAGCGCGGAGAGGGGGCCGTGACGAGCGGCACCGTCACACGGTCCGCGATGCGTCAACGGCCAAACCTGAGTCTGAGGGCCGTCATCGCGAGACGACGGGCGTCGCCGACGTCGGCTTCGCCCACGCGATGAGCCGCGCGGCGAGCTCGGCGCCGACGTCCTCCTGGAGGAAATGCCCCGCGCCGGCGAGCATCGCGTGGGGCTGTCCCGCGGCGCCGGGGATGCGCTCCTGGAGGCGCTTCTCCGCGCCGCGGGTGATGGGGTCGTTGCGCCCGAAGAGCGTGAGGAAGGGCTTCTCCCACCGCCGGAGCGCGTCCCACGCGGCGCGGTTGGCCTCGCTCGCCGGGTCGTCGGGACGCACCGGAACGAGCTTCGGAAACACCCGCGCCCCCACCTTGTGACGCTCCGTGGGGAAGGGCGCGTCGTAGGCGGCGCGCACGTCGGAGAGCGTCCCCCGCGCGCAGCCCGACGACACGATGCGGCCGATGGGGAAGAGCGGCGAGTGGAGGGCGAAGGTCTTCCACACGTGGAAGGCGCGGGGGACGCGCTCGTCGCCCGTGGGCAGGTAGGTGTTGCCGGCGCACGCGCGGGCGAAGCGGTCGCCCTCTTCGGCGAGGAGGCGGAGACCGATGAGGCCGCCCCAGTCCTGGCAGAAGAGGGTGATGTCGCGCAGGTCGAGCGCGCGGAGGAGGCCCTTCATCCAGTCGACGTGGGCGAGGTAGGTGTAGGCGCGCGGGTCGGTGGGCTTGTCGCTGCGGCCGAAGCCCACGAGGTCGGGCGCCACCACGCGGAAGCCCGCCGCGAGGAGGGGGTCGATCATCTTGCGGTAGAGGAAGCTCCAGCTCGGCTCGCCGTGGAGCAGCAGCGCGACGGGCGCGTCGGCGGGGCCCTCGTCGATGCGCGCGATGCGCACGCCGGCGACGTCGGTGTAGCGCGGCTCCCAGGGGAAGCGCGGGAGGCCGAGGAAGCGGTCGTCGGGCGTGCGGAGGATCTCGTCGCTCATGAGGGAGCGGAGCCTACTACGCCTCCGCGAGGCGGCGCACCCACTCCGCCGCGTCGTCCACCGCGCGCTGCGCGAGGCCCGCGTCCACCTCGATGCCGTGCGCGTCGAGGGAGGCGAGGTCGTGCAGCGTCGCGAGCGTCGCGTGGGCCGCCATCGGGAGCCGCCCCGTCGGGATGAGCTCTTTGTACACCGCCGCGACCAATGCCCCATGCGTCGCCGCCACCTCCGCGTCGAGCAGCGCACGGACGGCCTCCGCCAGCGCCTCATAGGCCGCCCGCACCGCGTCGGCCGGGAAGCCCGCGTCGAGCACCACCTTCGCGAGCCGCAGCCGGTTGTCGGCCCGCACGGCCTTCACGCTCCGCCGCGGCGTCGCGCTCGTCACCGCAGGCTCGGCGCGGTCTGCTCCGAGCGCGGTCGTCGCGTCGCTCGCCGGCTGCGGCGCGACCACGCCCTCCGCGACGGCCGTCTCTACGACGACCGGCGCCGCTTCGACCACCGGCGCGTCGTGCACCGCGGCCTCCACGGCGACCTCCTCCTCCAGCACCTCCGCGGCCGTGGTGAGCACTGCGTCGCTCCCTTCGGCCACGACGAGGGCGGCTTCGGCGGCGGCCTCCGTCGGGGGCTCTTCCGCCACCTCCTCCTCCGCGGCGGTGGTCACGGTGCGCGCGAAGTTCATGAAGGACGTCACCTCCATGTCGTTGACCGAGCTCGCCCCGTCGAGGGCCGCGCCGCGCATCTCGCGCTTCTGCCCCAGCACGCGCTCGATGGCCCGCTCGATGCCGCCCTCGGCGCAGAGGTAGGTGACCACGACGCCGCGCGTCTGCCCGAGGCGGTGGGCGCGGGCGGTGCGCTGGTCGAGGCGGCCGGGGTTCCACGGAAGGTCGAGGTGGATGACGTAGGAGGCGACCTGGAGGTTGAGTCCGGTGCCTCCGGCGTCGGTGGAGAGCAGCACGCGCAGGTCGGGGTCGGTCTTGAAGCGCTCGATGAGCGCCGGGCGCCGCTCGGTGTTCACCCCGCCGTGGAGCATCGTCCAGCCCACCTTGAGCCCGTCGAGACGTCGCGCCGCGAGCTTCAGCATCTCCGTCCACTCGGAGAACACCAGGATCTTCGCCGGCCCCTGCGCCACGATCTCCCCGACGAGGGATTCGAACTCGTCGAGCTTCGGCGACCCTGGCTCGCGCTCGCGGTCGCAGAGCTCCACCGCGTTGCACGCCTGCCGGGCCTTGAGTAGCAGCCCCATCGCGACCTGCATCTCCTCCTTGGAGAGCGGGCGCCGCTCGGCGATGGAGAGGAGCTGCGCGGCCTCGGCGCGGTAGCCGCCTTCGAGCTGCACCTGCGCCTCGGTCATCCCGGTGTAGCGGGTCTGCTCGACCAGCGGCGGGAGCTGCGAGAGCACCTCCTCCTTGCGTCGGCGCAGCACCCACGGCGCCGTCCGCTGCCGCAGCGCGCCGAGGTTGCGGTAGCCCTCGACGCGGCCGCGGGCGTTCTGCGCGTGGAAGTCGAGGTTGAAGCGCCAGAGGGGGCCGAGCACGTCGGGGTCGACGAGTTGGAGGAGGGCGTAGAGGTCGTCGAGGCGGTTCTCTACGGGCGTCCCCGTGAGCACGAAGAGGAAGCGCGAGGGGATCGCCCGGAGCGTGGTGGCGGTGCGGGTGCGGAAGTTCTTCGCGCGCTGGGCCTCGTCGAGGATGAGCACGTCGGCCTCCAGCGTCTGGAGCGTCTGCAGCTCGCGCCAGGTGAGCTCGTAGTTGAGCACCTTGTACGGCGTGTCGCTCTCCAGCGCCTCGCGCCGCGCCGCCGCCGCGCCGCCGATCACCGAGGCGCTCGCCCCGGTGTAGCGCTCGATCTCCCGGGCCCACTGGTGCTTCAGCGTCGCCGACGTCACCACCAGCACGCGCGTCGCCTCGCCGCGACGCCGCAGCACCTCACACGCCGCGAGGGCCTGCACCGTCTTGCCGAGGCCCATGTCGTCGGCGAGCATCGCCCGCCCGTTGGCCGCGAGGTGCTGCACCCCCGCGAGCTGGTACGGGAACAGCGGCCGCTTGAGCACGTCGAGCCCGAGCGAACCGCCCTCCACCGCGGCGTCGACCGTCGCCCGACGGCGGCGCCGCCACTCGCGCTCGTGGAGGATGCGCGCGGCCGCCTTCGCCCCGCAGGTGACCCGCACGCCGCTGCGGAGCTCGCCGATGAGCAGCTTCTCCGAGTCGACGACGCGCACGTCGCCGTCCGCGTCGCGGTCGAGGCCGAGGGAGCGGAGCGTGCGGAGGTTCCACGCGCCGAGCGCGATGAGGGCGATGGGGCCCTCGGCGCGGACGGTGAGGGTCGGCAAGAGCGCCGCGGCGCGCGCCTTCTCGAAGGCCTTGCGCAGCGGCGGGCGCGTGCGGATCGCGCGGCGTACCGCCTCGATGTGCTTGCACGTGCCGAGCTCGTTGCCGAGGAAGTCGGGGCAGGTGCACGTGTCCCATTGCTCGCCGTCCACGAGGTCGACCGCGTACTCGCTCCCGCTGCCGCCCTTCACGTACCAGGTGGTGAGAAGCGCGGCCTCGGTGCGCTCCAGGGAGAAGGGCTCCACGCAGGCGCGGTGGGCGCGCACCTCCCGCTCGTAGGCGCGAACGGCGACGACGTCATCGAAGCGGGCGCACTCGGGCGCCTCACGCGGCACCGGGGTCAGGGTGATCGCAGGCATAGGGGGGCGGCGAGGGTCTATCGCACCGCGCGCCGCCCCGTCACCGGGCTTTCACTTCTTCATGGTGACGACGGGGCGCAGGATCGCCTTGCCGTCCTTGATGGTCACGTCGAGGCGAACGTCCGCCCCCTGATACTTCTCCGCGAGCCGGGGGAGCGTCTCGCGCACCTGCTTGGCCACCGTCTCGTAGCGGACGTCGGCGCTCTCGCCCGTCTCGCGGCGCGCGGCGACGTAGCGGTCGAAGAGGCTGCGCATCGCCACCTCCTCGCTCGGCGGAGCGCTCACGCGGGGCGCTGGCGCAGGGGCCGGCGCGGGCGGCTTCGACAGGGCGGGGGCGCGGAGCGAGCTGGCGCCGGGGGGCACCGGGACACGTGCGGCCGCCGTGGGCGGCGCGGCGGTCGTCGGCGGGCGCACCGGGGAGGCCGCGGCAGGCGAACCGACGCTCGGTACACCTGGGGACGACGGTCGTGTGCCGGGCGGCGCATCGGAGAGGGTCGGCGGCGTCGGCGCGCGCGGCAGGGCGAGGCGACCCCCGGGAGGGAGGGTGGCCGGTCGCGCGGGGACGGAGGCCGCTCGCTGCGCCGCGAAGGGGTCGGAGTCGCGCTGCGGGAGCGGCTTCGCGATGGAGGGCTCCTTCACCCCGTCGAGGCGGGGCGCGCCGGAGGTCGCAGGCGCGCGCGGCTTCACGTCTTCGAAGGGGTCTTTGAAGGTCACCGGCGCCGGGCGCTGAGATTCGGGCTCGGGCTCCAGCGGCTCGATCTCTTCGAGCTCGCTCGGGTCGAGCTCCTGGTCGTCGGAGGCCGTCTTCGCGTCTCGCACCGCTTGCATCCCGAGGCCGAGCCGCTGCGCGCGGATCACGTCGCGGCGGTAGGTGCCCTCCTCGATCTGGCGGATGATGCGGTTCCAGTACGTCTGGTACGACGTGAAGCGCTGCACGAGCGTCTGGAAGCGGAAGCGCGCGCCGGTGTTGCGCATCTGCTCGCGGTGGAGCGCCTGGAAGCGCCGGTCGATGTCCTTCCGCAGCACGTAGGGCAGCGCCTTCTCCGTGCCGGTGAAGAATTGATCGTACTTGATCCGGAGCCGTTCGAGCCGGTGGTCCAGCTCGTCGAGTTCGCGAAGGATCTCCGCGGGGGTCACGTCGACCTCATTCCTACAGGGGTGCGATCACGAGGTTGTCGAAGTGTACCAGAGCCTCCCAATCGTTGAAGGCGAAGTATTCATGCCCGGGGCCCGCCAACGGGTCGGGGTCGTTGAAATCCAGGACGCCTGCCCCGTCGAGGAGCCAGCGGAGCTCTCTGCCCCGCCGCTCGATGGTGAAGTGGTAGCGCCGCCGGAGCTCGACCCGGGGGTTGTCTCGCACCTGCCGGTCGGCGCCGTGCTCGTCCATCCGGGCGATGGCGTTGATGCGGTTGCCCCAGCCGCCGAAGATCACCACGTAGCTCGTCGCGGTGTAGCTGGCCGCGTGCGCGAAGGACTCGCCGTCGCCGTACACCTCGCACTTGAGGTCGCCCGCGGGCGACTCCGACCACGCGTCAAACTCGATCCGCGCGTCGCGGGGCAGCTTGCGGCGGAGCCAGAGGGGGTGGTTGTGGACGTTCTGCGCGCGGACCGCGCCGTCCTCGATCGTCCAGCCCGACCCGGTCACGCGCCAGTCGGCCCCGAGCTCGGCGCGGTCGAAGCGGTCTTCGAAGCGCTGACCGACCGGGACTCGACGGGGCGGATCACACCCGAGGTGCGTCCACGCGAACGAGGTGAGGAGCGCCGCGCTCGCGAGCGGCAGCGCCAGGGAGGAGGCTCGCATGACCCGAAGCTAAACCACGGCGCGTACGAGCGGTGCGAATTTTTCGTCCCCTCCGCCGCGACGAGGCGCCCTCATGCCGCCCCTCGCGGCGCGGAAACACCGGCGCACACCACGGTTTGGATGCGCAATCTCCGTACGCGAAGCGGGGGCGCCGGTGTGGTAATTCTCCGTCACTTCCCCGCCCAGTCCGTTGGCATCCCTGGAGGGTCATCGATGCTCACCCACCATCGCTTTCTTCTCGTCCTGACGCTCGCTGGTGCGCTCGGCTGCTCCCTCGTGGTCGACCCTGACACCACTCACCTCGTCCCGCGCGGCGAAGATGGCGGCGTCGACATCACCGCACCGGATGCCCCCGGAGAAGATCGACCGGGCGTCGACACGCCGGTGACGCCGGATGTGCCCGTGACGCCGGATGTGCCCGTGACGCCGGATGTGCCCGTGACGCCGGACGTGCCCGTGACGCCGGACGTGCCCGTGACGCCGGACGTGCCCGTGACGCCGGACGTGCCTGTGACGCCGGACGTGCCCGTGACGATGGACGTGCCGGTCGATGCGCCCTGCGCGATGGGTACGACGGCCTGCGCGGGGGCCTGTGTTGACACACAGACGAGCGCGACCCACTGCGGCGGGTGCGGTCGTGCGTGCGCCGCGGGGCAGCGCTGCGCCGCCGGGCGCTGCGAGTGCATCTCGGGGACGCCCTGCATCGGCGCGGGCTGCGTCGACACGCAGACCGACACGCGCAACTGCGGCGGCTGCGGGCGCGCCTGCAGCGCGGGGCTCGCCTGCGTCATGGGCATGTGTCGGTGCCCCACCGGCTCGACGCTCGTCGGGGGCGTCTGCGTCAGCTTCGCGAACGACCCGCAGAACTGCGGCGGCGCCGGGCGGGATTGCCGCTCGACCGAGGCGTGCAACGGCGGCATGTGCGTGTGCCGACCGGGCTTCGAACGGGGCCCCATGGGCGACTGCATCGACGTGTCGTCGAGCCCCACCAACTGCGGTTCGATCGGCAACCGCTGCAACATGGGTCAGACCTGCCTGATGGGGAGCTGCGTCTCCCAGATGGCGTGCCGGGGGATGTACACCCTCTGCTCGGGCGCGTGCGTCTCGACGGACTCCAACGTGCGCCACTGCGGCCGCTGCGGCAACACCTGCGACGGCGAGCAGGTGTGCGTCAGCGGTCAGTGCCGCGACTACCTCGCCCCCGCGGGATGCACCACCTGCCCGTGCGCCTGCGCGATGGGCTTCGCCTGCTGCCCCGCACCCGTCGGCGCCGCGGGCGTGTGCGTCGAGGGCGGCGCCTGCCCGGTGCGGTAGCGACCGCGCTGCCCTGCGGCGTCGAGGCCCCCTGTTGCCCGCGCGTGACCTCTGGTAGAGAGCGCGCCACCGCGATGACCACAACGCCGATCTTCAACCCCGAGCGCTGGGACGCCGTCGCCGGCTTCTCCTTCACCGACATCACCTATCACCGCGCGAAGGCCCACGGCACGGTGCGCATCGCGTTCAACCGCCCGGAGGTGCGCAACGCCTTCCGCCCGCAGACCGTCGATGAGCTCTACACCGCGCTCGACCACGCGCGGCAGAGCTCCGACGTGGGCTGCGTGCTGCTCACGGGCAACGGGCCGTCGCCCAAGGACGGCGGGTGGGCCTTCTGCTCCGGCGGCGACCAGCGCATCCGCGGCGCCGACGGCTACCAGTACGTCGAGGAGGGCGGCGCGAAGGATCCGGGACGTCTCGGGCGGCTCCACATCCTCGAGGTGCAGCGGCTCATCCGCTTCATGCCCAAGGTGGTGATCGCGGTGGTGCCCGGGTGGTCGGTGGGCGGCGGACACAGCCTCCACGTCGTCTGCGACATGACCATCGCGTCGCGCGAGCACGCGATCTTCAAGCAGACCGACGCCGACGTGGCGAGCTTCGACGCGGGCTACGGCTCGGCCTACCTCGCGCGCATGGTGGGGCAGAAGCGGGCCCGCGAGATCTTCTTCGTCGGGGCCAACTACACCGCGCAGGAGGCCCACGACATGGGGATGGTGAACGCCGTCGTCCCCCACGCGGAGCTCGAAGATTTCGCCCTCGAGTGGGCCCGCGAGGTCAACTCCAAGAGCCCCACGGCGGTGCGCATGCTCAAGTTCGCCTTCAACCTCTGCGACGACGGGCTCGTCGGCCAGCAGCTCTTCGCCGGCGAGGCCACGCGGCTCGCGTACGGCACCGACGAGGCGCGCGAGGGGCGCGACGCCTTCCTCGAGAAGCGCCCGCGCGATTTTGGGAAGTTCCCGTGGCACTACTGAGAAGCCTCGGTCTCATCGTGGCGGCGTCGCTCGCCGTCGCGTGCGGTGAGACGGTGACCATGGCCGCGCGGGACGGCGGCGACGACCTCGCGCCGCTCGACATCCCCTCGTCACCGCCCGACGCGGGCACGCCGGACGTCACGCCCGACGCGCCGCTCCCGCCCGACGACGTCGACCCGGTGTGCGCCAACGGCGGCACCGACCGCTGCCTCAACTTCCCGCCCGGCCCCTGCGCCGACCTCTCCGACGGCATGGCCCGCACGGTGCGCTTCGCGGGCTTCGTGCGCGACCACGCGGTGAGCTGCGCCGGCCGCCAGACGTCCATGGGCCCCGACGCCGTGCTCCCGCTCACCCTCACCGCCACCAGCGACGTGAGCGTGACGGTGAACCCCGGCAACGGCGACACCATCGTGGCCGCGCTCGTCCCCGCCGACGCCTGCGGGCAGCCGATGCGCGAGCTCGCGTGCGTCAACGGCGGATCCTCCATCGGCGGCATCGGCGTGCTGCGCGTCTCCAACGTCGCGCCGGGCCGCTACGCGGTGATCATCGGCACCGTGATGGGCGTCCCCGTGGGGGTCACCGCCACCGTGACGCCCGCTCGTCCGCGCGCGCAGGGTGATCTGTGCCCGGGCGTCGAGGTGGTTCCCGATGGGGAGCCGACCGTCATCGACACGCGCGCGTTCTTCAGCACGGCGGACCACGGCACCTCCTGCGGCTACAACGGCCAGGGGAGCCTCGGCTGGGTCGACGCGGTGGCGCGCTTCACCATCCGCGAGACCCGCGACGTCACCGTCACCGTGGACGGCGACGGCGAGGAAGACCTCAGCGTCGAAGTGACGCGCGTCTGCGGCGTCGGCGCGTACATCATCCCCGGCTGTGACACGGGCCTCCCCGCCCGTCGCCTCATGCGCAACCTCCCGCCGGGGACGTACTGGGCCGTCGTCGACTACCGGCCGGTGCGCCGCCCCGATCACACCCTCCGCGTCGCCGTCACGACGGCCCCGCCGACGCCGCCGGGGCCCGCCGCGCGCTGCCCCGGCGTCGCGATCCCGACGCCCGTCAACGCGAGCTCGGTCGATGTTGACACCCTCGCGCCCGGTGAGCCCCCCGCCTGCCTCACGCGCTCGCGGGCCAACGCGTACTTCACCTTCGTCGCTCCCAGCGAGCCCGGGGACGTGCTCGTCAACGTCGCCACCAACGCCGCGCGCAGCGACGTCGCCTTCACGCTCACCAGCGCGTGCGGCGGCGACGCGGAGGGCGCGTGCGTGAGCCCGCTCGACCGCAGCGCCAACTCGGTGTGGGGCCGCTACGCCGACCTCACGCCGGGCCGCACGTACACCGTCGAAGCGGCCACCAGCGTCGTGGGCGGGCAGCTCAGCGTGCGGCACGTCCGCGTCCCCCACGCGGTGCCCACGGCGGTCGCGGGCAACACCACCTGCGACGGCGCGTACGTGCTCCCCACGATCGGCGGCATCTTCACTGGCACCACCGACGGCGCCACCGCGGTCGCGATGCCCCTCTGTGCCGTCATGACGAGCTGCGCGGGATCCCGCGGCGTGCTCTACCGCCTCGACCTCACCGAGCGGCGCCGCGTGGTGCTGATCCTCGATGGGATGGGCTTCGACTCCCTCGTCGCCGTGCTGCGCAACGACCCGTGCCCGGGGCGCAACATCCGCGACGCCGTCGCCTGCAACGACGACTGGTACAGCACCGACGCGCAGGTCGACGTGACCCTCGACGCCGGGCGCTACTGGATCCACGCCGGCGGATGCGGCGCGGCCCAGGGCGGCCCCTACAAACTGGACGTCGCCGTCCTCCCGCCGTGAGCTGTCCGCCCCGGTGACACGACGCGTCACATCGGGTATTGGCGACAACAGGAAAACGTGAGACTCCCACCGGGCGCCGTTCGCGGGCCGCGAGCGCGCCGATCCCTTCATCACCCCTCTGGAGACCGAAGACCATGACGACGACCGCGCTGCGTGACTTCCTGGAAATCCCCTACGACCAGCTCGAGGAGATGAACCTCGGCGTCAAGCAGGCCCGCACCGAGCGCCGCCCCGTCGACGCCCTGCGCGAGGAGCGCGTCCGCTACCTCACGGACGAGAAGCGCATCAAGGCCATCACCGTGTGCTTCACCGACCTCGAGGGTCGGCTGCACATGCTCGACTACGACAAGAAGTTCCTGCTGAAGAGCCAGGACAACCTGACGTTCGACGGCAGCTCGGTGCGCGGCTTCTCGGCGCAGTACGAGTCCGACCTGCGGCTCTCGCTCGACTGGTCGGCGTTCTACTGGCTCCCGGCGGACGTGTTCGGGCCGGGCAAGGTGCTGGTGTTCGCCGAGGTGCTCGGCCGCGACGGCAGCCCGTACCCCTCCGACCTCCGCGCCCAGCTCAAGCGCTACACCGAGAACCTCTGGAGCGCCCAGCAGACCGTGTGTCACGTCGCCCCCGAGATCGAGGGCTTCCTCTTCAAGGGCCGCGACGCCGAGCGGCGCTACCACGAGACGGGGAGCTTCGAGTACGTCTCCACGGGCGGGTACTACCACTCGCTCCCGGGCGACTCGCTGCGCACCTTCATCGACACCGCCGCCGAGGTGCAGCGGGCGATGGGCTTCCAGAACGAGAAGGATCACCCCGAGGTGGCCCCGAGCCAGTTCGAGATGAACTTCTCCTACGCCGAGGTGCTCATCACGGCCGACCAGGTGCAGCTCTACAAGCTGCTCTGCCGTCAGGTGGCCGCCAAGCTCGACATGACGGCGAGCTTTCTCCCGAAGCCCGTCACGGGCGTCAACGGCAACGGCATGCACACCAACATGTCCTTCCAGAAGAACGGCAAGAACCTCTTCTGGGGCCCCGACGGCGCCGACGGCCTCTCTGACGCGGGGTGGCTCTCCATCGGCCGCATCCTCGACCACGCCCTCGACCTCTGCCTCGTGCTCAACCCCTCGGTGAACGCGTACCGCCGCCTCGACCCGCACTACGAAGCGCCCAACCAGATCAAGGCCTCGGCCAACAACCGCGGCGCGATGGTGCGCATCCCCACGGGCAACGAGCGCTCGGCCCGCATCGAGGTGCGCTCGGTGGCGCCCGACGCCAACCCGTACCTGGTGTTCTACACGCTCGCGCGCACGGCCCTGGAGCCCACCACGGGCACCACGCCCGAGGCCGCCAAGGCCGGCACGCGCACGCTGCCCGACAACATCGGCGACGCCATCCGCCACTTCTCCGGGAGCGCCTACACGCGCTCGCTCCTCGGCGAGACGGTGCAGGGCAAGTACGCCGAGCTCAAGCAGGCCTCGGCCGACCGCTGCGCGCACGCCCTCGGGTCGATCATCAAGGTCCCCGAGATCCAGTTTCACCACGAGGTCACCAACCAGTTTCTCTGGAGCCGCTTCTAGCGTGCGGGCGGGGGCGTCGCGGGGTCGTGCCGCGCCACCCCCTTGCCACGACGCCCGAAACACGCGACACCCTTCTGCATGACCCGCCTCCGCGCGCTCATCCTCTCACTCGCCGCATCGTCCTGCCTCCCGTCCCCCGACCACGGCGACGCGCAGGTGCAGGACAACCCCCCGGTCCCCTACGACGGATCCACCGAGGGCACCTTCTGCGCGCTCCCCGACAACATGCCCCCGGGCGTCGCGGTGCCCGACGGCTTCTGCATCCGCCGCTACGCCCGCATCGGCCACCCCCGCGTGCTCGCGTTCGCCCCCAACGGCGACCTCTTCGTCGCCTCGCCGAGCAACGTCGGCCCCGGCGGCACCGGCCCCGGCGTCGGCGCGATCATGGTCTTCCCCGACGACAACCGCGACGGGCTCGCCGACACGCCCGTACGCTTCCTCGGCGGCGTCGACTCGGTGCACGGGCTGCTCTTCGACGCCGGGTCGCTCTACTACACCCTGCAGATCGGCGTGTACCGCACGGGCTACACCATGGGAGCCCGCATGGCGACCGCTGAGCACGGCGCCAGCACCCGCGTCGCCGACCTCAGCGACTCCATCCGCTGGACGCACACCCTCGCGCGCGCCACTGACGGCGCCCTCTACGTCACCATGGGGCAGCACGACAACTCCACCTGCCCCGCGCCCAACCCTCGCGTCGGGTCGGTGCTGCGCATCGGCGAGGGGATGCCCATCACCGGGGCGCGCACCATCGACGGCCTCCGCAACCCCATGTACATGCGCTGCAAGCCCTGGGGCGCTTGCTACGCCGCCGAGCTCACGCACGACGCGTGGGACCCGTACGGCGGCGTCGAGAAGCTCGTGCAGCTCCGCGAGGGCGACGGCTACGGCTTCCCGTGCTGCATCGACCGCGACCGCACCTGGCCCGGCACCCCGCGCGGCTACGACTGCGGGCGCGTCGCGGTGTCGGTGCAGTCGTACCCGCTCCACGACACGCCCTTCGGCTTCGACTGGGCCCCGTCGTCGTGGCCCGCTCCCTACGCCGGTGCCTTCTTCGTGGGGCTCCACGGCGAGGTGGGCTCGTGGCGAAACACCGGCGTCCAGTGGGCCCCCACCGACCCCACCACGCACCGCCCCACGCGCTCGACGGTGTTCTTCGTGACGGGGTGGGGGCGCGGCGCGGGCATCCAGGGGCGCGTCGCCGACCTCACCTTCGCCCCCGACGGGCGCATGTTCTTCTCCGACGACCAGGACGGCGCGATCTACTGGGTCGCCCCCCGCTCGCTGCGCATCCCTTCCCGCTGAAGCCGCATCAACGTCTGTGGCATCCGACGTGAAGGACAAGGCGTGATGGCACGTGACGGCGACCCGAACATCTCCCGCTTCATCAGCCTGGTACGGGAAATCCCCGTGCTTTCACGCGAAGAGGAGCACAGCCTCGCACTGCGAGTGCGTGGCGCGAATGATCAGCATGCGGCAGAAAGCCTCATCCGGGCAAACCTGCGGTACGTGGTGGCGATCGCGGTGACCTTCCGTCGCTACGACCTTCGACTCTCCGACCTCATCTCGGAGGGCAACGTCGGACTGGTGACCGCCGTTCGCAAGTTCGACCCCGACGCGGGGACGCGCTTCGTGACCTACGCGGCGTACTGGATCCGCGCCTTCATCCTCAACCACGTGATCCGTAGCTGGAGCCTGGTGGGGTCGGGGAGCGGCGCGCTGCGGTCGAAGGTGTTCTTCCGGCTGCGTCGCGAGCGGGCGAAGATGGGCGTGACGGCGGAGGAGGCCGAGGCGGCCCGAGCGGAGCTGGCCGTGCAGCTCGGCACCACCCCCGCGCGCGTTGCCGAAATGATGCAGCGCCTGGACGGGCGCGACGTCTCCCTCGACGCCGACGTGTACGGTGACGGCAAGACCTCGGGCATCGAGCTCCTCGAAGACGACGCCGCCCCGCAGGACGAACGCCTCGGCGCCGCCGTCCGCGAGCGCGACCTGAGCGGCCGGGTGCACCACGCCCTCGCCGCCCTCGACCCGCGCGAGCGCTTCATCGTCGAAGAGCGGATGATGGCCGACGACGAGCTCTCCCTCGCCGAGATCGGTCGGCGTCTCGGGGTTTCGCGCGAGCGCGCCCGCCAGCTCGAGGCCCGCGCCAAGAAGAAGCTCCGCAAGACCCTCGCCGAGCTCGAAACGATGGACGCAGCCTGAACGATCTCGGTTGCCCGCGGGCGGTCGGTCGCGCTGTCATGCGCCCGCCGCCATGATCGACCTCGGCTACCTCGCGCGCTACCGCATCCTCCCCGACCGCCGCTGGCAGCGCGTCGTCGCCGCCACCTTCATGCCCATCGAGGCCGCCACGCGCACGCGCCTCGTGCTGCACGATTTCGCCGCACCTGTGGCGCCCGTGCTCTACGCCTCCAACTCGTCGCAGAAGTACGACTTCCTCACGTTTCGCTCGGCGATGTGGGCCCGCGACCTCCCCATCGCCACCATCACCAAGGCCAAGAACTACCACGTCGCCTGGATGCGCCCCGTGATGGAGCACACCGCGGTCGTCCCCCTCGCGTCGAAGGGCTACGTCATCCTCCGCGACGCCACCGCCACCCTCGGCCGTCGCCCCACCGAGGACGAGTACCGCAGCCTCCGCGACCACCTCGACCGCGACGAGGCCCTCCCCGACACCGCCGCCTTCCTCACGCTCCGCACGCGGCCGCGGGACATCCTCGGCCGCCCCTTCGACCCCGCGACCACCTACCTCCGCGCCGCCTGGCAGGGGGTCTACGGCGCCCTCCTCGGTGAGGCGCTCCGGCTCTGTCGCGAGGCCATCGCCGGGGGCCACTCGATTCACATCTACCCCGAGGGCACCGTGTCGTCGCGCCTCGGTCGTGGGCGCATCGGGGCGATGATGTTCGCTCAGGCGTTGGGTATCCCGGTGGTTCCGGTGGGCATCAGCGGCGCCCGTGAGGCCTTCCACGGCGGCACCCCGTTGCTCCGCGGCGGCACCATCGATTTTCGCTTCGGGCCGGCCTACACCCCCGACCTCTCGGCCCTCCCCGCGGACTTCCGCGCCTTCGACCCCGCGCACGAGCGCCGCGACCGCGACGTGCTCCAGCGCGCCACCGACGACCTCATGGACCGCATCAACGGGCTCCTCGCGCCGGACTATCAGCGCCGCGACGACCACGTCCCCGACGGGACCCGAGGGACGAAGCGCTTCCTGTGACCGCTCCGCGCGTGCTCCACCCCCGGCACCACATCGACATCGAGCCCGCCGCGCTCGCACGCGCCCTCGCTCACTGCGCGCACGCCCCACGCGGCGCAGCCGACGCGCTCGAAGCGTTCGTGTGCCCGCGGGCGGAGGTGCTCGCGACGCTGTCGGTCCGCTCGGGCCTCGACCTCCTGCTCACGGCCCTCGCGCTCCCGACGGGCAGCGAGGTGATCCTCTCGGGGTGGACCATCCCCGACATGGCCCGCATCGTCCGCGCGCACGGCCACGTCCCCGTCCCCATCGACTGCGACGACGCCACGCTCGCCCCCACCCCCGAGGCCCTCGCCGCGGCCCTCACCCCCGCCACGCGCGTCGCCATCGTCGCCCAGCTCTTCGGGGCGTCGCTCGACCTCGCCCCCTTCGCCCGCGTCTGCCGCGCGCACGGCGTCGTCCTCGTCGACGACGACGCGCAGGGCTTCACCGGCCCCCGCCGCCTCGCGGGGAGCCCCGACGCCGACGTCGTCTTCCACAGCTTCGGCTCCATCAAGACGGCCACCGCGCTCGGCGGCGGCCTCGTCCGCGTGCGCGACCCGCAGCTCCGCGCCCGCATGCGCGACGCGATGCGCGCGTGGCCCACGCAGCCCGCGGGCCGCTACGCCCGCAAGGTGGCCAGCTACCTCGGCCTCGCCGCGCTGCGCGACCCCGCCCGCTACGGCTTCTTCGCCCGCACCCTCCAGGCGCGGGGCGCGTCGCTCGACGCCGTCATCATGGGGGCCACCCGCGGCTTCCCCGCCGACACGCCCGAGGCGCTCCTCCGCGCGCTTCGCTGGCGGCCCTGCGACGCGCTCTGCGAGACGCTGCGGGCGGCCCTCGCGGGCTTCGATGGCGCGCGGGTGGCGCGGCGACGGGCGGCGGGCGAGGGGCTCCTGGCGGCCCTCGGCGAGGAGGTGACGGTGCTCGGTCGCGCGATGCCCGAGCGCACCCACTGGCTCTTCGCGGTGCTGGTCGATCGACCCGACGCGCTCGTGACGGCGCTGCGCGGGGCGGGGCTCGACGGCGCCCGCGGGACGAGCAGCATCGCGGCCCTCGAGGCGCCCGCCGAGCGGCCCGAGATGCGCGTCGCGCGGTGCGAGGGGTGGGCCGAGCGGGTGGTGTTTCTGCCGGCGTACCCGGAGGTGCCCGACGCCGATCGCGCGCGGATGGCCGAGGTGGTGCGGGCGCACGCGGCGAAGCAGAGGGACGTTCCCCTCTGAGGGCATCGCGGGTACCGTCCCCGGCCATGCAGGAGAGCACCTTCACCCTCGACCGCGGCGCCGCGCAGGTCTTCGTCTACCGCTGGCTCCCCGACGCGGGCGTCACGCCCCGCGGGGTCGTGCAGATCAGCCACGGGATGGCCGAGCACGCCGCGCGCTACCGCCGCTTCGCCGAGGCCCTCACCGCCGCGGGCTTCGCGGTGTACGCGCACGACCACCGGGGCCACGGGCGCACGGCCGGCGACGTGTCGAAGCGCGGCCACTTCGCCGACCACGACGGGTGGCGCGCCGTGCTCGACGACCTCTACGCCGTCACCACCCGCGCCGCCGACGAGCATCCGGGCGTCGCGTGCGTGCTCTTCGCGCACAGCATGGGCTCGTTCATGGCGCAGCAGGCGATGTTCGAGCGGGCCTCGCTGTGGAAGGGCGTCGCGCTCTCGGCCTCCACCAGCGGCGTGGCCAACCCGCTCGCGCCCATCGGCCGGGTGATCGCGCGCGTCGAGCGGCTCCGCGTCGGCGCGTCGAGGCCCTCGAAGCTGCTCACGAAGCTGTCGTTCGGGGAGTTCAACAAGGGCTTCCGGCCGGCGCGCACGGAGTACGACTGGCTGAGCCGCGACCCGGGCGAGGTGGACAAGTACATCGCCGACGAGTGGTGCGGCTTCGACGTGAGCACGCAGCTCTGGATCGACCTCCTCGACGCCCTCCCCACCCTCGCCGACACGAACAACCTCGCCCGCGTCCCGAAGGACCTCCCGGTGTACGTGCTCGCGGGTACGCGCGACCCGGTGACGGGCAACCTCAAGGGGCTCCAGCAGCTCGTGGACGCGTACCAGGCCGTCGGGCTCCGCGACATCACGTGGAAGACCTACGAGGGCGGCCGCCACGAGATGCTCAACGAGACCAACCGGGCCGACGTCGAGCGGGACTTCATCACCTGGCTCGAGCGCTTCGCCCCCGCCAAGGCTTCATGACCCGTCGCCCCAACGCCCTCGCGGTCGAGCGCTCGCCCTACCTCCTCCAGCACGCGAACAACCCGGTGGACTGGCTCCCCTGGGGCGACGCGGCCTTCGAACGGGCGCAGCGCGAAGACAAGCCCGTCTTCCTCTCCATCGGGTACAGCGCCTGCCACTGGTGCCACGTGATGGAGCGCGAGAGCTTCGAAGACGAGGCCACCGCGGCGCTCCTCAACGAGGGCTTCGTCAGCGTGAAGGTCGACCGCGAGGAGCGCCCCGACGTCGACCAGGTGTACCAGCTCGCCCACCAGGTGCTCTCGCAGCGGGGCGGGGGCTGGCCCCTGTCGATGTTTCTCACCCACGAGCGGAAGCCCTTCTACAGCGGGACGTACTTCCCGCCCGCCGCGCGCCACGGGATGCCGTCGTTCACCGACGTGCTGCGCGCGCTCCTCAATGCGTGGGCCGAGCGCCGCGGCGACGTCGCCGAGCAGGCCCGCGAGGTCACCGACGCCCTCGGCGAGATGGCCGCCCGCACGCGCAAGTCCGCTCAGCTCCCCGACGACGTGCTCGCCGCCGCCGCGAAGGCGATCCTCCCCAACGCGGACACGCGCCTCGGGGGCTTCGGGCGCGCGCCGAAATTTCCCAACACCATGACGCTCGACCTGCTCGTGGGGGCGGCGGCGCTGCACCTCCCCGACGTGGCGATCCCGTGTCGGACGGCCGTCACCGTCACCCTCGACGCGATGGCCCGCGGCGGCATCTGGGACCACCTCGGCGGCGGCTTCGCCCGCTACAGCACCGACGCGCGCTGGCACGTCCCCCACTTCGAGAAGATGCTCTACGACAACGCGCAGCTCCTGCGGCTGTACGTCGACGGCCATCGCCTCGCGGGCGGTGACGCGGGCTACGAGGCCATGGCGCGCGCCATCGTCGCCTACGTCGCCCGCGAGATGACCTCCCCCGAAGGCCTCTTCTACAGCGCCCAGGACGCCGACAGCGAGGGCGAGGAGGGCCGCTTCTTCGCGTGGACGCACCACGCCGTGCGCGCCCTCACCGGCGACGACGCCGACGCGGTGTGCGCGTGGTTCGACGTGACGCCCGACGGCAACTGGGAGCACGGGCAGAACGTGCTTTGGACGCCGCGTCCCCTCGCGCAGGTCGCGAAGTCGCTCGGGCGCAGTGAGATCGACGTGATGGCCGCCGTCGCCCGCGCCCGCCCCGTCCTCTTCGACGCCCGCGAGAAGCGCCCGAAGCCCCTCCGCGACGACAAATGCCTCGCCGCCTGGAACGCCCTCCTCCTCGGCGCCCTCGCCGACGCCGGCGCCACCCTCGGTCACGACGGGTGGGTCGCGACCGCCGCCCGCTGCCTCGACGCGTGGCGCACGCTCGCGTGGAAGGACGGCGCGCTCGCCCACGCGGTGAAGGACGGGGTCGCGTACGGCACGGGCTTCCTCGACGACTACGCGGGGATGGCCTGTGCCGCCGTCGATGTGTTCGAAGCCAGCGGCGACCCCGCGGCCCTCGCGTTCGCCCGCTCGCTCCTCGACGCGGTGCTCGCCCGCTTCGTCGACGAGGCGACGGGGGAGCTGTGCTACACGCCCGCGGACGCGGAGGCGGTGCTCTACCGCAGCCGCGACCCGCATGACCACGCGTACCCCGGCGGTGTCGGGCTCGCGCTCGACGCGCTGCTGCGGCTCGCGACGCTCACTTGCGACGCGCGCTACCGGGAGGCCGCCGAGCGGGCCGCGGCCTCGATCGCGCCGACGGCGGTGGCCAGCCCGATGGGCCTCGCCACGGTGACGCGCGCCGTCGACCGGATGCGCCGCGGCGCGGTGGAGGTGATCGTCGTGGGCGACCCGGCGCGCGACGACACGCGGGCGATGCTGCGGGCGGCGCGCGCGGTGATGCTCCCGCACCGCACGCTGCTGGGCGTGGCGAGCGCGGCGGCGGGGGCGGCGCTGGGCGTCGACGCGCACCTGCTCGAAGGGCGCTGCGCGGGCGCAGACGGCGCGCCAGTGGCGTACGTGTGCCGCGGGACGGCGTGCGAGATGCCCGCGCGGACGGCGGAGGCGCTGACGGCGACGCTGCGGCGGGTGACGGGGGCGACGGGGTGAGCGCCCCGCTGCCGAAACTTCGCGGCCTCGCAACCGCCGTGATACACGCCTTCTGGTGAGCGCGCGTCATCTCCTCCTCGACAGCCCCGCGATGGGGCGCAAGGTTCACCTCTGGTGCTTCGGCGAGATGGGCCGCCCGCTGGTGGTCTTCCCCTCCAACGCCGGCGTCGCCCACGAGTGGCAGCGCGGCGGCATGATCGACGCCCTCGGCCCGCTGCTCGCGGCCCGTCGGCTCAAGGTCTACTGCCCCGAGACCAACGTCTCACGCAGCTTCTCCGGCAAGGGCAGCCTCGAGGAGCGCATGGCCCACCACCACGCCTACGAGCGCTTCGTGCTGGAGACGCTCGTCCCCTTCATCCGGCGCGACTGCAACTCGCCGGAGGTGCCGATGGTGGCCACCGGGTGCAGCGTCGGCGCGCTCTACGCGTCGCTGTTTGTCCTCAAGCACCCGGAGACCTTCTCGCGGGCGCTCTGCCTCTCCGGGCGCTACCGCACGAGCCGCTTCATGGGCGGCGCGTCCAACGAGGACGTCTACTTCAACGACCCCCTCGCCTTCGTCCCCAACCTGGAGGGAGCGGCCCTCGCGCGCGTCCGGCACCACGCGCACCTCACGGTGGTGGTGGGCCGCGGCGCCCACGAGGACGGCTGCATCCCCGAGACCGCGGAGTTCGGCGCGTGGCTCGGGCGCAAGCAGATCCCCAACCACGTCGCCTTCTGGGGCAAGGACAGCCGCCACGACTACGACTGGTGGCGCAAGCAGGCCGCTCACTACCTCGGGCAGATGTTCTGACTCAGCGCGACGGCCGGTAGCGCCCCTTCGTCACGCCCCGCGCCACGTCGAAGGCACCCGCGAACCCGGTGACGGCGTCGCGCCAGCCGACCTTCGAGCGCCCGGCGTTGCGCTCCTCGTAGCGCGTGGGTCGTTCGTCGATGCGCAGGCCCGCGCTCACCCACACCGCGAGCATCTCCACCAGAAACGCGGGCGTGTCGTGGCGCGTGTCGGCTTGCGCGACGAGCTCCGCCGCGCGACGTCGGTAGAAGCGGTAGCTGTTGCTGCAGTCGCGTAGGGGTAGCCCGAGGGCCGTCCGCAGCGCGAGGCTGTAAACCCGGCTCCCGAGGCGTCGGGCGACGGGTCGACCGGTCACCACCGATCCGGGGGCGTACTTCGACGCGACGACCACGTCGCACGCGGGGTGCGCGTCGAGGTGGGCGAGGGCCGCGGGGATCTCCTCGGGCCGCTGCGCCCCGTCGGCGTCGAGGTCGACGAACACGGTCGCGTCGGTGTGGGCGACGAGCCACCGCAGGCCCTCGCGGGTCGCGCCGCCGCGCAGGCACCCGGGGCGGGTCTTCTGGCGCCGCAGCACGTGACGGTGGTCGCCCGCGCGCTCCCACGCGTCGAGGTGCGCGAGGGTGCCGTCGCGGCTGCCGTCGTCGACGACGCACACGGTGTGGTCGACGTCGCTGAGCGCGCGGTGGAGGCGCGGCAGCACGTCGGCGATGCCGTCGCGGTCGTTGAGGACGGGGATGCACACGGCGACGCGGGTCACGGGGCGGCCCCGAGCGACACGAGCTCGACCCCGTCGCGCGCGGCGACGAAGCGCCACGGGTCGATCACCACCGAGCCCGCGGGGAAGGGGAACTCCCGCAGCGCCGCGTGGCGCGTGCCGACGATGAAGCACGCGGGGACGCGCGACGGCGCCTCGTCGGGGGCGTCGATCAGCGGGTCCCACGCGATGGGCGCGCACCCGAGCTCGCGGAGCAGCGCGACGAGGAGCACCGCGGGGCTCCCCGTGGTGATCGCGGTCTCGGCCTTGAAGGCCCGGCCGAGCACCACCACCGGGCGACCCGCGGCCTTGTCCACGGCCATCCGGGCGATCCACGCGGTGTGGCGTTCGCGCTGGAGCATCGCGGCTTCGAACCAGTCGAAGGAGAGGTCGACCTCGCGGGCGAGCCAGCTCAAGGCGATGTTGTCGCGGGGGTGGCAGCCGCCGCCATCGCCCATGCCCGCGCGCAGGTACGTCGGGGCGAGGATGCGCCGCGTCCCGAGGGTGAGGACGTCCATCACGCGGTCGACGTCGGCGCCGGTCTTGTGGGCCAGCTCGGCGGCGGTGTTGGCGAAGCCGATCTTGGTGGAGATGAAGGTGTTGTAGAGCACCTTGGCGAGCTCGGCGTCCTCGAGCGACACGCGGCGAAAGGGCGCGTCGTGCAGCGTCTTGTAGAAGGCCTCGGCGCGCGCCGCGGCCCCCGCGTCGTCGACGCCGAAGAGCACGAACTCCGGCGCGAGGACGTCGGGGACGGTGGTCCCCATGGCGATGAAGAAGGGGTTGTAGCAGAGCCGTCCGCGACCCCCGAGGCGCGGCAGCACCTCCCGCCGCATCGTGCCCGGCAGCACCGTGGACACCACCACCACGTCGCGCGTCACACCCAGACGTTCGAGGGCGGCAGCCACCTGCGCGATGCCCTCGACGAGCGGGCCGTAGTCGAAATCGCGGCGCTCCGCGGGCAGTCGGGTGACGCCTTCGAAGGCGGGCGCGTGCGGTGTCTGGATCGTGACGAACAACAGCTCGGCGTCGCGGACCACGTCGTCGAGCGAGCGGAGCGCGAGGGAGGAGCGCGCGAAGAGCGCCTCGACGTCGACCTCGGCGTGGGGGTAGCGGCGCGTGCTGAACCAGGCGGCGACCTCGGGCGAGGGGTCGTGGCCGAACACCGTGTGCCCGCGCGCCTCGAACGCGAGCGCGGTGGGGAAGCCCAGCTTGCCGAGGCCGATGAAGCCGATGTTCACGGGGTGATGTCCTCCGGGTCGGGGGCTTTGGGGCGGAGCGCGGGGCGCGCGCACCACGCCGCGAGCGGTGCGGCCGCGACCGCGTCGCGCGGGCCGAGGGCGACGTCCTCGGTGGTGAGCCGCACGAGGTCGGGCGGGGCGCGCTCCTGGTCGAGCACAGCGAGCGTGTGGGCGGAGAGCAGGAGCGGCGCGTCGGAGGTGCTGCGGTCGGTAGGGCAGAGGGGCGTCACCGTCAGGCCGGGCTGGGCGACGCGCGCGAGGAAGTTGTCGCCGTGATCCCGCGGGATGGGCAGGAAGGTGACCTCGCGCGGTCGCTGCGCCAGGCGCAGTCGCGCCGCGGCGAGGTAGCGGGTGTTGCGGTGGTACGACGCCTCCTCCAGCGGGAAGCCCGGCGGGGAGCGGTAGAAGTGCGTGACGTAGGCGAGGTTCCAGCAGAGGGGGAAGGCGGCGAGGAGGGGGAGCGCGAGGTGCCGCAACGGGAGCGCCGCCCCCGCGAGCAGCGCGGCGAGCGCGGGGTAGAAGAACAGCGCGTAGCGCGCGTGGTTGGTGCCGAAATTCCACGGGCGATCGTGGTCCAGGTTCCACCGTCCGGGGATCGGGAGGCCGAGGTTGTCCTGGTTGGCCGAGAGGTAGATCGCCGCCCCGACCGCGAGGAAGCACGCCGCCGTGTGGCTCATGCGCGGCGCCCGCCACGCGTCGGCGAGCCAGCGGCCGAGCGCCCCTGCGCCCGCCGCCCGGCGGTGGTGAAAGGCGGCCACCATCACCAGCACCGCGAGCGGCGCCCACCCGTTGCGCAGCACGAACTCGAAGCGCCCACGGTCGAAGAGCCGGGCGGTGCCGTGGAGGGCGCTGAAGCCCCGGTGCCCGATGTCCACCGCCGCGCTCACCGCGAGCGCCGCGCCCCACGCGAGCACGCCGCCTCCGTGGCCTCGCGCGCGCAGCACGAGGAGCCCCTGCGCCTGGACGGGCAGCCACGCCATGGCCGACGCGTTGTGGCCGCCCGCCTGGAGCGCCCGCGCGGTCGCCAGGACGGCCACCACGGCGAGCGGGTCGACGGCACGCGAGGACGTTCGAAGGCGTTCGAGCAGCAGGCTCAGGGCGAGGATCGTCGCCGCGCACGGCAGCTCGTACGCGAGGGTGTGCGACAGGACCACCGGGCCGAGGTGGAGCGCGGCGATCCACGGCAGCCACCGACGCACCCGCGGGGCGACGGCGTCGGGCAGGGCCGCGAGGCAGCGCTCGACCCACAGGCCCGCCGCCACGACGTACAGCAGGGCGTACCACCCGTTGATGCGGAAGCGCTCGAGCACCCCGCTGCGCGCGAGCGGCTCCAGCGCGCGGTACGCGTAGTCCCACACCGTGAAGAAGGGCTTGTCGTTGAACCATGTCGGCAGCGTCGCCCCGACGAACTTGCCCACGACGAAGAAGTCATCGAAGTCGGGCGCCGACAGGTGCATCGGGAGCTGCAGGTACACGACGGCCCACAGCGCGGAGGCCACCGCCAGGAGACCGATTGCGCGCCGGGAGCGCCCGTCAGCGACGAAGGCCTCGGCGATGAGGACGCCCGGCGCGAGGGCCAGCGCGAGGCCCGCGAGCGCCTGCGCGGCGACCGGTGCGTCGCGCACGAGCGAGCGCCACACCGCGAACCGGTTGGGGTCGGGCCGGGTGACCGAGAACACCGAGAGGGCGACCGCGCCGCACCAGCGGAGGGCACCGAAGCGATGGGTCTCGGCGTGTCCGCCGCGCCGGATCAACCGGGCGAGGAGAACGGAGGCTCCCGCGAGGCAGGGCAGGAAGCAGAGAAGAAGCCAAGACACGCCCCGATCCTAGAGCGTGGCAGCAAGATCCGGGAGCAGAACTGCGAGAACGAAGCGGATGAAACGACCCTGAGTGCCTATGCACCGCTCGGACGCGTGTCCCTCAACGCGAGCGGTGGATGAGGGGGCCGATCTCGCGGGGCATCGGGCGCCACACGTTGGGTCGAAGCGCCTCGGCCACGCCTCGGATCGAGGCTAGCGTCGCCTCGGGTGACGCCTCACTGTGGATCGCCCGGAGGCCGTAGGGAGGCACCTGAACCGGCACGTCCAGGGTGCTCCCTTCGAGGCGACCGACCTGGACCCAGACCTGCGCGCGCCCGACGAGGACACAGACGACGAGCCACGCCTCGGGGTGGTGCGCGATCTCGATCACGCGGCCGGGACCGAGCGTATCCCCTTCTTTCAACGGCGACACGAGCACGCGCTCCTGGGGGAATGCCACCCCCCGCGCGAACGGGTGGAGCGACCCGGGGCCGCTCATCGGGGCGCGAGGCCCGGAGGCGCCGGGTCGGGCGCCACGCTGCGGCGAGAGCGCCCACAGCGACGACGCGAGCGTGAGGCCGGCCCCGACCCAGGCCCACGGGACGGCGCGCAGCCGCACCTCGAAGCGGGCCCGCGTCGTCGCCGTCGCGCTCATCACTGCTGGCTCTCGAAGGTGCGGAAGCGCCCTTCGAGCTCCCACTGCGCCTGCGCCCGCTCGCTCCCCATGAGGAAGCTCTGGCACGCGGCGTTGGGCGTCTCCCCGAGGGCCATCTCCGCGGTGGGGGCGCAGGCCGCCACGGGCTGTACCATCGCGACGGAGGTCCACAGGCTCGCGCCGGGGAGGAAGGCGTGCTCCAGGCTGTCGCGCGCCATCGCCTTGAGCTGGCGGTAGGTGAGCCGCTGGTCGCGGATGCCGCGCGCGTACTCGCCCGCCATGCTCGAACGCGACACGCCCTGGTCGTCGGTGGCGAGCGCCACGGGGACGCCGCGCATCAGGTAGCGGGAGAGCGGGTGGTCGGCGCCGCGCACTTCGAGGATCTGGTCGTTGCTGCTCAGGCACACCTCCACGAGCACGCCGCGGTCGCGCATGAGGGTGAGGAGCCCCTCGGCGTCGGTCTCGGAGAGCACGGCGAGGCCGTGGCCGATGCGCTCGGCGTGGCCCACCTCCACCGCCCGGCGGATGTGAAACGTGTTGTGGTTGCTGTACGCCGGGGGGAGAAAGCGGGGTGTCACCTCGCCCGCGTGGAGGGTGACGTGCAGCGGGCTGCGGCGCGTCGCCGTGTAGCGCGCGTGGAGCAGGTCGAGCATCGCCATGTGGAGCTCGTAGTTGCGCAGCGAGGCGGGGTCGTCTTCGGGCGAGGAGAGGTTGACGGCGACGAGCTGCGACGTGCGGATGGCCATCTCGAAGGCGCTCACGAGCTGGCCGAAGATCTGGTCGTTGGCCCCGGTGCGGGAGACCTGCGCGGTGAAGCGGACGCGGACGTCGCACGCGGGCGGCGGCGAGAGGTCGTCGCAGCCGAGGACGGTGCGGTAGCGGGTGGCGGCCCCCGTGACGGCGGCGACATCGCGGTCGAGCTGGGCCGCGAAGCCCGGGTTGGAGACGATGCTCTCGTAGAACATCGGCAGGCTCTCCACCGTGACGCTCCCCGAGAAGAGCGACGCGGCGAGGGTGCCGACGTTGGTCCCCAGGTTGAACATCGTCTCGACGTACACCTCGTTCTCGTCGGCGGCGCGGCGGGCGACGTCGGCGATGCTGTCGTCGCGGTGGAGGCCCGCGATGACGCCAAACTTCCCGAAGGTCGCGAAGAAGTGGTCGTGACCGGTCTCCGCGCCGGGCACAAAATCGAGCATCGACCACGCCCGCAGGATCTGGTCGTAGAACATCCCCGCCATCGGCACCGGGAGGTTGCCCATCGTCGCGCACTGCGACCGCGTGACGGCGGCGAAGGAGGTGCTGTTGATGCAGTTGCCGTCCTCCGTGCCCCAGCCCAGCAGCGTCTCGGCGTACACCGAGCCCGAGAGGTGCTGGTGCAGGTCGCCCCCCTTGGGGACGGCGCGCAGAAACTCCCGCAGCGCCGCGGGGTCGCTCGCCACCGCGTCGAGGCGCGCGGCGGCGTTGCGCTCCCAGAGGGCGCCGCACTCGGCCCGTGTGCCGCACGAGGGCGCGGCGTCGGCGGTGACGTCCTGACCTGCGACGTCCGCGGTCGCGTCGCTGACGTCGCCGGGGGCCGCGTCGCCGCGCTCGGAGGCTACGTCCGAGACGTCGGCGGACGAGGCGTCGGGGGCGTCGGCGGGGTCGACGGCGCAGCCCGCGCTGAGCAGGGCGAGGAGACCGAGCGCGATCGTGGGACGGATCATGGGGTGGCGCTGTTTGCGCACTCCGTCCGCGGGGCCGTCAAGGGGTTTCGGCGGCGACGCTCCGGGGTCGGGCGCCGGGGCCCGAGCTCACCGCGTGGAGCGCGCCGAGGGCCAGCGTGACGCACGCCGCCGCGAGCCCGAAGGCGAGGGGGCGCTCCCACCACGACCACGTCGGGGCGGGCCGCGGGCCGCGCAGCTCGTCGGCGACGGCGCGGCGGAGGCGGGCGCGGGAGGCGGGCGAGGGCATCGGGGCGTCGTCGGTGACCTCGACGGCCCGCTTGAGCGCGAGAAACTCGTCGAGGCACGCGCGGCACGTCGGGAGGTGCGCCTCCACCGCGAGGCGTGTGTCGGCGTCGAGCGTGTTGAAGTGGAAGCCGGTCAGCTCGGTTCGGATGGGCTCGCAGTTCATGACGTCATCTCCTGCCGGAGGCGGCTCACCATCTCATGGATGCGCGACTTCACGGTGCCGATCGGGATCGAAAGCACGTCGGCGAGCTCCTCGTACGACATCCCGCTGGCGCGCAGGGCGTACATCTCGGCCAGGTGGGTGGGGAGTCGCGACACCGCGGCGCGGAGGCGCTCGGCGGTCTCGCGGGCGACGAGGGCCTCGTCGGGCTGTGCGACGGTGGGGGCCTCGGGGGCGGCGGCTTCGAGGGCGCGCTGCCCGCGGCGGCGGGAGCGGAGGCGGTTGAGGCACTGGTTGCGGGCGACTTGATAGAGCCACGCGCGGAGGCTCACGGCGGCTCGGCCCGCGTCGCGCTCGCGGAGCATCACGAGGAAGGTCTCGTGGAGGACGTCCTCGGCCTCGTGGGCGTCGGCGAGGTGCCTGCGGATGAAGGCGAAGAGCGCCCGCGCGTGCCGCTCGTAGAGGGCGTCGAAGGCGTCGAGGTCGCCGCGGAGCAGCGCCTCGCGGAGGGCTTCGTCGGAGCGCATGACGGGCACCGTGGTCGCATCCTACGACGCGCGCGGCGCCGGGGGGTTGAGCTCTGGCTGCGAGTCGCACCGCGCGCCCGCTGGGAGCACGAACCCGCTGGGGGCGCGATGTTCGACGAAATCGTGCGACGGGGGGCGCCTGCCGTCTCGGGCGGGGATCGGGTATGCTCTTCGAAGGTCTACCCCCGCGATGTCGAACGCAAGCCTCACACTCGCCCTCCCCGAAGCGCTTTACCACCGCCTCGAGCGCACCGCGCGGGCGACGAAGCAGCCTGTGGAAGTCGTCGCGCTCCACGCGCTCCACCTCGGCAGCCCTCCGGCTTGGGACGACGCGCCGCCAGAGTTCCAGGTCGACCTCGCGGCGCTCGATCGGGCGGACGACGAGGCGCTGTCGCAGATCGCGGGTGGCGTCATGAGCGCAGACTATGAGCGGCGCGATGAGTTGCTCGCCCGCAATGTCAACGGGCAGCTCACGCCCGCCGAGCGCGTGGAGCTCGCGCACATTCGCCACGAGGAGGACCTCTTCATCCTTCGCAAGGCCCATGCGGCAGCGCTCCTGCAGTGGCGCGGACGCGCCGGTCATACGCCCTGACGGCAGCGCGGTCGTGGCGACGTATCTCCCAGAGGAACTCCGCGCTCGGATCGACGACGCCGATCGTCGTGTCTGCCAGTACTGCCTCACGGCGGAGGCGAACAGCGGCGTGCGATTGACGTACGATCACATCATGCCCGCGTCGAAGGGCGGCGCGACCGACTTCGAGAACCTGTGCCTTGCGTGCAGCGCGTGCAACGAGTTCAAGGCGGATGCCTCGCGTGGGGTCGACCCGGTCACGGGGGAGTTGGTGGCGCTCTTTCATCCGCGCGTGCAGCGATGGAACGAGCATTTCGCTTGGAGCGCTGACATGACGCGGGTCGAGGGGCTGACTTCGGTGGGGCGGGCGACGGTCTTGGCGCTGCGGATGAACCAGCCGCTCATCGTCACGGCGCGCGGGCGCCGGGCGCGCGTGGGGTGGCACCCACCCACGTTGAAGGGGTGAGTGCGTCCATCGTCGGGCGTCGTTGGGGGAGGCGTTCGAAGCGCATCGTTTCGTGTGGCGGAAGGTTCCAGTATCGTTCGCCGGTGGCCACCCTTCGACCGCTCGCCACGCTCGTCACGCTCCTCCTCGCCTGCGCCCGCACCCACGCTGCGCCGCACCGCGCGCCCCACGCGCCCGTCCCCCCTCCGCCCGCCGACGTCGCCCCGCGCTGCGGACCCGATCCCCACGCGCCGTGGCTCGACCCCGCCCACCGCGCGTGCCGCTCCGACCTCGAGTGCTTCCACTTTGAGGGCTCGCGCTGCGAGATGATCGCGGTGAGCGCGGCCCGGCTCCGACGCGGCGACTACGACGCCCACCGCTGCCCGCCGGTCGACAGGGCGCCAGACGCCTCGCCCTATTGCCTCTGCTCGATCCCGCTGACGGAGCAGCGCTGCCACCGCGGGTGCTGTCAGCTTCGAATCGCGGGCAGCGAAGGGCTCTGGTGGCCACAGGAGCCCTGAGCTACGACGCGCGCGGCGCCGCGGGGGCGAGGGCCACGCGGGCCGCTGCGACGGCCCCGAGGAGCGCGGCGAGCACCACCAGGATGAGCGCGAGGACGGCGTTGTTGAGCGACTCCGCGCACCCGAGGGCCGCGATGGTGAGCCGCTGCTCCAAGGGCACCTGCGGCAGGTAGTGGAACGTCGTGATGAGCCCCACGCTGGTGCCGAGCATCCCCGAGGCGAGCGTGGCGACGCCGAGCACGACCGCCACGACGCCGAAGCGACGCTCGGGGCGCATCAGGCACAGCGCGCTGGCGGCCACCAGGAGGAAGCCGAACACCACCGTCGGGTACATGCCGAAGCCGCCGTCGCGAAAGAAATGGGACCACATGGGGATCGCTGCTCCTCTGCCGCGTGGCGCACCGCGCGCCCGCCTGAGCACGAACCCGCTCGGGGACGGATGTTCAAAAAAATGCGACGGTGGCTATCGACCCGCGGGGCGGCCGCCCTTGCGCGGGTCGCTCGCGGCTTCGAGCGTCACGCCCGTCGGCGTCCGCACGATGCGAATCGCCTGCACGATGGCGCCGAAGCGCAGGGGCTCGACGGTGTGACCGCGGGCGCGCAGCGCGGCGAGGACGGCCTCCGGCGTGGCGGCCTCCGCGGAGAGCGTGTCGGGCGTCGCGGCCTGGTGGATGCGCGGGTGCGCCACGGCCTCGCCCACGGGCTGGTGGAGCACCACCGCGCGCCACGCGGCCTGCGTGACGGAGGTGACGATGCGCGTCCCGCCGCTGCCGCCGACGCACAGGGAGGGGAGGTCGCCGTCGAAGACGATCGTCGGAGCCATCGTGGACACGGGGCGGCGGCCCGGCGCGGGGAGGTTCGCGGTCCCGTTGGGGATGGGCGTGGGGCCGGGCGGCGCGGCGGGGTCGGTGAAGTCGTCGAGCTCGTCGTTGAGCCAGAAGCCGCCGACGCTCACGCCCGCGCCGAAGGGGATGTTCACCGTGGTGGTGACGCTCGCGACGTTGCCCTCAGCGTCGACGATGCAGAGGTGCGAGGTGCCCGTGCCGACAGGGACGGCCGCGGGGGTGGTGGCGGGGCCTTCGGGTAGCGGGAGGTCGTAGGCCATCGAGGGCCGCGCGTGCGCCGGGTCGAACACCGCGGCGCGGGCGGCGAGGCGCGCCGGCGCCAGCAGCGCGTCGACCGGGACCCGCACAAAATCCGGGTCGCCGAAGTAGCGGGCGCGGTCGACGAAGGGCCCTCGCCACGACTCGGCGAGCGCGTGGAGGACGTCGGCCTCGTCGGGCGCGGCGTTCGAAGCGGGCACCCAGCGCTCCATGAGGGCGAGGCTCGCGAGGAGCGTGTACCCGCCCGCGCTCTCCGGCGGCGCCGTGACCCAGCGGTGGCCGTAGCGGTTGCCTTCGAGGGGCGTCCGCTCGGTCACCTGGTAGGCGCGCAGGTCGTCGGCCGTGAGGATGCCTCCCGCGGCCCGCGCCGTCCGCACGATCTCCTCGGCGAGCGGGCCTTCGTAGAACGCGCGCGCCCCCTCAGCGGCGAAGGTGCGGAGCGTGCGGGCGAGGGCGGGGTTGCGCAGCGTGACGCCCGCACGGATGCCCTCGGCGCCGTCGGCGACCCACGTCTGCCCGAGGGGATCACGGCGGAGCGCCCCCACGAAGCGCTGCGAGAGCGCGGCCATGTGCGCGCTCGGCGTGAAGCCCTCCTCCGCGAGTCGGACGGCGGGCTCGACCACGCGGGCTCGCTCGATGGAACCGAAGCGGCGCAGCAGCTCCTCGATGCCGCGCGGCTCGCCGAGCACGCCCACGGACGGACCCATCGGACGCGGCGGAGCGCCCGCGTCGGGGGCGCCGGGCGGTCGCGCGAGCATCGTCGCGGTGGCCGCCGCCGGGGCCTTCTCGCGGAAGTCGAGGAAGGTCACGCTTCGGTCGCGCGCCCGGTAGTAGAGCGCGAAGCCGCCGCCGCCGAGGCCGCTCGACGCGGGCGACACCACGCCGAGCGCGAGCATCACCGCGGCCGCGGCGTCGGCGGCGTTGCCCCCCGCGGCGAGCACCTCGGCGCCCGCGCGCGACGCCTCCGGGTGGTCGGCGGCGACGGCGAAGCGGGCGAAGGTCGCCGCGT
Organism: Polyangiales bacterium; assembly: GCA_044375895.1. Classification (GTDB taxonomy): domain Bacteria; phylum Myxococcota_A; class Polyangia; order Polyangiales; genus CAISKJ01. Next base: position 43,794 of record JBILLV010000009.1, on the reverse strand, counting down.
GCTGCGGGGCGAGGAGCGCGGCGGCGGGCGTCGCGGGGGCGCTCGTGGCGCCGGTGGCGGCGGGGGAGCGCGCGTGCCCGCAGGCGGCGAGCAGCGACGCGAGGATCGACCAGCGGTGGAGGGCGTTCACGACCCGCGAGGATGCCGAGAACGGGGCGCCGTGGCTACACCCGTTGTCAGCGCGCGGCGGGGGCGGCGGGGCGGCGGAAGCGGAGGGTCATCCGGTCGCTCTCGCCGATGGCGACGAAGCGCTCGCGGTCGCGGTCGCCGCCGCGGAGCGTGGGCGGGAGGGCCCAGACGCCGTCGGCGTAGTCCTTCGTGTCACGCGGGTTGGCGTTGATCTCCGAGCGCTCTTCGAGGGTGAAGCCCGCGGCCTCGGCGAGCGCGATGGTGGCCGCCTCGCTGACGTAGCCCTGGCGCGCCGTCGTCGCGGGGTCGGTGCCGGCGTTGGCGCGGTGCTCCACGAGGCCGAACACCCCGCCGGGCTTCAACACCTGGAAGGCCGCGGTGAACACCTGCGCGGCGACGCCGTCGTTGATCCACCCGTGGAGGTTGCGGAAGGTGAGCACCACGTCGGCCGACTGGGCCGGGCCGAGCGTGACCTGCGCGGGGGCTTCGAGGGTCACCGTGCGCACGTTGCCGTAGAGATCGGGGCGCGTGGTGAGGAAGGTCTGGAAGTTGGCCGCGTAGCGCGCGCGCGTCCCCGTCGTCGAGGGGATCGCGGCCACGAGCTGCCCCTGGTCGTGGAAGAGCGGCGCGAGGATCTCGGTGTACCAGCCGCCGCCCGGGGAGAGCTCGACCACCGTCTGGCCGGGTTGAACGCCGAAGAACGCGAGCGTCTCGCGCGGGTGGCGGTGCGCGTCACGGGCGCGGTTGGCGGCGGAGCGGTGCCCGCCGACGAGGGCCGCGTCGATGGAGCCGAAGGCCACCGCGGGGGCGTTGGCGCCGACGACGGGCGCCGTCTGGGCGGCCGTCTGCGAGGCGCCGCAGCCCGCGAGGAGGGCGAGGGCGAGGAGGTGCGAGGAGAGCTTCATGCGGTCGCTCATGTGGCAAGGGCGGGGTGGATGTCAATGCGCGGAGACAAACCCATGGGCGGGGAAGATGCGCTCCAGGGGCCGCCCATGATAGAGCCTCGACCCACCATGGAACGATGGCTGGCCGCCCTCGAGCGGCGCTACGGGCGGCACCTCCCCGGCAACCTCACCTACTGGCTGGTGGGCCTGATGGGGGCGATGTTCGTGATGGATCTCTTCGCCCCCGGCTTCAGCGAGGTGCTCCGTCTCGACGCCGACAAGGTGATGCAAGGCCAGGTGTGGCGGCTCTTCACCTACCTCATCCTGCCGCCGTCGAGCTCGCCCATCTGGGTCGTCTTCGCGCTCTTCTGGCTCTACCGCATGGGCACCACGCTGGAGTCGGACTGGGGCGCGGCGAAGTACGTCGTGTGGTGGGTCGTCGGGATGATCTGCACCACCATCGCGGCCTTCGCGTTCCACCTGCCGGGCACCAACGGCTACCTGTTGATGGCGCTCTTCCTCGCGTACGCGACGCTGTACCCCGAGGAGCGCATCCTGGTGTTCTTCATCATCCCCGTGCCCATCAAGTGGCTCGCGCTCCTCGACGGCATCGGGCTCCTCTAACTGGTGGGGACGCTCCCGGGGCGTCAGGGCCTCATGCCCCTGGTGGCCATCGGCAACTACCTCCTCTTCTTCACCCCGACGCTGGTGTCCCTCGTCCGCCGGTTTGTCCAGCGCGGCGCGCGCGTCGGCGAGGGGCGGCGCTTCCGCGACGACGGCGGCGTCGGGGCCCGCGTGCGCAAGTGCGCCCTCTGCGGCGTCACCGACGAAGACCGCTCGGTCGACATCCGCGTGTGCTCCTGCGCGAAGTGCGGCAAGCCGACCGAGTATTGCCTCGCCCACGCCCGCGACCACTGACGCGCGGTCAGCGCACCCAGAACTGCACGCTCGGGTCTTCCCCGGCGCGCCCGTCGTAGGCGTGGACGTAGCTCTGGTAGTTGCCCACGAAGACGTGCTCGCTGACGTGGGAGGTGCCCATCGTCGCCGTCGTCGAGCAGTTGGAGGCCACCAGCCCCCAGTGCCACGCGCACGGCGCCGCGGCGCTCTCAGGCACGGTGAAGGCCGCGTCGCGGAAGGCCGTGTAGCACGCGGGCGAGTTGCTCCCGCTGGCGTAGAGGCACGTCGGCCGCCAGTAGAGCGTGGTGTCCACCGAGCACGGGCCCTCGACGCAGCGCGTGGCCGTCCCCCGCGCGCGGAAGCCCGTCGTCCGCAGCGCGTTGATCTCCGCGTCCGACAGCTTGAAGGGCCGCGCCACGTCCGTGAACGACGTCCCCACCCGCGCGCCGCTCGTCCACCCCGGCACCCCCGCGGTTCCGCCGGGGTAAGGGAAGTTGCCCACCAGCGTCCACCCGCCGCCGTCGGCGCTCATGAGGCAGCGCATCGGCGTCGGCATCCCCGAGACGAGCAGCGTGTACACCCCGTCGCCCGTCGAGAGGCCCGCGTCGAGCACCCCTCGGCAGCTCGTGTACGCCGGCGTGCACCCGCCGCTGCGGCACTCCAGGCCCGCGGCGCACGCGAGCCCGCACCGCCCACAATGGCGCGCGCTCGTCTGGAGGCTCACCTCGCACCCGTTGGCGGCCATCCCGTCGCAGTCGCCGTAGCCCGCCTCGCACGTGAAGCCGCAGCGCCCCGCCGCGCACGAGCGCGTCGCCCGCGCGGGCTCGGGGCACGCCATGCCGCAGCCGCCGCAGTGGTCGACGGCCACCTGGGTGTCTTCGCAGGTCATCCCGCAGCGCACCTGCGACGCCGCGCAGCCCGACACGCACGCGCCCATCGCCGCCGAGCACACGGGGGTCGCGCCCGAGCACGCGTTGCCGCAGCGGCCGCAGCTCCCGGTGGCGCCGAGGGAGGCCTCGCAGCCGTTGGCGCTCATCCCGTCGCAGTCGGCGAAGCCCGCGTTGCAGGTGAGCCCGCACGTCCCCATCGCGCACACCGCCGACGCGTTGGCGCCGTCGGGGCACACGCGCCCGCACGCGCCGCAGCTCGCGGCGTTGGTGCGGGTGTTCACCTCGCAGCCGTTGGCGGCGTCGCCGTCGCAGTCGGCGAAGCCCTCGACGCAGGTGGTGACGCAGCGGCCCATCGCGCAGGCCGCGGTGGCGTTGGGCCCCGCGGTGCACGCCGACCCGCAGGCGCCGCAGTGCGACGGGCTCGTGCGCAGGTCGACCTCGCAGCCGTTGGCGGCGCCGCGGTCGCAGTCGGCGAAGCCGGGGTTGCACGCGAGGCCGCACGTCCCCATCAGACACGCCCGCGACGCGTTGGCGCCGGTGGGGCACGCGTTGCCGCAGGCGCCGCAGTGGGCCGCGTCGCCCTGCGGGTCGACGCACTCGCTCCCGCAGCGGAGCTGAGCGCCCATGCAGCCCGTTCCGCAGGCGAGGGTGCCGTCCATGGCCCGCGCGCAGAGGGGCGTCGCCGGGGGGCACGCGTTGCCGCAGCGGCCGCAGCTCGCCGCGCCCTGGAGCGAGGACTCGCAGCCGTTGGTGGCGTCACCGTCGCAGTCGGCGAAGCCTGCCGCACAGGTGAGCCCGCAGCGCCCCATCGCGCAGGCCGCGGTGGCGTTGTCGCCCGCGGCGCAGCCCGTCATGCAGGCGCCGCAGTGGGCGGGGTCGGCGGTGAGGTCGAGGCACGTCCCCGCGCAGCACGATCGTCCCGTGGCGCAGGCGTGGGCCGGGGTGCAGCCGGGGGCGCACGATCCGAGCTGGCACACCTCGCCCGCGGGGCAGTGGTCGTCGTTGGCGCAGCGGGCGCACACGTGACGGACGGGGTCGCAGCGGGTGAGGCCGCCGTCGCCCGCGCAGTCCGCGTCGTCACCGCAGCCCGATTCGCAGCGCCGCGCGGCCGTGCAGTACTCGCCCGGGGCGCAGTCGCGCGAGCCCGTACAGCCCGGCGGCGGCGCGTCCGCGGGGGCGTCCATCGCCGCGTCCATCGGGGCGGGCTGATCGGGCGGGGCGAGGTCCTTCGCGACGTCGGCGGGGAGGTCGGGCGCGACATCCATGGGCGCGGGGAGATCGGGCGCGACGTCCATCGGCGCAGGGCGGTCGGGGCTGCTGTCGGCCATCGACGCGGTGCCGGTCTCACTGCACGCGGCGAGGGTGAGCAACAACCCGAGGGAGAGCGCGGCGAGGGAGGGCTTCATCTCCCCGAGCGTAGGAGATTCGCGCGGGCGGCGATACGCGCGTCATGCACGCCGCAGCGCCTCGAGGACGCGGCGGGCGGCCTTGCCGGGCGTCGCCTGGGCGCGGTGGTAGACGTGGGGTTGGAAGGCGTGGGCGCTCCTTCCCTTCCAGCGGACGCGGGCGAGGGTACCGCGGCGAAGCTCGGGGCCGATGAGGTGCTCGGGCATCCAGCCGTAGCCGAGGCCTTCGAGCAGGCACTGTCGCTTCGCGTGGAAATCGTTGAGGTGAACCACCGTGGCGACCGGCAGCGCGGCCGTGCTGAGCTGGAGGCGCGGGTCGTCGCCGCGCACCATGAGGAGCACCTGGCCGCAGAGGTCGTGGTCGCTCACCGCCGCGCCGCGCGCCACGAGGGGGTGGTCTTTGCGGGCGACGAGGAGCGCGCGGATGGGCGCCAGCGGGGTGCCGCGGAGGGCGACGGACTGGGGCGGGAGCACGGAGATCATCAGGTCGGCCCCGTCGCGCGTGAAGGCCTCCTCGACGCCGCCGAGAAACTCCGTGGTCACGCGCAGCCGCGTCGGCACCTTCTCCCGCGCCAGCTCGCCCACCACGCGCAGGAGGGGCGCCGCGGGAACCACCCCGTCGAGCACGACGCCGAGCCGCGGCTCCCAGCCCGTGCGGAGGACATCGCAGAGGGCCCCGAGCTCACGCTCGGCCTCCAGCATCCGTCGGCACTGCGCGAGGACGAGCTCGCCCGCCGGGGTGATCTTGGTGCGGTAGCCCGTCCGGTCGAGGAGGGTGAGGTCGGTCTGCGCCTCCATCGCGCGGATGGCGGCGAGGACGGCGGTGTGCTGACGACCGAGGGCCGCGGCGGCCTTTGCGAACGTGCCGTGGCGCGCGAGGGCATCGAGAGCGCGGGCCTGATCGAGCGTGACGACCATCGGGGAGACGGTACATCCGATGCACCATCTCTGGCAGAACTTCGTGCTTTCTTCACACCATCGCCGGGGCCACCGTTGGCCCATGGACATCCCCTACATCCGCGGACGCGTCGCGCTCCAGGCGCACGTGGGCGTCCCCGAAGGAACGGTCGAAGAAGAGTACGCGCGCAACGGCTTCTTCGGTCGCTACGCGCACCTCTACCGGGCCGAGGCCCCCGTCGGGTGGACCCGCATCGAGGGCCCGCTCAAGCCCCGCGCCTACGACCTCAACGCCGTCGACGCGCCCTCCGGCGGCGACCTCCTCGCGGCGCGGCGGCGGGTGCTTGCCAACGCCGACGTGGCGCTCCACACGGCGACGCTCACCGAGCCGATGCCGTACTTCTACCGCAACGCCGACGGCGACGAGGTGCTCTTCATCCACGAGGGCGCGGGGCGGATGGAGACCGACTTCGGCCCGCTCTCCTACGAGCCCGGCGACTACCTCCTGGTGCCGCGGGGCACGGTGTACCGCCTCGCGCCGACGTCGCCGACGCGCTTCCTCACGGTGGAGGCCTTCAGCGAGGTGAGCTTCCCCGACCGCGGGATGCTCGGGCAGCACGCCCTCTTCGACCCCGCGGTGGTGCGCGTGCCGACGCCCGACGAGCCCTCCACCGCGACACCCGACGCCCGCGGCGAGTACGAGCTCCGCATCTTGCGGCGGGGCGAGGTGACGCGGGTGTTCTTCGCCACGTGCCCCATCAACACGGTGGGCTGGAAGGGGACGCTCACGGTGATGCAGCTCAACGTGCGCGACATCCGCCCGGTGCTCTCCGACCGCTACCACCTCCCGCCGTCGGCGCACTCCACCTTCGTGATGCACAACGCCGTCATCTGCACCTTCCTCCCGCGCCCGCTGGAGAACGGCGACCCCCGCGCGATGAAGGTCCCCTTCTATCACTCGAACATCGATTTCGACGAGGTGATCTTCTACCACCGCGGGCAGTTTTTCTCGCGCGAGGGGATCAAGCCCGGGATGCTCACGCTGCACCCCCAGGGCATCCACCACGGCCCGCAGCCCAAGGCCATCGGGCGCACCACGAACGTCACCCACACCGACGAGGTGGCCGTGATGCTCGACACGAAGAACCCCCTCGACGTCGCCCCCACGGCCGACGCCGTGGAGTGGGCCGACTACTGGAAGAGCTGGTCGAGGTAGCCAGCGGGGTCAGTAGGCGAGGTCCATCTGCATCGCGGCGGCCGGCGCCGAGCTCCCGCGGGCGGCCCGCACGCGCGTCTCCGCGGCGTGGAAGCCCGCGCGGCGCACGCGCACCCGATAGTTGCCCTGGTCGACGTTGCGGAAGCGGTAGTTGCCCTGCTCCGTCGTGGCGGTCTGCTGCACCACGCGCCCGTGATCGTCCACCAGCTCGACGATCGTGTTGGCCGCGCTCCCGCTCCCCTGCGCCTGGAGGTTGCCCTCCACCTCGGCGAAGGCCGCCCGCTGCGCCTCCGGCGTGTCGTGAACAAACGGAACCTCCACCGACTGCACCGCGCGCCCGCTCGCGTCGTGGAAGCTCACCTCGGCGACGTAGCGCCCGCGGGGGAGGGCCGTCCCGTCGGCGGCGGTGCCGTCCCACGTGGCGCGCATGGGGCCGGGCTGCGCGGCTTCATCGCGGTGAAACACCTCGCGGTCGCGCGCGCCGGTCTCGCCGCGCGTTGTGTACACCCGCAGCCGCACCGTGCCCCGCACCGTCTCGGGCGCGACGTTGCGCCACGAGAGGGCCGTGGTGTTGCCTTCGAAGTGCGATCCCACGCGCGTGAGGTAGTGCTCGCCCGTGTAGAACTCCACGCGCCGCCGCGACGTCTGCCCGCGCCCGTTGGTCGCCACCACGTCGAGCACGTGGGGCCCCGACTCCAGCGTCGACACATCCACCGCGTGCTCCACCGTGGCCCCGCACCCGCGCGCGAGGGGGACGTCATCGATGAGCACGTCGAGGTGCTCCACCGCCGCGCCGCTGTTGTCGGTGGCCCGGCCCTGCACGCGGAGGAGCCCGCTCGTGTGCTCGCCGTCGCGCACGCCGTCGGCGTCCACCGAGAGCACGTCGAGCGACACCAGCCCGAACACCGCCCACATCGCCTCGGCCTTGCCGCTCCCGTTGTGCGACCAGCCGCCGTCCTGGGCCTGGTTCTCCAGCAGCCAGCCCATGCCGCGGGCCACCACCGCGTCGCCGTCGCTCGCCCCCACCGTGCGCAGCGCGTAGAGCGCCTGCCCGGTCGCGAACGCGTTGGAGCTCGTCTCCGTCGGCCGGTACGCCCAGCCGCCGTCGCGCTGCTGCCGCGAGCGGATCCGGTCGGCCAGCGCGCGCAGCGTGGCCTCGCCGGGCTGGGCCCCCGCCTCGCGGAGCCCCATCACCGCGTAGTTGAGGTCGACCAGCGTCGCGCTCGGGTCGTCGGAGAGGCGGCGGGCCTGCGTCTGCATCCACCCTTCGGCGCGGCGGATGGGCGCGAGCCAGCGCTCGTCGGCGGTGCGCGCGTGCGCCTGGTGCCACGTCTGGAGCGCCTGCGTCGTGGCCTGCATCAGCCCCGCCACGACGGGGAAGCGCGTGTCGGTGGTGCGCACCGAGCCGTCTTCGTTCTGGTATTCCAGCACCTGCGCGGCGACGGCGAGGAGGTCGTCGCGGAGCTCACCGCCGAGGGACGCGTCGTAGCGCGCGAAGGCCGCGCCGCCGAAGGCCCGCGCCGTCTCGACGAGGTGCCCGGGGGCGCCGCCCACCGAGAGCCCGCCCGTGTGGCGATGCCCGCCGTTGATGTCCGTCAGCCCGAAGAGAACCTGGTCGAACTGCGCGCGCGGCACGTCGTACTGGTGCTGCCTCCCCACCGTGAGGGCCTCGAAGGTGACGGCCTGGACGTGGCACCCATAGCAGTGGTGCTGCCCCTGCCAGGTGATGGCCTCACGGGCGACAAACTCCAGCCCCCGCTGCGCCCCCCGCCGCGCCGCCTCGTTGCCCCCCTGCGCGGTGTGAACCGGCAGTCGTGCCCCCCGCTGCGGCGCGCACGCGGCGAGACGAACGGGTCGCAGCCCCCGCGGTCCGCGCGGCGCGTCGGCGCCTGGCGTGCTGGCGGTGCTCGCGGCGACGGTGTGCGCGACGCGCGGACGAGCGGTGGTGCACGAGAGGGTGAGGGCGAGCGTGACGAGACCGATCGTGTGCCCACGCTGGGCAGACGTCTCCATGAGACCCATGAACTTCCTCCGGGTAGGCGCGCAGGCCGCGCGACGGTTGCGCTACGACGGATCAGCTCGGCGGGGCGGTCTGGGAAAAGTGGCGCGAGGGTGCGCGCGGGAGGCGGGAGGTGCTAACGGGCGGCGGGGGTGCAGGTGCCGGTCTGCATCATCACGTTGGAGTCGTAGTCCCCCGTGAGTACGTGGATCTGGCCCGAGGTGGGGCAGGTCACGTAGGCCGACGGGCAGGTGCCGCAGGCGTCGTCGAAGCTGCCCGACGCGGCCGTCAGCGCGGTGGACGAGGTGCACGGGGTGGTGCCCGGACACACGCGGATCACCGGGTCGCCCGCGCACACGCCGTAGGGCGGCTGGCAGAGCGAGCCGGTGCCCATGGTGCCGCTGCACCCGACCATCGTCGCGCGGCCCGGCGTACAGGAGAGCGTGACGCCCGGGCGCCAGCCGCAGTTGCGCGAAGGGCCCTGGGCGACGCCCGCGGCGCAGGGGGTGAGCACGCCGGTGGTGGTGCCGCCGCAGCTCGCGGCCGAGCGCGTCCAGGTGCCGCAGCTCGTCACCGCGGGCGACGGGCCCGTCGCGGTGCCGGGGACGCAGCGGTTGAGGCCCGCGCACCAGCCGCAGGCCGTGTTGGCCGCGCAGGCGCCGCAGGTGGTGAGCGCCGCGCAGGGGTCGGGGGCGGTGCACGATCCGCCGGCCATGACGGGGCGCGAGGGGCAGCTCCCGCCCATGTCGGGCATGCCCGTGATCGGGTTGATGCTCATGCAGGAGTTCGACTCGGCGCACCAGCCGCAGGGGATCGCGCGGCGCGTGCAGTCGAGGCACACCGTGGTGACGCGGCAGCGGTCTTCCATGCAGATGCCGCAGTCGACGGGGCAGGTGGTGCAGGTCTCGTCGCCGTTGCACATGGCGTCGCCGCAGCGGGGGCCGACGGGGACGTCGGGCGGCGGCGGGCACATCGACGCGCAGTCGGCGCGGCAGCTCTCGCAGGTCTCGCCGGGGGAGCAGGTGCCGTCGCCGCAGCGGACGGTGGGGACGTCGGGGGTGACGGGTACGTCGGGGGTGACGGGTACGTCGGGCGTGACGGGCGCGTCGGGGGTGACGGGCGCGTCGGGGGTGACGGGCGCGTCCTTGCCGCTCGGGCTGTCCATGGAGGTGACGTCGCCGGTGGCGGGGGTGTCCTCACCCGCGTCCTTGTCCGTGCCGCCGCCAGTGCCGCCACGAGGTGAGCTGCAGGCCGCGAGGGCGAGCACGCTCACAACTCCGATCCATCGGGTGAGTCGCATGGGCGGTACCTATGTCAACCGCGCCCGTCCGCGCAAGAAATGGGGAGGTCGGTGCGGGCGGGGAATGTCACTCAGCCGCGGAGGCGTGCGGCGCGGGGGCACCGTGCGCCCCCGTCGGCCATCAGTACACCCCCGGCACGATGCGGTACGGCACGCGCTTCACGTACGCGTCCCAAAGGGCGCCGTACTTCGCGGCGCAGCGGCGGTCGTCGTCGAGCTGCCGCGGCACCAGGAGCGCCACGTAGTAGAGGGGATAGAGCCACACGCCGAGCGATCCGGGGCGGCCGAGGGCGAGCGCGAGGCCCGTCGCCATGAGCACCTCGCCGAGGTAGTTGATGTGCCGCGAGAGCCCCCAGAAGCCGCTCACCAGCAGCTTGCGCTCGCCGTCGCTCACCACCTCCGGCGCGATGCGCCCGAGGAAGGGCTTCGTCGGGTCGCGCTTGAAGGTGTACTTCTGCATGTTGGCCCCGCGCGCGAGCGACCACCCCGTGAAGAACACCACCGCCGCCGCCACCCGCAGCGCGAGGGGCGCGCCGGGGTCGGGGAGGTCGCCCACCGACCACAGCCCGACGCCGTAGAAATACGGGTAGAAGACGAGGCAGCCCCAGCCCAGCTTGAAGCCCACCCGCTCGGCGAAGAAGTCGTACGTGTAGAGATGGACTCGCTCGAAGAAGAGGTACTCGCAGAGGAAGAAGCTGAAGAGCCCCGCGTACAGGACCACCCCCGGTGACATGGCGTCGGGGAAGGTGATGCGCTGGTGCATCGCGAAGGAGTAGAGGTTGAGGCCGAGCATCGTCGCGCCGACGAGGTAGAGCCACATCTTCGCGTCGACGTGACCGCCGAGCCACTGGGGGTTCTCGGGGCGGCCGAAGAAGAGGTCGGCGGCGAGGCCGCGGCCCGTCGGCGGCGCCGGGAGCACGAGCGCCAGCGTGAAGAGGAGCCCCAGCGTGCAGGCCCCCGCGAGGCCCCACCAGCGCGTCGTCCAGAAGTAGTCCCACGGGAGCCACCCCTGCGAACACACCAGCGCCCAGAGAGCGACGGTGACGAGGTACACCACCAGCCCGTTGAGCCGGTAGCGGTAGGGGCGCTGCGTCGACGGGTCGATGACGTAGCCGTCGACGCGCCGCGCCGGGAGCACGACGTGGAGCGCGGTGACCACGGCGTAGACGATCCACGGGGCGAAGAAGCCGGGGAGGTTCATGCGAGGTCCTGGGTGGAGCGGGCCATGACGGCGACGGCGCCGCGGCGCGAGAGGACGCGGCCGAGCACGAAGCGAGCGAGCTGGTTGGTCGCGCCGGGCACCACGAGGGGGCCGCGGCCGAGGGCGTCGAGGGTCTTCTCCGCCACCGCGTCGGCGTCGAGCGTCCCGGGCGCGTCGCCCGCCGCCGTCTTCGCGTAGCCCGGCGTGCGGATGGCGCCCGCGCACGACGTGAGCACGTCGACACCACGGGGCGCGAGCTCGGCCCACAGCCCCTCACCGAGCACGATGTTGAAGGCCTTGCTCGCCGCGTACGTGGCGAGGCGCGGCGTCCCCTGGAAGCCCGCCAGCGACGACATCAGCACGACGCCCCCGCGGCCCCGCGCGACGAGTCCGGGGGCGAGCGTGCGCGCGAACACCAGCGGGCCGCGGACGTTGACGTCCACCACGCGGAGGAGGTCGTCGACGGGGCGGTCGAGCAGCGCGCCGACGGGCGCGAAGGCGGCGTTGTACACCGCGAGGCCCACGTCGAGGCCCGCGGTGAGCTCGGTGAGGGCGGCGGCGAGGTCGGGCCGGGCGAGGTCGCACGCGGCGGTGCGAACCTCCACGCCGTGACGGGCGCGCAACGACTCCGCGACCGAGGCGAGGAGCTCGGCGCGGCGGGCGAGCAGGAGGAGGTGGAGGCCGCGCGCGGCGAGGGCCGAAGCGAAGGCCGCCCCGAGGCCCTCGGAGGCGCCGGCGATGACGGCCCAGGGGCCGTACTTCGTGGAGAAGGGAGGGGTCACCGCCGGGTGCTCTACAACGGCCCGCGCCGAAGAGAAACACCCGAACGGCGCGGGCGATCAGTCGAGGGAGATGATGGAGAGGGTGCCGTCGCGGTGGATGGCGTAGACGTGGCCCGAGGCGGAGAAGAGGTGCTTCACGTCGCTGAAGTCGTCGCCCGTGTGCTCGCTGTAGCCGCCGTCTTCGAGCGAGGTGACGCCCACCGCGCCGTCGTCCTCCACCGCCCAGAGGTGGCCCTCGTGGACGGTGGCGGCGAGCGTGTCGCTGTACGCGCCGTCCGGCCCGAGCTGCTCGTACTCGCCCGACTCGCCGTCCACCTTGTAGAGCGTGCCGCTCTTCTCCAGCACGTACACGAAGTCGCCGGAGGCCCACATGGCCTTGGTGTCGTAGCCCTCGTCGAGCTCCTCGGAGTCCTCGTCGAAGTCGGTGAGGTCGGTCTTGTAGAGCGTGCCGTCGCGCTCGATGGTGTAGAGGATGTCGCCGTTGACGTCCGCGGCGATGGTGTCCGACCAGTCGCCGTCCTCCGAGAGCGCCTCCCAGTCGCCCGTCTTGCGGTCGATCTTGTAGAGGTTGCCGTTGCGCTCGATGGCGTAGAGGTCACCGTCCTCGTAGCCGCTCGCGATGAGCAGGCGGGTGTTGTAGCCCTCGCCGATCACCTTGGAGTTGCCCGACCCCGTGTGCGTGCTGTAGAGGGTGCCGTCGCGCTCGACGGTGTAGAGCTTGTTGCCCACCCCCACCGCGCTCACCGTGTCGCCCCAGTCGGTCTCGTCCCACTGCTGAACCTTCGTCGCCATGGCGTCTCTCTCTCCTCTTCGGCGCGCTCTCCCCGCGGTGTTCTGGTGCGGCGGCGCGCTGCCGAAACCTGCCAGAGTCATACGTCGTGGCCAACGGTTTTCGCGTCGCCCGCGCGACGAGAATTTGTACATGCGTCGACGGCCCGTCGGTCAGAGGTAGGGCGCTGGATCGACGGGTGAGCCGCCGAGGCGGACTTCGAAGTGGAGGTGCGCGCCCGTCGACGCGCCGGTGGTCCCGACGATGCCGATCACCTGGCCCGCGGCGACCGACACGCCCACGGCGATGTTGTCCGCGAAGCGGTTTTGATGCGCGTAGAGGGTGCTCATGCCACCGCCGTGGGCGACCTCGATGGTGTTGCCGTACGAGCCGCGCCAGCCCGCCTGCACGACGACGCCCGCGCGGCACGAGCGGATCTCGGTGACGTTCCATCGGCCCGCGAAGTCGATGCCGGTGTGGAGGCGCCAGTCGCGGTAGATCGGGTGGACGCGCCAGCCGTAGGGGTCGGTGACGCCGCCGGGCACGGGCCTCCCTGCGCATGGGCCGGGGCCGAGGCGCACCGTGATGGTGCGCGACGGCGACGGGTCGGGCAGCGCGGTCTCGCCCCGCGCGACGGCCCAACGGTACGCGTGCGGGCCCGCCTCGCGGGGCGCCGTGATGCGAAACGACGTCGTCGCGCGAAACCCTGGCGCCACCGGGAAGGGGAGCGGCACCGCGCCGACGCCCCAACGCCCGGCGACCGCGGGGGCCACGGACTGAAGTCGGTACGTCGCGTCCCACACGGCGTCGCCGCAGTTGGCGAAGGTGAGGTCGACCGCGGCGGTCTGCGAAGGGTCGAGCTCCGCGGGCTGGTTCTGCTCGACGAAGCGCGCCGCGGGGTCGCCCGTGGCGCAGTCGAAGCGCGGGCTCACCACGAGGTCGACGGCGGGCGAGGGCTCGCCGATGGGTGCGTCTCCGCGCGCGACGCTCCAGGCCCACGGGGCCGCGCCGGGCGCATCGGGGGTGGTTCCCTCGACGGGAATGGTCACCTCGGTGCCGTAGGGGACGTCGCGGGGGAGCTCGACGCGGGTCACGCCCCAGCGCCAGCGCCCGTCGGGTACGGCGGGGACGAGCGCGAAGCCCGCCGCGCGCGTCCACGGGGTGCTGCCGCAGTTGGCGAAGGTCACCGTTCCCCGCACGGGCTCGCGCTGCCCCACGAAGCGCGGCGGCGGCGTCTGCACGCGGAAGCGCGAGACCGGGCCCGCGAGGGCGCAGCTCGCCGACGAGCGCACCTGCACTTCCACCACCGGGGTGAACTCCTGAAACGTCTCCGCGCCGTCTCGCGCGAGCGCCCACCCGAAGCGGTACGTCCCCGGCTCGGTGGGCGCCTGCACTTCGAACGCGATCGTCACGCGCTCGCCCGCGGCGACGTCGTGAGGGAGCGCGACGCGCGAGACGCCCCACGGAGAGACCGTTCCCGGGCGCGGGATGAGCTCGTAGGAGCCCGCCGTCCACGCCGCGCCGCTGCAGTTGTCGAAGGTGACCGACACCGCCGCCCGCTCGCCCGGACGCAGGGTGCTCGACGGCGCCACCTGCCCGCGAAACTGTGCCGTCGCAGCCCCCGCGACGCACGACCCTCCGTCAGGCGCTGACGGCAGGCCGCTGTCCGTGCCGGGGGCGTCGACGGCCGTGTTCGCGCAGGCCGCGCAGAGGGCCGCGGTGAGGGCGAAGCGCCGCGCGCTCACCACGTCACCGCGACGGGGCCGAGGTGCGCGTCGAGGGTGCCCACGCCGAGGGCGCCCGTCTCGTTCGAGCCCCAGCAGCGGAGGCTCCGGTCGTCGAGCAGCGCGCAGGTTGAACCCGTGCCGGATGCGAGCGCGATCACCCGTTGCAAGGGGTTGGTGGCCGCCGAGCCGGGCGACGCGATCACCACCGCGGGCAGCGGACCCCCTTCGCCCACGAGCCCGTCACCGAGCTCGCCGCCGCGGTTCGATCCCCAGCAGCGCACCGTGCGGTCGTCGAGCAGAACGCATGTGTGCACAGTCCCCGCGGAGACAGCCGTCGCCACGCCCGGCGGCAGCGCGATGACCGCGTCGGTGACGTCGGCCGCGTCGGTGACGTTGGCCACGTCGGTGACGTCGGCGCGTGCGTCGGTGACGTCGGCGCGGCGGGCGTCGGCGGGCGCTCCGTCGAGGGCGGCGTCGCTCGTCGCGGCGTCGAAGCCCGCGTCTTCGCCCTCGATCGGGGCCGCGCCCACGTACCCCGGCACCGCGACGGCAGATTCGAAGCAGCGCCCGCCGCACGGCGACGTCGGGCGCATGACCGGCAGCGCGCCGAGCTGTCCGCGGTCGGCGCCGCCCCAGCAGAGCACGGCGCCGTCGTCGCGGAGCGCGCACGTGTGATGCGCCCCCGCCGAGAGGGAGCGCACGCCGCGGAGCTGCTGCGCGCCCGCCGTCACGATCTGTGGCATCGGGGTGGGCGTCGCGCCCGAGGTGCCGTTGCCGAGCTCGCCGAGCGCGTTGGACCCCCAGCACAGCACCACGCCCGACGCGGTGAGCGCGCACGTGTGCTCGTCGCCCGCCACGAGGTCGACGACGCCGGTGAGCTGCGGCACCTCTGTCGGCGTGCGCGCGCAGGGCACCGCGAGGCCCGTGGCGGTACACATCGAGGGCGCGCGCTCGAGGCCAATCTGCCCGCGGTCGTTGGCGCCCCAGCAGAGCACGCGACCGCCCGTGAGCGCGCAGGTGTGGCGGGCGCCCGCGGCGAGGGTCGTGACGTCGGTGAGCCCGGGGACGGCGGCGGGGGAGGTGCCTGGCAGCGTCGCGCCGTTGCCGAGCTGGCCCGCCGCGTTGCCGCCCCAGCAGCGGACGCCACCCGCCGCGGTGCGCGCACACGCGTGGGCGCCGCCGGTGCGCACCGCGACGACCTCGGCGAGGCCCGGCACCTGGCGGGGGTAGAGGTGACACGCCACGCCGCGCGTCTGCCCGCCGGAGAGCGCGACGGGGCAGAGCTCCGTGCTCTCGTAGCCGAGCTGGCGCTCGTCGTTGCGGCCCCAGCACCAGACGGTTCCGTCGGCGAGCGCCGCGCAGGCGAAGCGGGTGCCCACGTCGACCTCGACGACGCAGCGGCTACGCCCGGCCCCGCCGCAGGTGAAGGCCCGCGCGTCGGGGGGGTCGGTGACGGGCACGCCCTCGGTGCAGCTCGAGAGCCCGAGAACCAGCGCGCACGCCCGGATGAACCTATTCACGCGCAGACGATAGGACACCGGCGCACCGCGCGTCTCGCCCTCGCGTTGGCAGCGCTACCGAATGGCCCTCTCTGCCCGGGCATCGGGTGAGATACCATCGTCGGATGAAGCTACGCTTCCTGTGGGTCGCCTCCGTCCTGGCATCCAACCTCGGATGCGGTGCCGATGACGAGATGGTGCCGACCCCAGACGACGTGGTCGTCATCGACGACGCGCCCGACCCGCAGGATGCGGTTGACGCGCCGTCGGTGATCGACGCGCCCACACCCGGCGACGACGCCGCCCCCGACGCCGCGGCGCCCCTCGATGCAACCGATGCCGCCGACGACGTCGCGATGGACGCTCCCGAGACGGACAGCACCTCCGCGATCGACCGTCCGCCCGTGGACACCTCGCCCGATCGACCGGTCGCGGTGGACGCGCGGGCCGACGCGACGGTGACCCGCCCCGCGGGCTTGCCGGCCTGGGTGACGTTCACGCCCACCGGTGGCGGCGTGGTGCTGCCGGTCGGCGCGCCCCTCGGGACGGCGGCGCCGCGGACGGTGCGCAACGAGTCCATTCGCACCACCATCGTGCTGCGGACGCCGGGCGTCTACGACTTCGGCAACGTGATGCACGTCTGGGCCGGCACCGGGCGCTGCATCCAGCTCGAGAACCAGCCGCCCATTCTCCACATCGCGTCGAGCAACGTCACGGTGCGCAATTTCGGCTACCGCAACGCGCCCGACGGCATTCACATCGGCGCCGCCGTGGGCATGGGCCAGGGCTACAACAACCAGGCGCGCGTCGAGAACGTCGTGCTCGACCACGTGTACGGCTACGCGTGCGAAGACGCGCTCACGACGCAGTACAACACCTGGCGCATCACCATCGAGAACTCCTGGTTCCACGGCAACCCCACCGTCGCCGAGCGCGACAAGCTCCTCCAGCTCAACTTCGGCAACGACCTCCGCATCGCGGGGACCACCTTCGTCAACAGCCCGCGCTGCGTGCGCTTCAAGGGCGGCGCGCGCATCACGGTGGAGGCGAGCCTCTTCGACGGCTGCGACGACGCCGTGCGGGGCGACACCCTCGACGTGCTCGGCCTCATCCCCACCACCCACTCCGACCTCTGGTCGCGCGGCAACACCTACCGCGCCTACAACCGCACCTTCAGCGCCATCGGCAACATCACCATCTACTCCGAGGGCGACACGCTCACCTCGGGCCGTCGCCAACAGGAGATGAGCGGCGGCCGCGTGGTCTACCGCTGATCGCCGCTCGCTCCCTCAACCCGTCGTTGCCGGCGACAGCAGATCGCTCGCGCTGACCGTGTAGGCCACGCGCGGCCACACGAAGTCTGTCTCCTCGTTCTCCCGCCGCCGCAGTCCGTAGAACGTGCGGCTCTCCGCCTCGCTCGCCAGCGTCAGGGGCGTGTCGTCGGCGAGGACGCACTGCCCCTCGCGGTACCGCACGAAGGTCTTCGCGCTTCGAAACGTGACGCCGATCCACGGGTTGTCGGGCTCACCTGCGACGGCGTCGAGCACGATCCGGTGGCGAAACCGCCGGTTGGTCTCCACCGAGAACACCACCACGCTGTGGTGCGCGAGCGGGATCGCGAAGGACGCACCGCCGGGCTCCTTCGACTCGACGAGGAGGCGTCGCGACGGCCGCGCGGTGTCGGGGTGTTGGTAGCAGGAGAAGAGGGCGATCTCCGAGGTGTCATCGAGGTCGAGGGCCTGGTCGGAGTGAGCGCCCATGGTGGTGCAGGCGTTCGTGTACGCCTCGATGAGCGCGTTGTTGAAGCCCTTCGCGAGGGAAGCGCACGCCCGAATCTGCTGCGCCAGCCGCCGGTGCAACGCACCAAACGGCTGCGCGGGGCGCGTGTAGCGGGTGGTGGTGCGCACGAGGGGGACGCCGCGCCGATCATCGGTCGCGACGAGCACAGCCCCTCGTCGACCCTTCCCCACGTCCTCGAAGGGCGCCGACACCGACAGCTCCGCGAACAGCTCGCTCGCTGCGGGCACGGCGTAGACACGAAACTCATCCGCCGGGTCGTAGGTGGGCGCGCGGTAGTCGCCCTCGTTCATGCTGAAGCGGATCTTGTCGCCGTAGTCGATGAGCCCGCAGCTGCGGTTCTCTTCGGCGTACAGGCGGCGGAGTTCGTCCATCCCTTCGGGCGTCGGGGCTTCGAGCGGCGCGAGCGCGCCGTCGATCGCGACGAAGGTGCGGCCCTCCTGGTGGACGGCCTCGGCGTTGGAGCAGCGGGCGACGTAGCCCAGGCGGGTCGGGAGCCGCGCGGCGTCCAGCTCGGACGGCACGATCTCGTGCACGTACAAGCGGTTGGTGGACAGCGGCATGAAGAACACCGAGCCCGGGTACAGCGTCAGCGTGAACTGCGCCGGCAACCCCTGCGTCGACGCCGTCTCCTTCAACCGGAAGCGCAGCCGCGTCAGCCCGCTGATGCGACCGTGGCCGAGGTCGAAGGGATCGTCGGGCAGCGGGCGCAGCCGCTCCAGGTGCTCGTAGAAGGTGCAGAAGGCCATCACCCCGTTGCCCGGCATGTCCTTGGTCTTGTCGGCGTGCGGTGAGATGCGCGCCTTGGCCTGCTTGCGTTCGGCGTCGGCCGGGGTGTTGTGATAGATCTGCGCGAGGACGTGGTTGATGGGGGCCGCGTCGTCGAACACGAGCGCGGCCTCCTGGTTGAGCGCGTCGACGATGTGCCGGTCGGTGGCGCGGAAGTTCTCGGTGGGGCCGGAGAGGTTGGTCGAGCAGCGCAGCAGGCGGAAGTGAAGCGCGTCTCCCACCGCGCGGACGGGCGTCAGGTAGATGCCGCTGCGGTGGGCCTTGCCCGGCTTGTTGGACTCCGTGAGCGATTGAAACGCGTGCTCGCTGGAGATGCGCTGGAAGTGCTCCCCCGCCGGGTCAAAGAAGCGCCGGTAGTACACGCCGACCCCATGCACGCGGAGAGGAACCCGGCCGAGATCAACGAGCGGCCAACGCAGAGGCTCGCCGTGCGACAGCTCCCGGATCACCTCCACGCGTCGCGCCGCGGAGAGGTCGTAGGCGCTCGCCTTGGAGAGGTCGCCGCACAGGTAAACGGCCTTGTCGGTGAGGTCGGGGAGATCGGCCGGGCGGGTGACGACGGCGCCGCCGAAGTCGGCGATCGCGCGTTCGTCGCTCGGGGGCGAGAGGGCGATGAGGAGGTGGCGGGTGTCGACGATGCGGGCCATGGCGGCGCGGAGCGTAGCCTCGGAGGGTCACCGCTTCAATTCGAGCTGTGCGTCACCTGGTTGATCCCCTTGGCGCCGCGCAGGTCGATGTTCACGGCCTTCACCTTCACGTCGCCGCTGCTGGTGAGCTGGATCATGCACCCGCCCGCCATCACCACCAGGCGGTTCTTCGCCTCGATGTTGATCGTCGTCGCATTCACCGACAGCCCGCCGCCCGCGCTCACCGTCACCGCGCCCATCGCGTCGTCGGTGCGCGAGCCGCCGACCTTCACGGACATCGCGGCGACGTTCTCCGTGTAGGCCGCGCCGCACTCCACCGACATCGTCTTCGCCTTCACCAGCTTGAGCGCGCCGATGAGCTCCGTGCGGGCCCCCTTGCACGTCGAGGCCACGCTCCCGCCCGACATCTGCACCCACGCGCCGCCGACGTTGTTGGTGAGGTTGCCCTTCACGCTCCGCGCGACCCCGGTGAGGCCCGTCACCGACTGGAGCGATGCCACCGTGCGAGTGAGCGTCCCCGTGGTGCGCTCCAGCAGGTCGCCGCCCACCTTGCCGAGCCGCATCCCGCCGATGGTGAGCGTCTCGCTGCCGCCCACCACCTCGGTGTACGTCCCCGTCGCGTTGAGGGTGAAGTTGCCGTCCACCGTCATCGTGCGGTTGGACGTGACCCCGCGCTGCCGGTTGGCCCCCACCTTGAGCGAGCGGTTCGAACCGATGATGACGGTCTCGTTGTGGTTCACCTGCCAGCTCGTGTCGTGGTCCACCGAGACGGTGAGGTCTTTGGAGGCGTTGAGGTACAGCTCCTCCGCGCCCGCCGCGTCTTCGAAGCGGAGCTCGTTGGCGCTCGGGCCCCCCTGGTACGTCGCGCTCTGGATCGACGACCGCGTGTTGCCCCCCGGCAGCGCGTACGGCGGCTGGGCCTCGCCGTTGTAGAGGTGGGCGGCGATGTACGGCCGGTCGAGGTCGTCGCGCTCGGCGTCCACCAGCACCTCGTAGCCGCCGCGGGGCAGAATCATCGACCCGCTCAGCGCGAGCTGCCCCACGCGGAGCCACGTCGACGAGCGGTCGTCCGTGAGCCCCGAGCGATCCCACGGGAAGCGCACCTTCGCCCGCCCCCACGCGTCGGTGTGAATCTCCTCGCCCGACGGCGTCGTCACGAAGGCCACCAGCGCCCCCGACACCGGCGCCCGCACGTCGTGGTGGGGCCGAAACACCACCGCCCGCGGGAGCGCCGTCACGCGGTTCTCGTAGAGCGAGCGCACCGAGCCGTCGAGCGACACCGCGGTGCCCTGGTGTTCGCAGCGCCACACCACGTACTCGGCGTCGAGGGCGGCCCGCGCGCAGTGGTCGATGCGGAAGGTTCGGCCCGGCTCCAGGAAGGCGCAGTCGCTCCGCGCCGCCACCGTGTTGCCCCGCACGCGCAGCCGCTCCAGCATCCGGGCGGAGAGACGTCGACCCACCGCGAGCTCCTGAAAGCCCCCCGGGTGGTCGTACACCTCACGGCCCGCGGAGCGCGGTGCGGTCGCGGTGGCGGTGAGGTCGAGGGACGGTCGGGTGTAGTCGTAGTCGCGGAGGGCCACCGCATCCGAGGTGCCGCGTCGCTGCTCGCGCACGTCCCACACGACGTCTTCGGAGAGCTGCGTGGCGTCGCGGTCGACGAGCGTCGTGGTCGCTCCCTCCGCGGGCTGCCACATCCCGTCGTCGTCGAAGAACACCACCTGCTCGGCGCTCTCCCCGTGGCGCACCATGAAGCCGATCCCCTCGGTGGCGAGGAGGCGCCGCGCGAAGTCCCAGTCGCTCTCGTTGTACTGGACCACGTAGGCCCGCGGCTCGTACGTCCCGCGGGTGCTCCAGCGCTGCGCGTCGCCCGTGAGCCCGGCGTCGTCGAGCACCTTCTTCACGATCTCCGGGATGGTCTTCCGCTGGAAGATCCGGCACGACTGGCCCAGCTTCAGGCGCTCGATGCGCGCCCCCACCTCCAGCTTCACCCGCCAGGTCTCGGGCCGCGGCGACTCCACCGCCGCCGCCATCACCACGCCGTGAAAGCGCCGCGCGCTCCCGTCCATGCGCAGCACCGCGAGGTCGACGCGCTTGCCCACGACGGACGCGAGCGCGATGGGCTCGGCGCCGACGGCCTCGACGGACATCGTGAAGCCCTCGGAGAGCGCCTCGCGGGCCGCGAAGGTGTGCACCTGGAGCTCGCCTGCGCCCTCCACGGTGAGTTCGAATGTGATGCGCTGCTGGGTCACGAATCGCTCCTGGCGCGGGTCACTTGAAGTCGATGTTTCCCTTGAGCTTCACGGAGATGGTCCCCTTCACCGAGAGGCCACCTCCCTTGAAGCGAATCTTGCCGCCCGCGCACTTCAGGCTCGAACCGCCGCCCTTGAAGTCGAGGTTGGCCGTCGTCACCGTCACGATCCGCGCGCCGATGCTGTACGCGTCGCCGCACTTCTCCACGATGGGGCCCGCGACGTTGACCGCGAGGGCGCCCTGAGCGCTGGCCTGGAGGTCGCCGCCGGCCTTGAGGATCGCGGCGCCCGACACGAGCGTCTTGGCGGTGCCGATGTTCTCCGCGTAGGACTTGCGGACGATCTCCAGGCGGGCGGCCCCCACCTGCTCGCGCTTGCTGCCGCCGACGCTCTCGGCGATGGCGATGCCGCTGTTGATCATGAGGGCCGCCCCGACGGTGCGGGTGTTGTCGGCGTTGAAGGTCTCGGAGACGGTGTTGGCGAGGACGTTCATGAGGCCGTTGAGGTCCTCGGTGCGCGAGCCCGCGACGGTGATCGACTGGTTGGGCTTCACGCCCCAGTCGTCGTTGCCGCCGATGGACACCTTGCGCGAGCCGGTGACCTCGCCGCTGCTCGACCCCGTCACGCTCGTCCCGTGGTTGCCGCCCACGTGAATCGACTGGTTCGATCCCACCGAGCACGTCAGGTCGACGCCCACCTCCTCGGTCGCGTCGACGTCGATGGACTCCGCGAGGTCGTGGCCCGCGATCACCCGCAGGTCGCGCGACGCGTGCATGAAGAACTCCATCCCCCCGTTGCCGTCCTGCAGGCGAATCTCGTTGGTGCTCCCGCCGCCCGGCGACGTGACGCTCTGGAGGGCGGTCTGCGTGGCGCTGGCGGGCTGCTCGTAGGGGGCCATCGTCTCGCGGTTGTAGAGCTTCTGGAGCACGAAGGGCCGGTCGGGGTCGCCGTCGAGGTACCCCACGCTCACCTCCCAGCCCACGCGCGGGAGCACCATCGCCCCCGAGGTGTTCTGCTGCTGCACGCGCACCCAGCACGACGCCGTGTCGTCCACGGGCTGCTCCCGATCCCAGTAGAAATGAACCTTCACCCGCCCCATCTCGTCGACGTGAATCTCTTCGGCGGAGGGCCCGGTCACCACCGCGCTGTCCTTGCCCCACGCGCGCGGCCGTGGCGTCACCCGGGCCGGACGAAACGGGATCTCGCTCGGGATGGCGGTGAAGCGCTGGTCGAAGGTGCTCATCGCGCCGCCGTCGCCCGCGAGCCCGTGGTCGACGTAGCGGTGCTCGATGGCGGTGACGAGCCACTCGCGCGCCACGCTCGCCTGCGCCGCCCCCATCACCACGAACTTCCGCCCCGGCGCGAGCCTCCGCACGTTGGCCCGTCCTTCGAGCGTCTCCCGCCCCGCGCGCAGGGCCTCCAGCCGCGCGGTGGCGCGCCGCATGCCGTCGCTGTTCTCGCGGAAGCCGCCGGGGTACTCGGCCACGCCGAAGCCGCCTTCGTCCGCGGTGGTCTGCTCGGCCTCGCGGGGCTCCTGCGGCATCTCGTGGGTCCAGTCGCGGCTGTTGAAGGCGTCGACGACAGGGGTCACGGTGTACACGAGGTCGGTCACGCGCTCGCGCCCCTGGTGCTCGCCGCGCGTGTAGGCGATCGTTGCGTCGCCCTCCAGCGCGCCGTGGGCCGCGGGCGAGTCGCCGAACACCATCACGTGATTGTCGGCGGTGTGGTCGATGCGCCAGAAGATCCCCTCGTCTTCGAGCAGGCGGAGCACGAAGTCGCGCTCGGACTCGCGGTACTGCGCGCAGTACTCGCGGGTGGCGTAGCGCGCCGAGAGCCCGCCCCAGTCGAAGCCCGCGTCGGCGAGGCCCGCGTCACGCAGCACCCGCTGGATCACCTCGACGGCGGTCTTGTTCTGGAAGATGCGGCTGCGGGCGCGCCACGCGAGCCCCTGGAGCCGCGGGCGGAGCACCATGCGGTAGCGGGAACGGCCGGCGCGGGTGCCTTCGTAGTCAGCCTCCTCGACGACGCCGTGGAAGTACCGCGGGTCACCGCCGCCGTCGTCGACGAGGGTGACGACGGCCACCTTCCAGAGCGCGGCGTCGAGGTCGAGGTCGGGCGTGTCGCAGGCGAAGGTGACGTCCACCTCGAAGAGCGACGCGAGCGCCTCACGCGCCGTGAAGCGGACGACATCCGCGTCCGCCGAGAGTCCATCCACCGTGACGAAGGCCCGCACCTGCATCGAAGCTATCGCTCCCCCGACCGCCGTCGGATGAGCGTGAGTCATGGCTCAGCTTCAGAGGGGTGTCAATCAGCGGGAGGCGAAGAGCGCGACGGCGAGGAGCACGACGGCGAGGGCGAGCGCCGCGGCGGCGTACGGCGTCCACGAGGGGCGCGGGGCGGCGGGTGCGATGGGGGCGCTGGTGGTGGCGGCGACTGGAGGCGTCCCCTGCGGCGGCGTGGGCTTCGGCGCCGCGACCTGCGCGAGCTGCGTGGCCGCGGCCTCGGCGCTCAGCGCGCGCACGTGGGCGGTGGGGTTGAGCTGCGCAGGGAGCGCTTCGGGAGGAGGCGGCGCGGGGTCGGCGGGCTCGGTCAAGACGTTCACCGTGGGCGCGATGCTCGCACCGGGGATGAGGGTTCTGCAACGGTGGTGTCGCGGCTGTCACAGAGGTGGACAGCGAGCGGCAACGCACTGCGCGGGAGCGTCGAAATCACCACGGGCGGAGTCGAGTTCTGGCGCGCGGGAGTGCACTCCGGGGGTGGGTGGAGTTCACTCCGGCCGGAGGGGAGTTGTCTCCAGGCGAGGGCGTTCTTCGAACGAATCTCCCGCGCCGCGGACAATGGGCTCACGATGGCATCGCGGTCGATCGTGCGCGTGTGCTGCGCGTTGGCGCTGTCCGCGGCGGTCGCGTGCGCGGCGAACCTCGCGGGGGCCGTGCCGCTGCTCACGGGCTTCGGCGGACCCACGGGCTACGGCCTGCCCGAGCACTGCCTCCACCCGAGCGACAACGGCTCCTACGCCGGTCCGCCGCCCACGACCGGCTTCCCCGCGGTGCCCGTCGACCTCACGCCTGCGTTCTCGTCCGGACTGCTGTACTTCGGCGTCGTGTACCGCGCGATGTACGTGAACACCAACGGCAACATCTCCTTCCTCGGGCCCCTCCCGAACGATACGCCCGCCCCGTTTCCCCTCGCGATGCAGCCCATGATCGCGCCGTGGTGGGGCGACGTCGACACGCGCGGCGGGGGGCAACCCGCGCGCAACAACATCTGCTTCCACCTCGAGCCCGGCCGCGTCGTCGTCACCTGGAACAACGTGGGCCACTTCGCCGCGCACGACGAGCTGCTGAACGATTTTCAGCTCGTGCTCACGTCCACCAACCTGTGCCGCAGCACGGGCAACTTCGACGTCGAATTCCGCTACAACCGCTGCGAGTGGTCCACGGGCGACGGCGGCTCGGGCACCCTCGGCTCTGTGCCCGCGCAGGTCGGCTTCGACGCGGGCAACCGTCGCAATTACGTGGCGCTCCCGATGTCGCGCACCAGGGCCATCGTGGAGGTGTGCCGCCTCTCCAACGTGCCCGGCGGCCCGCCCGGCCTCTGGCGCTTTCAGGTCCGCGGCAGCGGCATCGTCGCGGGCTGCGCTGGCGGCGGCTTCCCCTGCGCGGTCCCCGAGCGCCGAGGCGCCTGCGCGGAGGGCGTGAACGTGTGTGAGGGCAGCGGCGTTCGCTGCGCCCAGGTGAACGAGCCCTACGGCGAGCGATGCAACGGCGTCGACGACGACTGCGACGGCGAGGTCGACGAGGAGGGCGGCCTCTGCGGGCCGGACGCGGCGTGTGATCGGGGGGTGTGCGCGGCCCGCTGCTCAGGCGAACTCGCGTGCGCCGCCGGGCGGCGATGCACGCCGGGAGGGGTGTGCGTCGACGCGGAGTGCGCCGCGATCGCGTGCGCCGCGGGTCGCCGCTGCGTACGCGGCGCGTGCGTCGACCCGTGCGAGGGGGTGACCTGCCCCGAAGGGCGGGCGTGTCGGGCGGGTCGTTGTCGGGACGTCTGCGAGGGGGTGACCTGCGACGTCACGGAGGTGTGCGAGCGCCCGTGGGGTCGCTGCGTCCCAGCGTGTCGGTGCGTGCCCTGCGCCGACGGGGGATCGTGTCAGCCCGACGGGCGCTGCGTGCCCGCGGACTGCGCCGGCGTCACCTGTCCCGCCGGGAGGTTCTGCCGCGGTGGCGTGTGCCGCGACGCGTGCGAGGCCGCGCCCGGCACGCGCCTCTGTCCGAGCGGCGAGCGCTGTTGGGAGGGGGCGTGCGTGGTCGACAGGGACCCGCAGGCCGATGCCGCCGCGCCGCACGGCGACCTCGGGGCCGGGGGCGACGCGGCGGCGGTCCCCGACGACGGCCCACCGACGACACGTCCGGTCGAAGCCGGGTGCGTGTGCGCTGCGGCCCTCGGGTCGAGGAGCCGCCCCCGTGGCCACGTGGGGCTCGCCCTGGGCGTGGCCGCGTTCGCGCTCCGACGTAGGCGAGACCGCGCCATGCGCTGGTCGACCCGTCGCGTCGCGTCGCGCGCTCTCCCGTCCTGAACGCTGCGGCTTCGAAACGACGACACCCGCCGCGCCGGGGTGCAGCCCGGGGCATCGGCGGGTGTCGTGCGCTGCGGGTCCTTCGCGTCAGCCGGTCTTCTTGACGGCGCTGGCGTCGTTGGCGGCGGCGGTCTTCTGCGCGGCCTTGGGTCGAACACCCCTCGGACGTTGTCGCGGCGCGCGGTGCCGCAGTAGGATCGCCTCCATGCGATCGAGCGCGCCCGTGCCTCTGTCGGCGGACGACGACGTCGAGCCCCCGGTGGACTGGTACCTCCATGACGGATTCAACATGCCTGTGAGCCGCGAGAACGACGTCCGCGGGGAGGTGCTCCGCCGGACCTTCGAGGTGCGGGCGCGGCGCGAGCGCCTCGACGCTTCGATGCACGTCAACGTGGCGCTGCGGTGGGACAGCGCGCGGCGTGGGGTCGGCGTCGACCCCGACGTGATGTGGGTCGAACCCGCGATCCCGCCGGGGCACAAGAGCGTGCTGACGTGGCGCGAGGGGCACAACCCGCCGCGCGTCGCCGTCGAGATCGTCAGCGAGGACAACGCAGAGAAGGACTACAACCGCGGCCCGGCGAAGTACGGCGCGTCGGGCACCCGCGAACTCTGGGTGTTCGACCCCGACGGGTACGGCCGCACGAAGGACGGTCGGGGGCCGTGGACGCTCCAGGTGTGGCGCCACGACAAGCTCGGACGCTTCCGCCGCGTCTACATGGGCGACGGACCCGCTTACTCCAAGGAACTCGGCGCGTGGCTGGTGGTCGTGGACGGCACGCTCCGGGTGGCCGATGACGAGGCCGGGAACGAGCTCTGGCCGACCACGGACGAGGCCTTGAACGACGCGGAGGCGAAGGCCCGCGATGCCGAGGTGAAGGCCCGCGATGCCGAGGTGAAGGCCCGCGATGCCGAGGCAGCGCGTGAGGCCGAGGCCGCGAAGGCCCGCGACGCCGAGGCAGCGCGTGAGGCCGAGGCCGCGAAGGCCCGCGACGCCGAGGCAGCGCGTGAGGCCGAGGCCGCGAAGGCCCGCGACGCCGAGGCGAAGATCCGCGCACTCGAGGCGCGGCTGCGCGAGCTGGAGGCGGGGCGTTCGAAGCGCAAGCGTTGAGTACGTAGCAGTCGACGCTACGGCTGCGTGCACGCCGACCCGAAGTGCCCGGACGCGTCGTACGACACCCCCGCCGAGCGCGCCTGTCGGTGCAGCGCCTGTGCGCTCGCGCAGCGCCCTGACAAGATCAGCGTGTCGACCTGATCGGGCACGGCCGTTCGCAGCGCGCTGGTGAGCCGCCCCAGTCCCCGCGGCGTCGTCGCGCGTCGCGAGAGGGCGCCGTGCAGTTGCAGCGCCTCGCCCACCCGTCCCGCGCGCACCAGCGTGAGCCCGCGGTTCACCTCGGCCTCCGTGTCGCCGCTCGGCGCGGTGGGTGTCGGCTGCCACGGATCGATCGGCGTCGGTGCGCTCGGCGTCGGAACCGCGGGTGTCGGCGGCGGAATGGGAATCATCGCGGGCAGCGTTGGGGCCATCGACGGCGCCATCGGCAGCGCAGACGGTGGCGCTTCTTCGGCGACGAAGCCCGGCGGCGTCCACACGTCCCAGGGGACGCTCCCGCGCAGCAGGCTGTGGGGGACGCGGTGCCACGCGACGGCCGTCACGGCGCCGACGGGGAGCGTGCACGTCACCGCGGCGCGCTCGCGGGTGCAGCGGTAGTGGGCGAAGAAGCCGTCCACGAGGCGCCAGCGGTCGCGCCACGCGAGGGTGGGGCGGTCGATGAGGCGGAGCGCGGCGCGGTCGATGTGGGCGTCGGGGTCGATGACGGCGCCGAGGAGCCGGGCCGCGCGCTCGGGGTCGTCGCGCGTCGCCTCCGCGAGCACGCCCAGCAGCCGCGGGTCGCGCTCGATGGCGTCGAGGTCGTCGCGCTCGTCGTGCAGCGCTTCGGTGCGGAGGGTGCGGGCGTCGGCGTCGCGCACCTCACCGGTGAGCGACCAGCGGTGCGCGTGGGCGCCGATGTGTGTGATGAGCAGCGTGTGGAGCGGGCCGGCGCGGAGCTCCTCGCGCCAGGGGAGGGGCTCGCGGTGCATCGCGCAGCGGACGCAGTAGACGCGGGTGGGGGCGAGCGAGCGGCGCCAGGAGACGGCCGTGAGGGCGCCGAGCGCGCCGAGGATGACGCCGGCGCCGAGGGTGATGAGCGGGAGCCTCGGGGTCACGAGTGGCGCGGAGTGTATCGGAGATCGGGGCGGCGGACGGCGGGGATCGCGGTCAGTGCGAGCGGCGGTTCCACACGACGGCGGTGAGGATGGCGGAGAAGGCGGTGGTGATGATGGCGCCGATGGCGGTGGCGGCGAGCAGGGTGTTGAGGCCGATGCCGAGGGCCGCGACGACGACGGTCTCCACCGGGTGCGCGCGGGTGAAGGCGAAGCTGGCCTTCACGGCGTCGAGGGCGCCGAGCTCGGGGCGCTCGACGCTGGCGCAGAAGGCCCACCACACGACCAGGAGGACGGCGATGTTGCCGACCACCGGGATGAGCGTCCCCGCGAGGAGGAGGCCGACGAGCAGGAGGCCGAGGGTGAGCGTCGGGACGAAGCGCTCGATGCCGCGGAACGACTCGCCCACGGCGATCTTCTCCCCGCGCACGGCCCGCAGGCACATGGTGGTGTACCCGTGGAGGAGGGGCGGGAGGAGGAAGCCGAAGGTGCAGAAGCCCACGGAAATGAGGATGAGGGCGTCGACGAGGAGGGGGACGAGGTTGTCGGTGCGGACCGAGATGTCGAAGCTCTCCTTGAGGAGGGCGGGGAGGTCGCTGGCGCCAGGCTGCTGCATCCGTGGTGGCTCCTTCGGCGTCGGAGGGTAACACCCGTCGCCGCGGGGGGTGGGTACGGACGAGCCTCGGGGACGTTACCGACGGCGCTTCGGCGTGGGCGGCGAAGGTCACACCCAGGCGCTCACGCGCCGCGGTCTTCCGCCCGTCGCCGAAGGCCATCCCGGCGCCCCCAGCGAGGCGAAGTGCCCGACGTCCTCGTCGCCTCGTTGGGAGCTCCTGCAAGGCTGCGGGCGACGGGCGGAAGACCGTGGCGCGTGAGCGCCCGGGTGTGGTTCGATCCGCCGAGAGGTACCGCTGATGGACAAGGTCTTTCCCGACGCCGACACCGCCTGCGCCGACATCCCCGAGGGGGCGAAGATCCTCGCCGGGGGCTTCGGGCTCTGCGGCATCCCGGAGAACTGCATCGCCGCGCTCCGCCGCAAGGGGACCCGCGAGCTCTGGGTGGTGAGCAACAACTGCGGCGTCGACGACTGGGGCCTGGGCATCCTGCTCGGCAACAAGCAGATTCGGAAGATGACCTCGAGCTACGTGGGCGAGAACAAGGAGTTCGAACGCCAGTTTCTCACCGGCGAGCTGGAGGTGGAGCTCGTCCCGCAGGGCACCCTCGCCGAGCGGCTGCGGGCGGGCGGCGCGGGCATCCCCGGCTTCTTCACCCCGGCGGGCGTCGGGACGCAGGTGGCCGACGGCGGGCTGCCGATGCGCTATGGCCCCGGCGGCGCGGTGCTGAAGGCCAGCGAGCGCAAGGAGACGCGCGAGTTCGACGGGCGCGAGTACGTGCTGGAGCGCGGGATCACGGGGGACTTCGCGATTGTGAAGGCGTGGAAGGGCGACCGCCACGGCAACCTCCTCTTCCGCGCGAGCTCGCGGAATTTCAACCCGCTCTGCGCGTCGGCGGGGCGCGTGACCATCGCCGAGGTGGAGGAGATCGTGGAGCCCGGCGCCATCGACCCCGACCTCGTGCACACGCCGGGGATCTTCGTGCAGCGGGTCTTCCAGGGGACGGGCTATCAGAAGCGGATCGAGCGGCGCACCGTGCGCAAGGGGACGGCGTGATGTTGAATCGGGACGAGATCGCGAAGCGGGTCGCGCGCGAGCTGCGCGACGGGTACTACGTCAACCTCGGGATCGGGATGCCGACGCTCGTTCCCAACTTCGTCGCGCCGGGCGTCGAGGTGGTGCTGCAGAGCGAGAACGGGGTGCTCGGCGTGGGCCCCTACCCCGCCGAAGACAAGGTGGACGCCGACCTCATCAACGCCGGCAAGGAGACCATCACCACGATGCCGGGCGCGAGCTTCTTCTCCAGCGCCGACAGCTTCGCGATGATCCGCGGGGGGCACATCGACCTCGCCATCCTCGGCGCGATGCAGGTGAGCGAGAAGGGCGACCTCGCCAACTGGATGATCCCCGGCAAGATGGTGAA
This sequence comes from Polyangiales bacterium, assembly GCA_044375895.1. Taxonomy (GTDB): domain Bacteria; phylum Myxococcota_A; class Polyangia; order Polyangiales; genus CAISKJ01. Next base: position 13,904 of record JBILLV010000009.1, on the reverse strand, counting down.
GGGTATGGGCGGCGCGATGGACCTCGTCCACGGCGCCCGCCGCGTGATCGTGATGATGGAGCACGCGGCGAAGGACAACACCCCCAAGATCGTGCGGGAGTGCAACCTCCCGCTGACGGGACGTCGTGTGGTACATCGCATCATCACCGACCTCGCCGTCATCGATGTCACCGACGAGGGGCTGGTGCTGCGTGAGGTGGCCAAGGGCGTGAGCGCCCGCGAGGTGCAGGAGCGCACCGAGCCCACCCTGCGCGTCCCGCCCGACCTCCGCGAGATGGAACTGTAAAGGAGTATGCCTAGAATGAGCCTGAACGAAGCCGTCAAGAACCTCTCCCGCCGTGAGGCGCTCCTCGTGGGCGTCGCGGCCACCGCCGCCGCGTGCGGCAGCGACCCGATGTCCACGAGCGACGCCGCCGCCGACGCGCCCGGCGCCGACGTGACGGGCAACGACACCGCGGTGCAGCCCGACACCGCGGTTCAGCCCGACGCCGCGCCCCCTCCGCCCGACGCCGCGCCTCCTCCTCCCGACGCTGCGCCTCCTCCGCCCGACGCGGCGCCTCCGCCCGACGCGATGCCCCCGATGGACGCTGCGCCGCCGCCGGACGCGCCTCCTCCTCCGCCGGACGCGCCTCCTCCTCCGCCGGACGCGCCTCCTCCTCCGCCCGACGTGATGCCTCCGCCCGACGCGGCGGCGTGTCCCCCGGCGGGTGCGATGCGGCTCGGCGCGCTCTCGGACTTTCCGGCCGGCTCATGGCGCAACGTGGCGGCCGCGCGGGTGATCGTCGGGCGCGACGCGCGCGGGGTGTTCGCGTACTCCTCCGTGTGCACCCACAACGGCTGCACGGTGCCGGCGCCCTCGGGCGGCAAGCCTTCGAGCTGCCCGTGCCACGGCTCGCAGTTCTCGGGTGACGGCGCCAACGTCCGCGGGCCGGCCTCGCGCCCGCTCGCGAACTACCGCGTGGTGCTCTGCGGCGCCGACCTGTTCCTTCAGATGAGCATGGAGGTCCCCTCGGGGACGCGCACCGCCGTCTGAGCCTTCGCGCGTCCTGTCGACGCGATCCCCGCCACCACGCACAGCAGCGGCACCACGATGAGGTGGTATCGATCGGCCCCCAGGAACACCCCGTGGGTGAAGGCCGTCGCCGCGAGCGCGCCCACCGCGAAGCGCGTCGCCACCGCGCTCGCGTCGTTGGCCCGGCCGCGCCCGAGTCCCCGCCACGCCATCGCCAGCAGCGCCCACCACGCCGCCGTGCAGACCGCGATGAGCGCGCCGTACGCCCACGGGCCGAAGCGATCGCGCCGCTCGCCGCGCAGGTAGCTCACGGGGTCGTGCTCCCACGCGAAGGTGCCCACCAGCTTCATCGCGTCGAGGGCGAGCCACTGCCCCGGGTTGTCGCGGATGCGCGCGCGGGCCACCTGCGTCATGCAGCGGTCGCGGCGCACCTCGCCGCGCACGTCCGCGCAGCCGTCCTCCGCGCCGGGCCGACGGTAGCCGCCGCGCGCGTCGGGGAAGGTTCCGATGAGCAGGTTGCTCCCGCCGTTGGTGCTCACGAGGGCGCAGGCGTCGAGCCGGGTGCAGTTGCGCGCCGTCCATGGGCCCACCACCGCCGCCGTCGCGACGCAGGCGAGCACCATCGCCACAGCCCGCTCCCGCCACGAGCGCGCGCCGAGCGTCGCCAGCGGGAGCAGCAGCAACGACTGCGGCCGAACCAACGTGGCTGCCCCGAGTGCGAGGCCCGTAGCCACTGCACCACCGCGCCGACCGGCGTCCGTCTGTGGGAGCGCGGTGGCCGCGAGAGCGATCGCGAGGAGGGCGCCGTGGAGCGTCTCGGTCATCGCCGCGCCGCACCAGAGCACCGCGCCGGGATAGAGCGCGTAGGCGAGGCCCGCGCGACGAGCGCCAGCTTCACCACCGGCGCGGTGGGCGACGGCGACGACGGCAACGACGGCGACGAGGGCCGCGACGAGGTTGACGAGCGCCGCGGCCACCCGCGGGTCGGCGGCGACGTGGAGCGCAGCCGCGAGGGCTGCGGGGTAGCCCACGGGGTAGAAGGCCGTCGGTCGCGGGGCGGCGTCGGCGGAGACCACCGCGTAGCCGTGGCCATGGGCGATGGCGTCGGCGAAGCGCGCGTAGAAGTACCCGTCCCAGCGCGGGGGCTCGCGGGTGGCGACGATGAGCGCGACGCGGGTCGCGAGGGTGGCGAGGAGCCCGACGACGAGGGGACGGCGCACAGGTCAGCGCGGGACGCGGAGGAGCGCCACGGGCTGCGTGGCGTCGTGGGCCTCGCCGGGGCGCGTGCCGAGCTCGCCGTAGGTGTTGCCGCCCCAGCACCACACGGCGCCGTCTTCCGTGGCCGCGCAGGTGTGGGCCAGCCCCGACACCAGCCGTCGCGCCGCAGGGATGGGGACGCGCGTGAGGGACTCCGTGGGCCGTGACGATCCCGCGGCCGGACCCATGCCCCAGCAGTCCACGGCGCCGTCGGTGCGCAGCGCACAGCCGTGCAGGGCGCCGAAGGTGAGCTGCGTGACGTCGGTCATCCCGTCGGCCGCGCGGTGGAGCACGCCGCCGGCGATTTCGGGGCCCTCACCGCCCCAGCAGAAGGCGACGCCGTTGAGCTGGACGACGCAGGTGAAGTCCGTCCCCGCGGCGATGGACTTGCCCACGGGGACCCACTCGACCTGCGTGCGCGGGTGCGTCCCGACGAGGCTGCCCGTGCCGCACTGGGCGTGGCGGTTGTCGCCCCAGCACTGCACCTTGCCGTTGGCGAGGAGGGCGCAGGTGTGATCGCTCCCCAGCGCCAGCTCGCGGATGCCGGGGAGCGTCGCGACGGCCCCCTGCGGGGTCTCCTGGCCAGGCGACAGCGTGCGGCACTCGCCGGCGCAGAACAGCTCCCCCGCGTGCGTCCACGCGAAGACGTCGCCGCGCATCCCGGCGACCCCCTGGACGCCGCCGAAGTCCGGGTGGCGCAGCACCTCGGTGACCAGCAGCCGTCGCAGCGCGTCGAGCGAGCCGCTGGATTCGAGCATCGCCGGTCGCTCGTCGCCCACCACGTCGGCGACGACGAAACCGATGCCGTTGTGCTGCGAGAGGCGCTGCACCTGCCACGGGGCGCTCCCATCGGGGAGGGCGGGATGCAGCGAGCCGTCCGCTCCCGACGAGAGCCCGGTGCAGAAGGTGCCCAGGCCGACGGTGCGAACGCAGGTGTCGTACGACTGGGCGGCGATCTGGACGGCGCTCTCGGGGGCCGGGGCGACGGGGAGCGGCGGCGGAGGCTCGACGCGCGGGGCCTGACCGACGGCGTAGGGATCACCCAGGCACGAAGCCAGGAGTGAACACATCAGCACCGTTGCGCCGGGCACCTTCACCGGATCCGTACCTCCAGACCCGCGCTGAGCACGGGCTGCACCCAGGAGGATACAGGATCGAGGCACTGGAGCGCCACGCAAGTACGCCCCGGCACATCGCGGGTGAGCGCAGGCGGCGGGTTGAGCAGCATCACCCGCAGGCCCGCCTCGGCCCACAGCCCCACCACCGGCGTCGGTCGCCACGTGAGCCACGCGCCGGGGTGCGCCGCGATCCAGAGCGATTGTTGCGGCGTCGGGAGCGACGGATCGTCAGCGCGGAGGACGTTGCCGATCGCGCCGAGCTCGGCCCCGAGGCACAGGTCGAGGCGGACGGCGCGGTCGTCGCCCGTGGGCGCGTAGCAGCCGCGGAGCGCGCCGTGGAGGGCCTCGACGCGCGGGGTGGTGAGCGATCCCGCGTCGCCTTGTGGGGCGTACCAACCGACGCCGAGCTCGGCCCGCACGCGGCGCACCACCACGCCCACCGCGCCGTAGAGCCCGGGCGAGAAGGGAGCGAGCATCCCGACGGCGACGACCCCACCGACCCGCGCGCTGACACCGACCCGGAGCACGGGCGGTGGCGTCACCGGCGCGGGAACGGGTGCGCGCGGCGCGGGGAGGGCGTTGCGCACGAGGAGGGCGGCGAGCTCGGGGAGGCCGTCGCAGCGCTCGGACTCGCGGGCGTCGTGGGTGTCGCGCTCGGCGGTGACGTCGACCGTGAGGCGCCAGCGCGCGGCGTCGACGCGGCGTACGACGACCCGCGCGCGCCAGGAGGCGGTGGGGCTCACGTCGACCCCGGCGCGGGTGAGTTCGGTGCGGAGAGAGGTGGCGTCGATGCAGCCGTCGGGGGCGATCACTTCGAGCGGCGGTGTCGCCTGGGCGAGGGCACGCGACGACCCCAGCGCGAGCGCCAGCGTCAGCGCGCGTCGCCCCCTCACGGACGGGTGGCGCACGAGCGACGAACCCGCGCGGCCGAAGCCCCCGCGGGCGAGCGACGCAGCACCGCGGCGCCGAGCGTGGCGGCCTCCTCCCGACGTCCCATCGCGCAGAGGGCCACGACGCGCTCAGCCGTCCCCTCCTCCCAGAGGATGCGAAGCGTCGGCGCGGAACCGAGCGTAGCGAGGGCGGCGCTGGCGTGGCCCTGATCGTTCGCCGTGCGGGCGGCGCGAACCACGCGGAGCTCCTCTTCGAGCGTCGGAGAATGAGCAGGCGGAGCGGGTGCGGCGACGGCGACGACGTTCGGCGCGGCGACGGGTGCGGTGACGGGTGTGTGGGGACGTACAGCGCGGCGTACGGGCGCAGCGACGTGAGGAACGGGAGGCGTCGGGTGGGCTTCGACGACCGGTGGGCTGAGGGCCGGGGCGACGACGACGGGTGCGACGGCGACCGGTGCGACCACCACGGGTGCGGGACGGGGCGCGGAGTGTGCGGCGGGCGCGGGGGCATCGTGGCGGGTCCGCATCCAGGCGGCGCCGCCGACCAGCAGGGCGGCGGAGAGGCCGAGGGCGAGCCAGGTCGACGGGCCGCGGGCCACGGCGGGGGGCGACGGGGCGACCGCGCGGGCGGCGGGTGCGCTGGCGGCGGCGAGCGCGAGGGCGAGGAGGCGGGCGCGCGCGTCGGGGTCGAGCTGGGCGTCGCGTCGAAGGACGGCGGCGACCCGGCGCGCTTCGGGGGGCGTGTCATTCACCGTGCAGACTCCTGCGGTAGCGCTCCGCGGCTTGCTGGAGCTTCTCGTTGGCCCGCCGCATCCACGCGCGGACCGTGTTGACCGATGTCACCGCGACGCCCTCCTGCTGAAAAAATTGGAGCGCCTCGGTCTCGGTGAAATCGAGGACGTGAAAGAGCAGCCACGCCGTGCGCTTGGGCTCGTCGAGCGTGTCGACCAGCCGCCGCGCCCAGGCCACCTCCTCGCGCCGCGCGGCGTCCGTCTCAGGGCACCCGGAGGCCACCTCGGCGTACGCGCCCTCGTCTTCGAGCGAGTCTTCCTGGCGGCGCGCGCGCTGGCGGATGTGCTCGCGGCAGACGTTGGCGGTGACGCCCAGCACCCACGTGCGCACGGTGGCCCGCGTCGGGTCGTAGCGATCGAGGGAGCGGGCGACGCGCTGGAAGGTGACGCTGACGACGTCGTCGAGGTCGACGCTCGACGCGCCGCGGAGGCGCCACCGCGCGAAGGCGACGACGTCGTCGAGGTGCGCGGCGATCACGGACTCGACCGAGCTCGGCGCGACCGCGGTGGGCGGCGCGGCGAGCGGGGCGAGGTCGGTCGGGCGGGCGACGCCGAGCGGAGGCATCACCGTAGTTTGACCCGAAGGCAGAGCTTCCGTGCGGGAAAATGACAGCGCCCCGACGACGCCTCGGCGGGTCGCGTCGCGACGTGTTGCACCCCGGCGCGGGCTTCTCTATACCCTTCGCCCCCTCATGGCCCTCGACCTCATCGTCACCCTCTCGCACGAACTCTCCCTCCCCGAGCGCGGCGTTCGCGCGGTCGCCGAGCTGCTCACGGGCGGCGCGACCGTCCCCTTCATCGCGCGCTACCGCAAGGAGGCCACCGGTGGCCTCGACGAGGTGCAGATCCGCGCCATCGAGGAGCGCCACGGCTACCTCCGCGAGCTGGAAGACCGCAAGAAGACCATCCTCGAGGAGATCGAGAAGCAGGGCAAGCTCACCCCCGAGCTGCGCGCGAAGATCGAAGCCTGCCTCGTCAAGACCGACCTCGAAGACCTCTACCTCCCCTACAAGCCCAAGCGCCGCACGCGCGCGATGATCGCCCGCGAGAAGGGTCTCGACCCGCTCGCCCAGCGCATCCTCGCGCAGGGGCCCGACGGCGACCCGATGCGCGAGGCCGACGCCTTCGTCAACGCAGAGAAGGGCGTCGCGACGGTGAAGGAGGCTCTTCAGGGCGCGCGCGACATCGTCGCCGAGGCCGTCGCCGAGAACGCCGCCGTGCGCGGCATGGCGCGCGAGATGTTCTTGAAGGACGGGACGCTCGTGGTGACGAAGGCGCCGGAGGTGACGGGGCCGACGAAGTTCGAGATGTACTACGAGTTTCGCGAGGCCTGCGCGACCATCCCCTCGCACCGCTACCTCGCCGTCCGCCGCGGCGAGGCCGAGAACGTGCTCCGCGCCGAGGTGGAGGTGAACGTCGACAAGGCCCTCGGCGACGTCGCCCGCCTCGCCGGCCGCAAGTCCTCGTCCCCGTGGGCCGGCGAGATGGACGCCGCCATCGCCGACGCCTGGCGCCGCCTGCTCGCGCCCTCCGTGGAGAGCGAGGTGCGCGTCGAGATGAAGCTCCTCGCTGACCGCGACGCCGTCGAGGTCTTCGCGCAGAACCTCCGCGCCCTCCTCCTCGCCGCCCCCCTCGGCGCCCGCCCCGTCATCGGCATCGACCCGGGCCAGCGCACGGGCTGCAAGACCGCCGTCGTCGACGCGACGGGCCAGCTCCTCGAACACACCGTGCTCCACCTCGTGCAGGGCGACCACGCGCTGGAGCGCAGCCGCGCGACGCTCAAGGCCCTCGTGGAGAAATACCAGCCCTTCGCGGTCGCGGTGGGCAACGGGACGCACGGCCGCGAGACCGAGGGCTTCGTCCGCGAGACGCTCGGCAAGGACTCCGCGGTGCTCGCGGTGATGGTCAACGAGTCGGGGGCGAGCGTGTACTCGGCCTCGGACGTCGCCCGCGAGGAGTTTCCCGACCTCGACCTCACCGTGCGCGGCGCGGTCTCCATCGCGCGCCGCCTGCAAGACCCGCTGGCCGAGCTGGTGAAGGTCGACCCGAAGTCCATCGGCGTCGGGCAGTACCAGCACGACGTGTTTCAAGCGCTCCTCTCGAAGAAGCTCGACGAGGTGGTGGAGAGCTGCGTCAACTCGGTGGGGGTCGAGCTCAACACCGCGAGCGCGTCGCTGTTGGGCTATGTCGCGGGCATCGGCCCCACCCTCGCGAAGCGCATCGTCTCGCACCGCGACGCGCGCGGCGCCTTCCGCTCGCGCCAGGAGGTGCTGGAGGTGTCGGGCGTCGGCCCCAAGACCTTCGAACAGTGCGCGGGCTTCCTCCGCATCCGCAGCAGCGAGAACCCCCTCGACCGCTCCGCCGTCCACCCCGAGCGCTACGCCCTCGTCGAGACCATCGCCCGCGACCTCGGCGCTGACGTCTCCTCCCTCATGGGCAACGCCTCGCTCGCGGCCAAGGTGCAGTGGCAGCGCTACGCGACGGGTGACGTGGGGGAGTTCACCCTCCGCGACATCATCGAGGAGCTGAAGAAGCCCGGCCGCGACCCGCGCGCGGAGTTCGAGCCGCCGAAGTTTCGCGACGACGTCCGCACGATGGAAGACCTCAAGCCCGGCATGCAGCTCGAAGGGGTGGTCACCAACGTCACGGCCTTCGGGGCCTTCGTCGACGTGGGCGTCCATCAAGACGGCCTCGTCCACGTGTCGCAGCTCTCCGACCGCTTCGTCCGCGACCCCGCGGAGGTCGTCCGCCCCGGTGATCGCATCAAGGTGCGCGTGCTGGAGGTCGACCTCACCCGCAAGCGCATCTCGCTCACGGCGAAGTCGGGCAACGCCACGGGCAACGTCGGCGGCGCCTCGGGGCGACCGCAGCAGCCGCAGCAGGGGCAGGGGCAGGGGGGCCGTGATCGGCGGGGCGGCCCGCAGCAGCAGCCGAAGGCGCCGCCGCAGGGGCAGTTCAACAACAACGCCTTCGCGCGGCTGTTGAAGAAGTAGCGACGGCGCGTCCTGCGTTCCCAGGGTTCGCAGGAGCTCACGCCTGGGCTAGCTTCGGATCGCCCGCAGAGCCGGGCTCAGGGAGAATCCTTGATGGGCCGCGACGACGGAGCCCGGCCTTGCGGGCGGTCCGAAGCTAGCCCAGGCGTGAGCTCCTGCGAACCCTGGGAACTCCCGATGACGCTTGCCCTACGCTAACTGGCCGGCATTGGCGCTAGCCCAGGCCGAGCGGCAGCGAGCCTTGGGACATCGAAAGGGTTCGCCGCTACTCGCTGTCGTCGAAATCGTCGAGGGGCTTCTGCGCCGGCTTCGCGGGGCCCTTCGGCGGAATCACCGGCCCCTTCGGCGGGATGAACGGACCCTTCACCGCGGGGGCGCCGCCGAGGGCGTGGGAGACGACCGCGGGGGCCGGCTTGACGGCCGTCGTGCCGCCCGGCGCGAGGTGGTTGCCGAGCGAGCCGAGCTCCTCCTCCAGGGCCGCGCGCATCGCCGCGAAGTCGTTGAAGTCCTGCGTCAGGAGGAGGTTGTAGGCCGTCCACATGAGGTCGGCGCAGATCTCCACGGGCGTCTTCCCCGTGCCCGTCCCGATGCCAGGGAGCGCGACGGAGGTGATGCTCCCAGGCTCCTGGCGGTTCTGCATCTCCACCATCTGGAAGGCCGCGGCGCAGGTGAGGGCGACGTTGAGCGTGTCAGAGATGTCCTCGCTCGACGCCCCCATCGACGGCGTCGAGATGAGGAAGCGCGGCACCGCCACCCCCGTCTCCACGCAGGTGGCGTGGCCGACGCGCATCGACCCCTTGTAGAGCCGCGCGATCTCCGACTGCACCTTCGTCTGGATCTTCGGGCCGAAGTGCTTCTTGATCACCCCGTCGAGCCCGCCCGCCATCTCTCCCTTCGCGTTGGTGGGAGACACCCAGGCGCTCACCTTCTGGTCGAGCATCGAGCCCTGGAGCACCGTCACCTCGGGGTTGTTTTCGAACACCTCACGCCACGCGGCCACCATCTTGGGGTTCACGTCGACGAGGGTCACCTTCACCGTCTGCATGGCATCTCTCCTTGCGGGACTCTACATCGTGAACTCGACGAGGTAGTCCAGCCGCTGCTGGCGTCCGTCGTAGATCACGTACTCGTTGTCGTCGAAATCCGAGGTGACGCCCGACCCCCGCCGCACGCCGTGGCAGGAGTGAAAGCCCGCGGGCGGGGCCGTGATGCCGTAGGTGATCTTCGTGTACGGCTTCATCTTGCCGAGGGCGACGTTGGCCAGCGCCATGAAGCGCGTCCCAGGCTTGCCCGGCGACGTGTAGAAGGCGCTCGTGCACGAGGCGTCGCCGAAATAGATGCCGCTGCCGAGCCAGCCCGCGTCGGTGCGGTTGACGCCGAGGCTCACGACGATCTTCGGCATCAGGATGCCGCGCGAGAGGATGCCGACCCAGTTCTTGATGCGCGACCCGTGGAAGAGCAGCCGCTGGTTGTCGATGTGGTCGGTGAACACCTCGCGCTCGCCCGCGCGGCGGAGGGTGAAGACGTTCTTCACCTTGATGTTCTTCGTCTTGATCTGGCTCTTCAGCACGTGGTCGGCGACGCGGCGGTACTCGTCGGTGTTCGGCTCGACGTGGCCGACGGTGCACTTGAGCGCGTCGTACTTCGCCCCGAGCTGTGAGTCGTAGAGCACGTTGCCCGCCTCGCCGTTCACCTGGAGCATGTCGCGCATGAGCTGGAGGGTCTCCTGTTTCGCGTCGAAGGCCTCCATCGTGTCGATGACGGCGCTGTCGAGGGCCGCGCGGCTCCGGCCGATGCGGTGGGGGATGGCGGTGTAGAAATCGCTGGAGAGCTGCTCGAGCTTCGCGCGGCTCTTCGTCCCCTTCTTGAAGTGGTCGTACATCTCCAGGAGGATCGCGTCGCCCTTGTCGATCTGCCCGAGGGTGAGCACCCCGAGCGGCGTCTCGATGCCCTGCGCGGTGATCTTCGCCTGCACCGTGGTGGTGAGGGCCTCGGTGGCCTCCGCGTAGATGTACGACACGAGGTCGTGCACGCGCGGGTGGAGGTCGTTGCGCTTCACCACAGGGGCCGCCACCGCCTCGCCGCGGGCGGCCTTCTGCTCGGCGAGCTTCTGCACGGTCTTCGTGTCGATCTCGCCGGCGCTCGTGCCGCGGGCCTTCTGCGAGCCGATCTTCGACGACGCGAGGGCGAGCTCCTTGTAGCCCTTCTTCGAAGACGTCTTCTCCGCGTAGATGGACTGGTAGATGGCGCCCGCCTCGCCCTCCGTCGCGGCGTAGCGGCACTCCTTCTGCCCCGCCTCGGGGTTGGTCTCCAGGTCGTCGGTGCGCCCGTAGTGCGTGAACACCCGGAACACCGGCTTCCCCTTCACGGCCCCGCGGTGCAGCTCGACGCCGTAATACTTGTTGTGGTTGGTCTTGAGGTCGGTGACCTGGAGCACCGCCTTCTTCACCACTTCGAAATCGTTGGGAAACGCCGGCGCCCCGGGGTCGCCGTACTTCCACGCCTTCACGCTCGCCATGGCACCGCCTCGGATTCTGCTCGCGACTGTCATCGGGCGCCGTCGTCGCCCTCGCGAACGGCGCGGACCCTAAGTCACCCCATCACCCTCGGGCAAGGGCCGTGGTGACGTACCCTGTCCGCGAGGGACTCAGCTCTTGAGGATGCTGTTGAGGGTGTTGAAGATGTTGGCGCCGCCCGGGTCGGCCTTGTGGGGGACGGCCGCGCCGGACATCCGCGCGCGCTTGCGCGCCTCGGCGCCTTCGAAGGGCTCGTGGCAGCGCGCGCACTCGGGCTTGTCGAGGGAGGTGTGCGCCATGCAGAACACGCACGACCGGGTGAGGGCGCCGTTGCAGTGGGCGCAGGCGGTGCGGGCGGCGAGGTTGAGGCAGTCACAGCCGGGGCAGCGGACGCCCGCGGCGGCCCCCGCGTAGGCCGCGCGGCAGTACGGGCACGCGGCGAGGCCCGAGACGGGCGCGGCGCCGCAGGTCTGGCAGTCGTGGTCGTGGTCGCAGCCGGGGCGAGCCGGGGGGTGATCGCTGTCGTGTCCGTGTCCCATGGCGCCGAAGGTAGCACCAGGAGGCCGTGGAGTTCGAGGGGGTCAGGCGCCGCTGCGCTGGAGTTCGCCGAGGATCACGTCGACGGCCTCGCGGAGGGGCTTCGGGAGGCGGAGCGTGCGGTCGTCGTCGAGGGTCGCGAGGGTGCGCCAGAAGGCGAGGCTCACGCCCTGTTCGAGCACCTGTTCGAGGCGTTCGGCGGCGTCGCGGACGTCGAGCGACTCGGCGCGGCGGCGGGCGAGGTCGCCGAGGAGGTAGCCGACCTCGGACGACGACTCGGAGCCGCCGAAGGAGACGACCCCGATGGTTCCCGCGCCTGTCCAGATGGGGACGGCGACGAGCCACTCGTAGGGGTGCTCGTTGCGCTCCAGGCGACGCATCTCGCCGCTCGGTCGGTAGAAGAGCGAGGCTACCCGCTGGGCGCGCTGGTGCCACGCGGCCCCGGAGGCGAAGCGGAGCGCGTGCCCCGCCACCCCATGACCGAGCGCGAAGCGAGCGCCCCAGCCCGCCCGCCGCATCCGCCCGTACGCCGCGAACACCCGCCGCTCGTCGGGGTGCCAGAGGAAGCCGATGCGCGCCACGCCCTCCGGCACCGCGGCCCCGAACACCTCCGTGAGGCTGTCTTCGAGGGCCCGCGAGAGCCGCGCGCTCACCCCGTCGACGCCGTCGAACTCCCGCCGGCACGCCTCCACCACGAAGCGCGCGACGTCCGCGGCCTCGGGGCGCTGCTGGAGCGTGAGGTCTTCCGCGACGCCCCACACGAGCGCGTAGCGGTGGCCGACGCGCGGGGCCTCCACCGTGAGCCGGGCGCGCTGCCCCTCCACCGTCACCGACGCGCGGGCGCCGGTCTCCTCCGTCGTGACGCGCTCCCACCACGCGCCGCTCCCGTCGTCGCGGCGCCGCTCGACCACCACACGAACCGACCCCGGCACGAGCACCTTCGACCCCGTGGCGTACTCCACCTCGAGCTCGAGGTGGTCGGTGGGGAGCTCGACCTCCAGCGCGTGAAACTCCTCGGTCGTGCGGTCGACCGACTCGGGGCCGCTCGCCCCCTCGCGCGGCATCATCGCGAGCTCGGCCCGGTGGAGTGCGAACGCGCTGGCGCAGCGGCACTGCCAGCGGAGCCCGGCCGCGTGCCGCTCGCGGGCCGTGAGGCTGAAGCGGGCGGCGCCGTCGGGGAGGTCGTCGCGGGCGACGTCCCAGCGGCCTCGTGAGGTCTGCGCGTGGGGCTCGTGGAGCACGTTGCCGAAGGGTGGGCGAAGCTCCAGCAGGGTGACGGGGCCGTCGGTGGCGAGGTCGTCCATCACGGTGGTCACCGTCGCGACGCCGAGCGCGTCGATGGCGAGGTGGCGACGGTGGAGGGCGACGCGCCCGACGGCCCGCACGGGAACGTCCGCGGTGAGGTGACGCCGCTCGGGTCCATCGGCCGCGAACACCCCGACGTGCTTGCGCGTGTAGCCCTGCACCCGCACCTGACCCGGGAGGAGCTGAACCACCGTGAGCTGACGTCCGACGGCCTCGGGGCGATCCTTCGACGGCGCGCCGAGGGAGCCCGCGGCCACGACGACGAAGCGGTCGCCGAAGAGGCGCTGCGTCACCGCGGCGGCGGTCGCGTGGGCGTGCCCGTGGAGGCCGACGCGGAAGCCGGCGTCCTGGAGGTCGACGAGATCGTTCGCGGTCAAACCATCGAGGCGCGAGGGCTCGCCCTGGAGCCCGTGGTGCCACACCGCGACGCGCGTCATGCCGCGCGCGTGCTCGGCGGCGTGCTCGGCGGCGCGGCTCACCGCGGCGCGCGAGAGCGAGGCGGCGCCCCCCGACGCCTCGCAGCGGTCGACGGTGCTGAAGCCGTAGAAGGCCACACCGTGCTCGGGGACCACGTGGGCCGACCACCGCTCGGCCTCGTCGGCGTGCGTGAGCTCCAGACGCCGCAGCCTGGGCGACGCCGCGCCGCTGTAGAAGCGGTCGAGGAAGCTCTGCACGTTCTTCACGCGGCCGGGGTGAGCGGGCGTCGCGGCGTCGGCGTCCGAGCCGTTGACGTCGTGGTTGCCCGGCACGAACACCACCCGCGACCGATCGCCGCCCGGCACCAGCGGGAGCAGCGTGCGCTCCGCGAAATCGAGGAGCTCGTCGTACTCCCAGGGCTCGGCGCGCAGCGCGAGGTCGCCGCTCACCACCACCGCGTCGAAGGGGCTCCGGGCGCCGCGCGGGGTGAGCGTGGCGAGCAGCGCGCGCGGGGCCTTCCAGAGCTCGTCGAGGCTGGCGTCGGCGTCGGTGGCGTGGACGTTGGACAGGTGCAGGATGCGCATCGGCCGCAGACCTTTCAGTGGGCCGCGACCTTAGCGTTCACCGCGAGACAGCGTCTAGCAGATTGCTCCCGTTGCATTCGCGCGCGACTCGCCCGACGATGGCAGGGAAGCCACGCCGATGCCCCGCGTCTTGTTCTGCACCATCCCCGAGAAGGGCCACCTCCACCCGATGATCGGCCCCGCCCAGCGCCTCCGCGACGCGGGCGCCACGGTGGCCTTCTACGCCCCCCACGACCTGAGCGATGCCCTCGCGCGCGCGGGGCTCGGAGGGTTTCTCGGCCCGCGCACCCCTCCGCCCGCCACCCATCGCGGCGCAGCGTTCGCCGCGCGGGTGGCTGACCCCGTCTGGTTGCGCCAGTGGATCCGCGCGCTCCTCGTCGACGCCGCCCCCGCGGAGGTCGAGCCCGTGCGCGCGGTGATTCGTGCGTGGCGGCCGGACGTCGTCGCGCTCGACCCCATGGTGTACGCCGCCGTGATCGCCGCT
>JBILLV010000127.1:0-24464 GCA_044375895.1 Polyangiales bacterium | reverse complement strand
TCCGGAGCACTCGACTCATGGACAAGAACACCCGTACGAAGCTCGTTCTCATGGTCTCTGCGGCCCTCACCGCCACGGCCTGCGCGTCGTCGCAGCCGCAGTCGGCCTCGGCCACCCAGGCCGCGACCTCCAGCGGCAGCGCGAGCGGCCAGGCGGGCTCCTGTGGCGCGGCGGCCGGCGCCGCCCCCGCGGCCGGCGCCACCGGTCAGTCGGGCTCCTGTGGCGCGGCTGCGGGCGGCGCTGCCCCCGCGGCGACGACGCCCGCTCCGGCGCCCGCCCCCGCCCCGGCGCCCGCCCCCGCGCGCTGATCGCGCCGCCGCGCGTCCTCCCCTCTGTTCCCGTCCAAGATTTTGTACACCCTGTGACGCGGCGCGTCTCGCGTCGTCGGTGATTTCCGCACGGCATCCGTGGTAGCGGACGGCGTCATGACGACCGACACCGGCGCGTTGCGCGAAGCCCTGCTCGACGGATTTCGCTCGACCCTCGACTCCATTCTCCCGTGGTTCATGTCCCAGATGCCGGCGGCGTACTTCGCCGACACCGACGAGCGGGAGCGCCTCGCGCACATCCGCACCATCGTCGCGGCGCGCGCCTCGGGCCAGCCCCCGCGCCTCACGCTGCGCGGCGAGGACGGGACGCGCTGGACCTTCATCTCCACCGAGGACAAGCCGGGGCAGCTCGCGGGGCTCCTCGCGCAGCTCCCGCCCGACGCGCCGCTGCGCGCGGTGAAGGTGCACACGTCGGCCGACGGGCAGGTGTCCATCGACACGATCGTGCTCGGGGAGGCGCCGCGCTTCGACCCCAACGACCCCGAGCAGGCCGCGCGCCACGAGGCCGTGCTCGCCCACGCGCGCGCCGAGGGGGCCGACGTCGCGCTGGTCGACCGCTTTCTCCGCGGCGCGTCGGCGGAGTTTGTCCGAGCGATCACGCCCCTCCGCGGCGTGCGGAGCGCGATGCGCTTCGGCGAGGTGAGCGGCACCGACGACACCATCCTCCACGTCGAGCCCGAGCAGGACCCCAACCTCTCGCGCGTCGTCATCACCGTCGCCAACGCCTCCACGCGCCGCATGGCCGAGCGCTGCGCGGCGCACCTCGGCAGCCACGACATCAACATCCTCCGCGCCTTCGTCGACACCATCGACGACGGCGCCAACGGCATGGTCACGGTGCTCTCCTACGTGGTGCGCGACCCCTTCGGCCGCGCCCTCGAGGCCGAGTCGCCCCTCTGGAAGCACATCGCCCCCGAGCTCGCGCGCATGAAGTGGGTCACCGACGCGGCCATCGCGCTCGAGCGCCCCAACCCGGACATGAGCCTCGCCAACTGCGAGGCCGTCGTCGCCCTCGCGAGCCTCACCCACCAGTGCCTCGTGAAGGAGAACCCCTACGCCTTCGCCCGCCCGCGCGTCCTCGGGCTCGTCGGCGAGCGGCTCCCGCTCTCCTCCGCGATCGCGCAGCTCCTGGCCGACCGCTTCGAACCGACCGCCCCCCTCGACGACGCCACCTTCGCCCAGCGCGCGGCGGCCCTGCGCGAGCGCATCGACCGCTCGGTGGACGGCGACGACGCGCGGCGCGTGTTCTCGACGATGGTCGAGGCGGTGGAGAAGACCTACCGCACCAACCTCCACCTCCCGCGGCGCTACGGCCTCGCGCTCCGCCTCGACCCCACGCTCGTCAAGCGCGCGGAGAACCCCGAGGTGCCCTTCGGGCTCTTCTTCGTCCACGGGCTCGGCTTCGACGGCTTCCACGTGCGCTTCCGCGACATCGCCCGCGGGGGCGTGCGCGTCGTGCGGCCCGGCAGCCCGGAGAGCTTCGCGCAGGAGATCGACCGGGTGTACGACGAGGCCTACGGGCTCGCCTTCGCCCAGCAGCTCAAGAACAAGGACATCCCCGAGGGCGGATCGAAGGCCGTCATCGTGTCGTCGTCCGAGGTCTCCGTGGCGCGGGCTTTCAAGGGCTTCGCCGACGGCCTCCTCGACCTGCTCGTGAAGGACCCCGGCGGCCGCGTCATCGACCGCCTCGGCCGCCCCGAGACGCTCTACCTCGGCCCCGACGAGAACATCACCCCCGACCTCATCGAGTGGGTGGTGGCGCGCGCCGCCCGCCGCGGGCACACGCTCGCCGCGGCCTTCATGAGCTCGAAGCCCGGCGCGGGCATCAACCACAAGGAGTACGGCGTCACCTCCGAGGGCGTCACCGTCTTCCTCGAGGTCGCCCTCAAGGCCATCGGCATCGACCCCCGCGCGCAGGACTTCACCGTGAAGATCACCGGCGGACCCGACGGGGACGTCGCCGGCAACGAGATCAAGATCCTGCACCGCGAGTACGGCAGCCACGCGAAGGTGGTGGGCATCGCCGACGGCTCCGGGTCGGCGGAGGATCCCGACGGGCTCCAGCACGCCGAGCTCCTGCGGCTCGTCGCGCTCTCGGCGCCCATCGCGTCCTTCGACCCGTCGAAGCTCGGGCCCCGCGGCAAGGTGGTTCCCGTCGACGCGCCCGACGGCGTGCGCGCCCGCAACACGATGCACAACCGCGTCGTCGCCGACGCCTTCATCCCCGCCGGCGGCCGCCCCCAGACCATCCACAAGGGCAACTGGCACGACTACCTCCAGGCCGACGGGACGCCTTCTTCGAAGGTGATCGCCGAGGGGGCCAACCTCTTCCTCACGCCGGAGGCCCGGCAGCGCCTCGGCGAGAAGGGCGTCGTCGTCCTCAAGGACAGCTCCGCCAACAAGTGCGGCGTCATCTGCTCCAGCTTCGAGATCACCGCGTCGCACCTGCTCACGGAGGCGGAGTTTCTCGCGAACAAGCCGCGTTTTGTCGGCGAGGTGCTGGTGCGGCTGCGCTCGCTCGCGCGCTTCGAGGCCGAGCTCCTGTTCCGCGAGCGGGCGCGCAACCCCTCGCTCCAGCTCCCCGAGGTGTCGGTGCGCCTCTCGCGGGCGATGCTCCGCGCGCAGGACGCGATCGAGGCCGTGCTCGACGACCTCTCGGAGAGCGACCGCGCCCTCGCCGACGCGCTCGTGCTCGAACACCTCCCCCCCGTGCTCCGTGAGCTCGCGGGCGACCGGGTGAAGTCGCGCCTCCCCGTGGCCTACGCGCGCTCGATCGTCTCGTCGTCGCTCGCCGCGCGCATCGTGTACCGCGAGGGCCTCGACTGGATCGCCCCGCTCCCCGACGCGGCCCTCGGGCGCATCGCGTTCCGCTACCTCCGCGGCGAGCGCGAGGCGGCGGCGCTGGCGGCGTCCATCCGCGACGGCGCGTCCTTCGACCGCGAGCGCGCGGCGCTGCTTGTCGAGCGCGGCGGCGCCCGTTCGGCCGTCGAGGCGTAGGGACGTCGACGGGTCGGTTCGGGTATCCTCCCGGCCCGTGGACGGACTCCGACGCGTCACCCTCGCGCTCGCTCTCACGCTCGGCTGCGGCGCAGACCCCGACGCGCTCGACCCCGACGCCTCCCCCGACGTCGCCGACGCCGCGCCCGACCGCGCCGCCCCCGACGCGTCATTCCCTGACCTCACACCTCCACCCGACGTCACCGCGCCTCCCGATGCCGCGCCGTTCGACGTCGCGCGCCCGATGGACGTCGCCGCGCCGCTCGATGTGGCTCCGGACGTCGCCCCCGACGCGCCCGCCGACGTCGCCCCCGATCGCCCGGCCGCGCCCACCGGCATCGCGCCGCCGGGCGCCGTCACGGGCGAGCTCACCGCCCGCGACGGGTCGAACGCCGTCTCCCTCACGCCCAGCGTCGAGCGCGTCTTCCGGGTCGACGCGCGCCCCACGGAGCACATCCAGTTCTTCCTGCGCTTCAGCCCCACGAGCGCGGCGGTGGTGCTCCAGGTCGATCGCTGGGACGGCGTTCGTCCCATCGAGCTCGGGCGCACCGACGCGGGCCCGGGCCTCCGCGTGCTCGCGGCCTTCGACCCGTCGGGGCCGCGCACCTTCTGGGCGCGCGTTCGAAGCACCGCGGCCACCTCGGGCGTCACGCTCACGGTCACCCGAACGCCCTTCGCCGACGGTGCGCGCTGCACCGCCGACTGCGACCGCCTGCTGCAGTTTCCGCTCGCCAACGACCCCGCCGTGGACGGGTACACGAGCGACGGGGCGACGGTGTTCCGCTACCAGTTCGGGCGGCGCGACCTGCTCATGTTCGTGCGGCACGCGGGGCAGCTCATGGCCCGCACGGCGCGGGCTCCCTTCATCCCGCAGGACTTCTCGCAGTGGGACGGCATGACGCCCGGCACCGACACCGGCAACCTCCGTCACAGCTCGCACCAGCGCGGCAAGGACGTCGACCTCTCGCTCTACGGCACCGACGGCCGCGCCCCCTGGCGGAGCTACTGCACCGCGCGCCCCGCGAGCGGTGGCCGCGAGTGCACGCCGGGCAGCGCGCGGGGCCTCGACGCGGCGACCAACGTCCGCATGTTCGCCGACCACTTCGCGACGGGGCGGGTGACGATGTGCTTCCTCGACCGCGAGCTCATCGCGCTGGTGCAGCCCGCGGCGCGCGCGGCGATGCTGCCGGGGGCGGTGGCGGCGCAGTTTGGCGACGGGACGCACCTGCAGCACTGGCCCAACCACGACAACCACATCCACATTCGGGTGAGCGAGGGGCCGACGACGGGCGCGGGGCTGGTGTACGAGCCGTTTGAAGCGCCGTGACGGAGGTGCGCGAGCGGTCGACGGAAGGGGGTGGAACGGTCGACGGAAGCGTGTCGGGCGGTCGACGGTGGATGCGGCAGGGTCGACGACGACTCCCGAACGGCTGATGGTCGATGTGAGAGAGTCGACGATGGGTGAGATGCGCGCTGGTGACGCTTCGCAGTGCGGGTGACTATGTCTCCACACGTTCGTCAGGGAGCCAGGTGAGTCCGAGTCCTCTCACGAACTCACGCTCGCCTGCGTCGATCGTCTTGCGCCGTTCACGGACAAACGTCACCGTGTCGTCGGCTCGAAACGCTGCGTGTGCCTCCGGACCGATGGCGTGTCGTGCGAGCAGATCAGTGATCTCGACGGATTCCTGGAGCAGATCCCTGCGGAGACCAGCGAGTTCAGCCGGGTCGAGCAGCACGCGGGCCTCCGGGAGGTTCAGGTCGTCATCCTCGACGAGGTGTGGGAGGGCGCGCATGCCCTCACGTCCGAGGAGATGAGCCACGCGGACATAGGCATCGCGCGGGCCGTGCTGTGACGCGAGCCACGCCAACCAGAACGCGAAGGCTTTGTTCCGGCTGCTGCGGAGGTCGAAGCGCCCAGCACTCTGAACGGGAGCGACGGGCTCTCGGACGGGGTGACGGTAGGTGCGACCCCGCTCCTGGGGGCGCACTGCGTTCTGGACGAACCAGTCCAGCTCCTCTTGAACGCGCAGGTTGGTGCCGAGCACGCCCAGATACGTCGTCGCCATGAACCAGCGCCACACGCGCATACGCTGCGCGTCGTCGGTCGGGTCGAGCTGGTCGGCCACCATGACGAGAAAAAGAAGGTGCCAGTTGGAGGGCAGCATCGCCGACCCGCGCACAAGTAGCTCCTCGTGGAGGTACTTGGTGGCTCGTACGAGCGCACGCTCGGCCTTCTCGACGCCATCTGGCCCGGTGCGCCCGAGCATTGCGGCGACTTTCTCCTCATCTCGCTGCTTGAGCGACTGGATCGTCCCATCGCCAGATAGGATGAGCGCGTTGAGGAGCACCACGTCCTTGAGGTCATCGTAGCCGTAGGCCGCGAGCTTTTCCCGAAGAGTCGCAAGCAGGCGCAGCAGGTTGACCTCGCCCTTCGTACGCTGCCAGATCTTCGCGTGCACGAGCTGGGTTTCATCCATCGGCGTCCCCCCACGATTGATCCGCGTGTACGCGGCCACCGCGTCGTCATCACTCTCCGTCACCATGGGGATCAGCACGATCTTCGCGTCCGTGAAGACATCGACATGGCGGCGCAGGCGCTCCTGCCAGAGAGGTTCTTTCGCGAATGACTTCTCGGCCTCGATCGCGCGGATCGCGTTGGTATCGAAGAGTCTCGAGAGCGAGACCCACGAGGGCGGCACCTTGCCCGACCTGAGCATCCGGCCCGTGCGCAGCTTGAAGCGCTCTTCACCGTCGTCCGCCTCCGCGTCCAGGAAGATCTCCCACTGCTCTCGCGTCCTTCCGTCCGCTGCCTTGGCCTCGTAGAGCGCCTCGCCCGACGCGGGCGGGTCCGCGATGCCGAATTTCTTTCTGTCCCGAAGTAGGGCCGGGACGAGCCCGGGAGCGAGCGCGGCGTAGAGCGTCGTAACGCGTTGGAGTCCGTCCACGAGATACTCGGGGTACGGGGGGCTCGTCTCCCGTCGAAGTACCCGCACCGGGCCGAGCATGTTGTAGGTCGCGAGAGGCTTCACCGTGACCCACAAGAAGAGCGCGCCGATCGGCCGCTGTCGCGCCACGCTGTCAAGCAGTTCGAGGCGCTGGGTGTCGTCCCACACGAACTCCCGCTGAAACATCGCCGCTGAATAGCGTCCGGTCATGACCCGGAGCAGCAGCGTGGGGAGCCGAACGACGTCGGGCGTGTCTGGATCCGACATCGCTACAGCCTCTCCTCCAGCGATGCTGCGATCCGCTCGATCTCCTCGCGCGAGCCGTCCTCGTCGAACCAGCGGGGACGCCACCCGACCGCGTCGTTGCTGAAGAGGTTCGCCACCTTCGGCTCCAGCACCTCCTTCATGTCAGCCTGCCAGCGCTCCTCGGGAGACATCGCCTCGACGGCTTTCGCCCGCCGCTCTCGCTCCGCGTCCCCCATCCCGTCCGGGTGCCGCCGCCACCAATCGATCGCTGGGAGCGGGAGGTAGTTCTCGATCTCGCGGCGCGTCAGCACTTCCAGGTGCATCCCCTTGCGACGACACACCTCACGGAGGGCCTCCTTCTTGTCTTTGTCCTCCTTGCTGTCTGTGTCGCCGTCCACCATCACCCAGGAGCGCAGCGCATCTCCCTCAAGAAGGTTCTCCAACTGGCTCAACAAGACACTTCCGCCTCCGTGGCAGAAACGGAGTGTGCCTTTGGCGACCATGCTATCGACACGCGATCCCAGCGGCCGAGCCACGATCCGACGGAGGAAGGCCCGGTCGGACTGGTGGTCTTCGAACCACACGTTCAGCGGCAAGTTGGCCACCGCGAAGGCCTCGTTCGGCGCCAGACTCGGAGGCGTCGAGGTGTAGTCCGTCCCGCTCGGGACGACGCGAATGCGATGTCGTTTCGCTGGCGATAGCCCGACCTTCACCTGGCCGGCGCGGAGCGTCTCCAGTAGCGTGCGCCGAACCCTCCTGCCCTGCTGGTCGAGCCAGCGGCCGCACGCGCTCTCGCCGCTTCCAGCGTCCACTCCTGGGTCTGGCGCGATGATGTGGCGTGCGGCGACTCCGTGATGGCAGATGGCGATGAGCGCAGTCGACAGGTCACCCGAGCCCTCCGAAGCCGCGGCGAAAGTGCCCTCCGTGAGGATGAAGATCATCGATCTCTACCCCTCGCGCTCCCGTTGGAGGTCGAGCGTGATGGTGTGCTCCTCCGAGAAGAAGTCGACGAACTCGCCCGAAGTCGGCGCCCCACCGTCGTCGAGTGTCACGGTGCGCAGCGAGCATGCCGCGCCGTCACGCTCGGCGAGGCAGAGGGCCACATCGCCCGCGCGCAGCGGCAAGGCGCCGTCTCGCGGCGGCGCGCGGCGCGCACGAGCGACTGCGAGCTGCATGGCGGTCAGGAAGATCGGCGAATGTGTCTCGATGATGACGCGTGCCGAAGGGGTGCGCTCGACGACGTCGATGATCTCTTCCGCAAGGGCGCGCTGGAGCCTGCCGTGGAGGTGGCCCTCGGGCTCCTCGAGCGCGAGCACGGAGGGAGCCCCTAGGGCCTCCGAGGCGAGCACGCCGAGCGCGGCGAGGACAGGCACGGTGAACTGGAGCCCCTCGCTGCCGTCGACGAGGTTGAACGATGCCCCCGGTGGAATCGTGAGCGTTAGGCTCGCCTCCGTGCTCCGCAGGTCGGACGACACGGCGAACACTGCTTTTTCATGCTTGCCGAACCAGTCGCCGACTCGGGCAGCCACCGTGGGCTGGGCCGAGAGGAGCTGAATGACGTCGCGGCCGTCCGGGTCGAGCAGCCAGATGTCGCCAGCTTGACGTGTATCTGACGTAGGGAGGGGTGCCCGGCGCGCGTGCAGCCATTGCACTGCGCCTGCGAGCTTGCTCATGCGCGCGTTCCACGCAGCGAGGAGTTGCGGCGGTGTGTTGCCGTCCGTCACGGGCACGAGCCCGCGGAACGCACCCTGAACTGTCGGCGTACCGTCCGCGAACGTCCAGGTGTGTGTGGCTCCGTCCGGCGCACCCGACGACAACGTTCGTGTCGCGGCGGCGATAGTCTCGCCCCGAAGACGGAGTTCGCAGCGCTCGATGACCCCACGGTCACGGTCACCTTCGTCCTCGACGGCGAAGACATACCGGACGCTCTCCTTCCCCCAGCCCAGCTCCAGCGCCATGTCTCGCCGCGCCCGGTTCGAGAAGAGGTTTCGCAGCGAGCCGTCGCGCATCGCCTTCGATCGGGTCGACAGGGGGGACGGGGACCGCGGCTCGCAGGAGTCCGCGAGGAGCGGCAGGAGGCGGACGAGCGCGCTCTTGCCGGTATTGTTCTCGCCGTAGATGAGCGTGAGTCGCCGCACGGGGAGCGTTTGCTCCTCCGCGAAACAACGGTATCGCTGGAGCTTGATTGTGTCGGGGAACATCCGCAGGAACGGATCGTTTCAGACCGGCGCACCGAAGGTCAAGCCGCGAAACGTAGCGCCGTAGCGGCGAGCGCCTTCCTCGCGGGGAGGAACACGCCAGCGCAGTTCGACGTGCCCGAAGGGAGGAAGCCCGACTCCTCCCCGCCCGACTCGCCGTAGCCCGCCTGAAGGCTCCCGGCTACGCCGGACCCACAGGCGGCGTCACCGCAGCCCCAACTCCTCCGCCTCCCACCGCCCCCAGCTCCCCCCATCGTGTCGAGCAATGACAGCAGCAACCCCACGATGCGCCCGACCTCGCGGAGGTAGTGCTCGGAGAGATCGAGTTCGACGACGTCCTGGCGGAGCCGCAGGGAGCGCCAGTCGCTCCGCGTGGCGACGGCGCCGTTCGCCACGTCGGTGGTAGGCCCTCGGAGACATGGGGCAGAAAAATCGCCGCCGTCCTCCAAACCCCACCGATGGATTTCCTCCGCCGCGACAGTCCAAGTCGACGAAGGAGTCCCCCCATGCAACCCGTCTCTCGCAAGACCCACGATTTCTGCTGGATCAACCTCATGACCCCCTCGGCGGAGGCGGCGAAGGCCTTCTTCGCCGATCTCTTCGGCTGGACGTACGCGGCGATGCCCGGCGTCCCCGGCGGCCATCTCATCGAGGTCGACGGCCTCGCCGCTGGCGCCGTGATGGATCTCGACGCGGGCATGGCGCCGCCGGGGACGCCGCCCGCCACCGGGGTGCTGGTGCGCGTCGACGATGCCGCCGCCACCGTGGCGAAGGCGGTGGCGCTGGGAGGCAAGGCCGATCCCCCCGTCGATGTCAGGACGAACGGCAGGATGGCGCTGCTCACCGACCCCAACGGCGCGCTGCTCGGGCTGTGGGAGCCGCGCTCGAAGGAAGGCTTCACCTGCGACCGCCACGCGCACGGCGCGCCCACGTGGTTCGAAACGATCACCAGCGACGACGCGCGGGCGGTGGCCTTCTACCGCGCCCTCTTCGGATGGACGGCGGAGGCGCAGCACCCCACGGCCGGGATGACCTACCACGTGCTCTCCCTCGACGGCGCGCCCATCGGCGGTGTCATGACGAAGAACGCGCACCTGCCCGACGTGCCGCCGCACTGGGGAACCACCTTCTGCGTGCGCGACGCCGACGCAGCCGTGGCGCGCGGCGCGGCGCTCGGAGGGAAGGTGTGCATCCCCGTCCACGAGCTCACGGGTGTGGCGCGATTCGCGCTGCTCCAGTCGCCGCAGGGCGTGAGCTTCCACCTCGTGCAGTGGGCGCGCTGAACGTTCGGGCGGCGCGCGCAGGCCGCGTCACTTCCCCGCGTCGTGTGTCTCCGCGGCGAGCCGGGCGCGGGCGCGCATCAGCGCGAAGCCGAGCAGGTTGAGCCCCTTCCAGCGGCGCGGTTCGCTCGCGTCGGGGTGATCGCTCGCGAGGCCGATGCCCCAGATGCGGTCGAGCGGCGAAGCCTCCACCAGCACGGCGTCCCCGGTGCTCAGCAGGTGCGCCCGCAGCGCCGCGTCCTGGGAAAACTTCGCGACGTTGCCTTCGGTGACGAGGTCGAGGCGGTGGCGCTTCCAGGTGTCCTCGTCGAAGCCGCGCACCTTGCGGCCGAGGGCCTTCACCACCGACGGGTCGTGCGCCGCGAGGATCTCCGCCGCCACCTCGTCGTCGCCGAAGAGGCGCGCCTTGGAGGCCATCATCCAGTGCTCGGCGGTTCCGTAGGTGACCCCGTCGACCACGAAGTCACCCGCCCACCACTGGGAGAAGCACGCGTCGCTGGGGCGGCCGTCGGGCGAGGGGAGGGCCTTCCAGAAGAAGCGGTACTCGAAGCGCTCGCCGCGCTCCACGGCGGCGGTGAGGGCGTACACGTCGGCGATCATGGCGCGCTCTCTAGCACGCCCCAAGGCCCGCAACGACTCGCCGCCCGCCCATCGGTGGGGTCAGCGGCGCTGCGGGAGGACGTGCAGGGGGAGCGCGGGCTGCAACGTGAAGGCGGCCTTCGGCTCGGCCGCGTCGCCGACGGGGAGGAGGCGGTACCGCTGGAGCACGGCTGCGACGGTCGCAGCGACCTCCAGCAGGGCGAGGTGCCGCCCCGCGCAGGCCCGCGGCCCCAGGCCGAAGGGGACGTACGCGCCCTGCGGAACACGCTGCTCCCACCCCGCGGCGAAGCGCTCGGGGTCGAAGCGCTCGGGCTCGGGCCAGAAGCGCGCGTCGTGGTGGAGCAGGTGCGTGCAGATGTACACCACCGAGCCCGTCGGGAGCGTGTGACCGCCCAGTTGAAGCGGCGCGACCGCCTCGCGAAACACCATCGACCACGCGGGCGGGTAACACCGCAGCGCCTCGTGGAGCACCTGGAACAGGTACGGCATCCGACGCAGGTCTTCGACGCTGCGAGGCGCTCCGGCCGCGTCGAGCGCGCGGTGGAGCTGCGCCTGCGCCGCGGGGTGGCGCGCGAGGAGGGCGAGCGTCCAGGTGAGCGCGCGCACCGGCGTCTCGCGCCCGGCGACGAAGAGGCTCAGCACGAGCTGGGCGATCTCCTCGTCGCGGAGGCTCCGCCCGCTCTGGGGGTCGGTCGCGTGGACGAGCGTCGAGAGGACGTCGCCGCGCGCGCCACCCGACGCGCGACGCTCGCGGATGAGCTCCGCCAGGGCCGCGTCGATCCGCTCGTGGGCGCGGCGCCGCTCGATGTTGTTCGGCGTGGGGAGCCACTCCGGGAGGTGGACGGGCTCCTGCGACTCCGCCATGAAGACCCCCATGACGACGTCGAGCGCCGCGGCGAGCTCGGGCCGCGTGCGCGTCACGTCCTCGATGCCCAGGAGGCCCTCGACGAGGTTGTCGCGGTGGACGCGCGAGAAGGCCGCGTCGATCGCCACCGCCTCGCCCTCGCGCCACCCCGCGCACCACGCGGCGGCGCTGGACGACGCGCGGGTCACCTGCGCGCCGAGCCGCTCGGACAGGAGCGCCGGCTCGACCACGCGGCGCACCTCCGCCCACGGCTCGCCCTCGAGGATCACGAGGTTGCAGGCGGCCACCCGCTCGAAGGGGAGGACGAGCCGTCGCCACTTCACCAGGCGATCGCCCTGCTCGACGATCGCCTCGCGCACGAGGTCGGGGTGGGCGAGGAGGTGAACCTCGCCGGTGCCGAACGGGAGTCGAACCAGGTCGCCATGGGCGCTGCGCTGCGCGTCGAAGTACCGCAGCGGGTCGCTCCGGAAGGCGCGCAGCACGTCGACGCCGAGGGGGCCGCCGTCGGGGCCGGGGATCGTCTGTTCTCGCTTCACCGAACGCTCCTCCGTGGGATGCGGGCTACAGGGACTTGAGGTACTCGACCAGCGCCCAACGATCGGCGTCGTCGAGGGCGGTGCCGTACTCATGGCCGCGGTTGGAGTTGCCGACCAGGGTCGTGTCGACCACAAAGGGCACGTCCCCCTCGCTCACGTAGCCCACCCTGCGCGGGTCGTACTCCCATCGGCCCACCGCGAAGCGAACGGGCCGCGCGGCCGCCGGGAGCAGCAGGTGGTAGAGCGTCGGCACCGATCCGTTGTGGAGGTACGGGGCCGCCGCCCAGATGCCGTTGAGCGGGCGGGCCTTGTAGGAGAGGAGTTCGGCGGTGGGGTTGTCGGGGGTGTTGCGGGCGTGCTGCCCCTGCTTCGTGGCCTCGGTCAGGTGATGGAGCCGAGCCGCCGCGCCCGCCCGCAGCGCCGCCGTGGGCTGCTGGGACAGCGAGCGGCTGACGAGATCGAAGAGCAGCCGCAGCGGGCGCTCCCGGGCGCCGTAGGTGCCGCCGTTCCACGCCGCGGCCCCTTCGAGGACGCCCGAGGGGATCCAGGCGCCCGCGAGGTTGCGCGCGCTGGTGTCATCGGTGCCGACGACGTCGACGCCGGTCACCATGGCGGTCACCCGGCGCGCGGGGTCTTCGCGGTCGATGTGCGCGTGGCACGACGCGCAGTGGGTCTGGTAGAGGGCGCGGCCGCGTGTGGCGAGGGCGCGGTCGATCGGCGGGAGGACCCCCTCGGGCCACGTCGGCGAGCGGAGGCCGTAGAGGGTGTTCTCCATCGAGACCAGCGCGTGGCCGTTGATCGTCGAGGAGTAGCCCCGGCGCGCGGCCTCGGGGGTCGCGTAGCGCTCGACGTGAACCTGACCGAACACCCCGATCACCTCCCCCGCGTTGCGGCCGAGCGAGCCCACGTCGGCGTTGGGCGCGAAGCCCGTCCACTGCACGAAGTCGTGCCGGGGGGCGTCCCACAGGAGGGGGAAGCTCGTCGGGGCGTTGGGCTCGACGCTGTTCTGCGGGCCGCTGGTGAAGCGGATCACCTGGTTGACGATGCGGCCGATCGCGTCGAGGCGACCGAAGCCCTCCGCGGTGCTCGATCGATTGGCCGTGAGGTAGCTCTCGAACCACTGGGCCATCGTGGTGAGGCGCGCTCGGGCGGCCGCGGCGCGCTCGGCCTCGGTGCCGCGACCGGAGACCGCGGCGGCGTAGCGCGCGAGCTTCGCCTCGTCCGCCAGCGTCGCCGCGATGGACGCGGAGATCGAGCGGAAGAAGCCGATCATGTCGATCATCGCGGGGGCGCCGTCGATGCGGAGGGCCGTCCCCTGGTAGTTGATCTGCCCGGTGTGGCACGCGGCGCAGGTGATGCCGACGTCGTCGCCGCGGCGCGCGAAGCCGATGGGGAGCGCGTCGGGGTTGTTGGGCGTCGCGTGCTGGTTGAGGAAGCGGAAGCGGGCGAGGTGCTCGGGGGCGATGAGCGGCGCCGCGCGGTCGGCCTGCTCCAGGTGGACGAGCATCTCGTAGGGCATCAGGGTCGACCCCTGATCGGCGTGGTAGAACCACAGCGTCTCGCCGGGGTGCCACCCCTGATCGAGGTAGACGAGGCGGGTGGCGCCGTCGCCGTAGCCTTCGTCTGCGAGCACCCTCCCGCCGCGCTGGCCAAAGCCCCGGAGCGCCGCGCGGGCCTCGTCGAAGGGGTCGTGGACGAGGGGCGAGCGACCGCACGCGCTCGTGAGCGCGAGCGTGAGACCGAGTGCGTACGGAGCGAGCCTGTGCATGAGGCCGCTCCCCGCGCAATCCCCGTACCACTCGGGGGATGGGCGGGGATGACGCGGTAGCGATGAGGCGAACGTCCCGTTGGACACCGTCTCGCACGCGCGGGATGTCCCACTGGACACCTCCACGCGCCGAGACGGTTGACCACGGACCTCGGTTGCGGCTCCTATCGCGCCCCGAGAGCCCCGCATGACGCCCATCCGCCCACGGCCCACGGCGACGCGCTCCCGGCTGCGCTCGACCTGGGAGTTCGGCCAGGCGCTGGCGCCCGAGGAGCTCGCCGACGTCGAGCAGACGCGGGTGGCCTTCAACCTCCAGCGGGCGCGCACGATCCTCCCCGCGGCGTTGCTGCTCACCGCGACCGCCCTGGCGCTGCTCCACCGCGTCGCGCCCGACGGCAGCGCGGCGTACCGGCTCTGGCGGAGCAACGCCTTCGCGCTCGGCTACGTCTTCTTCGCGGTGACGGCGCTCGGCCTCGTCGCCCTCCACGCGTGGCCTTCGTTCGCTCCGCGGGTGGCGGCGCTGCACGGCCCCTTCATGGTTCTCTGGGGGGCGGTGGCGGCGGCCAACCTGCAGCGCAT
The DNA here is from genome assembly GCA_044375895.1 of Polyangiales bacterium. Classification (GTDB taxonomy): domain Bacteria; phylum Myxococcota_A; class Polyangia; order Polyangiales; genus CAISKJ01. The sequence goes on along the minus strand of JBILLV010000127.1, from coordinate 10,121 downwards.
CCGGCCGGCCTTCGACTTCTTCCTCATCACCAGCTTGTGTCTGGTGTTCCTGTATCGCCCGCGCCTGCTCCACACCGTCGGGGCGCAGGTGATCGCCGGGGTCGTGGCCGCGGCGGGCGTCCTCGCGCTCCAGCCCGATCGCGGCATGGTGCAGATGCTGCTGCTGGTCGACGTCGCCCTCTGCCTCACGGTGATCGTGGTCGGCCGCTCCAACCTCGTCATGCTCGCGCGGGATGTGGTCGCGCGCCGGGTCATCGACGCGCAGCGGGCCCAGCTCGCGGCGCAGGGGCGCGAGCTGGCGGCCCTCAACCAGTCCCTGGAGGAGCGCGTCGACGCGCAGGTGGCGGTGATCGTGCGTCGGTCGCGCGAGGTCGAGCAGCTCAACGCGGCGCTGCGGGAGCGGGTCGACCAGAGCGCCCGCGACCTCAGCGCCCTCCTGCAACGGATGACGCAGGGCGAGGGCGCGCCCGGCATCGCGCCGGGGACGGTGGTGAACGAGCGCTTCGCGGTGGCTGAGCTGCTCGCCGCGGGCGGGATGGGGGAGGTGTACCGGGCGACGGACCAGCGCACCGGCGAGGCCGTCGTGCTCAAGGTGATCGCCGCGGCCTCGGCGCACGAGGTCGAAGCGATGCAGCGCTTCCTCCGCGAGGCCCGCGCGTCGGTGCGGGTGGAGCACCCCGCGGTCGTGTCGGCGCTGCACGTCGACGTCGGGGAGGGGAGGCTCTTCGCGGTGTTCCCCTTCATCGAGGGGATCACGCTCGACCGGTTGATTCAGCGGGCCGAGCCCTTCGCCGTCGGCCGCGCCGTGCGCATCGCCCACGAGCTTGCCGACGCCCTCGCCGCGGCGCACGCGACCGGCGTCATCCACCGCGACGTCAAGCCCGGCAACGTGATGATCACCCCGGCCACCGACCGCGTCTGGCTGCTCGATTTCGGCATCGCCTCCCTCTACGAAGCAGACGCCTCGTGGGGCCGCGAGACCCGTGAGGGAGCGACCCTCGGCACGCCCGCCTACATGGCCCCCGAGCAGGTGATGGAGGCGGCCTCCGCGGGCGACCGGGCGGACGTCTACGCGGTGGGCATCGTGCTCTTCGAACTCCTCGCCGGACGGCATCCCTTCGCGGGCAACAGCCCGCGGGCGCTCCTCCTCGCGCAGGTGAGCCACCCGCCGCCCGCGCTCCGCGCGCTCGTCACCCCCGCCGTCCCCACCGCGCTCTGCGACCTCGTGCATCGCTGCCTCGAGAAGACCCCACCGCGCCGACCCGCGGCGCGCGAGCTCCGCGACGCGCTGGCCGCCATCGCCGACGCGCTGCCCGACCCCCACGCGCCCGCGAGCGCGCCGCGCCCCGCCCCGCACATCCTCGACGCGCCGACGCTGGCCGAGGGCGGTTGAGGCGCGGTTGACACCTCCGACCCGACTGGGCGATACGCCGTGTGGCCAACGACGGAGGAGCCCTTGGCTAGCCCGATGACCGCCCGCGACGAGACCCTTCGCGAAGCGCACGACATCCAGGGCGAAGACCCCGGCGAAGGCGCCCCTCGGCGGGGCCTGCTGGTGGTGTTCTCCGGGGCGGCGCCGATGCGCGTGGCGATCCCGATCGGCGAGGGGCGCACGGAGATCGGGCGCACGATGCTCGGGGAGCACGGCGTCGAAGACCCGCGCACGACGTCGCCCACCGCCGCATCGCCGCGCTCGGCCGCGCGCGTCGGGGCCCTTCCTTGCGGTCAACGGCGCCGCCGTCCCGCGCGACCTCGCGGAGCGGCTCTTCTAATGCCCCTCGGCGCGACGCGGGCGCAGAGCGTCGCGCTGGGCCTCTGCGTCGCCACGCTCCGCGACCTGCGCGCCCGAGGCTTCGCTCGCCCTCCTGCGGGCGGCGGCGGCCGCGGCGCTCCGCGCGACGCTCGAGGCGCGCGGGCACAACCTGCCGCGGGCGGTCGCCCTGAGCCCCGCGCAGGTGGAGGCGGCCATGCGCGCGGCCGAGGGCGACGTCGACGCGGCGGCGCGCACGCTGGGGGTGTCCCCGGCCGCGCTCAAGAAGCGCCTCGCCGCGCGGCTGAGCGGCGGGGATTGACGCGCGCTCGCGGCGCCACCGTCGCGGTCGGGCTCACGCCCCCAGCACGTCGGCCCCGAGGCGCGCGAGCAGGGCCACCGTCTTCGTCAGCGGCATCCCGATCACCGCGGTGAAATCATCCCCTGTGATCCGCTCGAAGAGCGCCACGCCGAGCGACTCCACCCGGTACGACCCCGCGCAGTCCAGCGGCGCGTCGGCCTTCACGTAGCGCTCGATCTGCGTGGCCGTGAGCGGGCGCATCGCGAGCGTGTGGACGTCGAGCGCGACCTCCTCCCGCCCCGTCGCCCCGTGGTGAACCGCCACGGCCGTGAGCAGTCGGTGCGAGCGCCCCTGCAGCCGCTGGAGCTGCGCGCACGCGGCTTCGAAGGTGTGCGGCTTGCCGAGGCGCGTCCCGTCGAGGTCGCCCATCTGGTCAGAGCCGATCACCAGCGCGTCGGGGTGCTCCGCCGCGAGCGCGCGGGCCTTGCCGTGGGCGAGGAGCACCACGAGCTCCTCCAGCGGGAGGTGCGCGTGGGCGAGCTTCGCGGCCTCCTCGTCGTAGGGCGAGGCCATCGCCTCGATGGGGACGCCGAGCCGCGTGACGAGCTCGCGCCGGTAGCGCGACGTAGAAGCCAGAATGATGCGCATGGGAGGTCTTCTATCCAGGGGTGGGGACGAACACCGCCGTCCATTGCGGAACGTGGTTGCCCGAGGGCGTGGTGGCGTCGATGTTCTGCCGCGGCATCCAGATGGGCGCGTGGCTCGGGTCGCCCGTCATCACGTCGCCCTGGCCCAGGGTGATGGCCGAGAACCACAGCTGCGGCGGCACTGTCATCGCGCGCCCCGTGGCGTCGCCCGCCAGGCGCAGCCCGTACGGACGCTTCGACGAGAACGCCACCCAGTAGAGCTCGGTCCCACGGAAGCGACCGTGGTTCGGCGCCCAGCGGGGCCAGGAGTTGGTCCAGGTGTCGGTTCCGTTGAGGCGGGCGAGGTCGACGAGGTCGCCGCCCGTGGAGGCGACCAGCATCACGCGAGCCCCCGGGTTGTCGTAGCCCGAGCAGTTGGCGGCGGCGCCCGTGCGGTCGACCGCGTAGCCCTGGTCGTTGCCCCGGGCGTCGCAGCGCACGCGGTTGAAGGCCACCCAGCGCCCGTCGTCCGACACGCTGGGGTAGTGCGAGGTGTAGTCGCGTCCGCCGTTGGTGGTCGAGCGCGGCGTGAGCAGCCGCGGCGCCCCGATGGTGTCGCCGTCGACGGGGGCGACGTACACCTGACCGTAGGGGGCGAGGTCGCCGTTGTCCCGCGGGCGCGCGTCGCCGCAGGGCGGGTTGTTGCAGTCGTACATCGAGGGGTTCCACCCGACGAAGGTGAGCGAGCGGCCGTCGGGCGACCAGTAGGGCTGCGTCGCGCGGTCGCCCGCCGTGAGCCCCGTCGCGAAGAGCGGACCGCCGATGGCCGCGAGCGTCTCGTCGACGCGCCGGAGCGTGAGCACCCCGCGGAGCGCCGTGATGACGCGCGACCCGTCGGGGTTGATCGCCGACATCGCCGCGAAGGTGGCTGGCGGTCCGTACGCGTGGTCGCCGAGGCGCGTCGCGATGGGGCGGCGCGTGGCGATGTCGTAGACGCCGAAGTTGCCCGGGTCGCTGCCGCCGAAGGAGAGGGCCATGCGGCGACCGTCGCGCGACACCGTGTGGCACCCGACGCAGGGGCGCTCCGTGCGGATGACGGGGGCGTCGCGCGTCTGGAGGAAGAAGGGCTCGGGTGGGGTCTGCCCCGACTCCAGGTTGAAGCGGTAGATGGCCGTCGCGTTGTCGCCGAGGCGCGTCGACCAGTAGTAGAGCGCGCCGGTCAGGTTGACGGAGGTCCAGCGCACCTCGCGGGCGGCGCTCTCCGCGAGCTGCGTGCCGTCGGGGGCCGCGAGGCGCACGCGCAGGGTCATCTCCGCCCCCTCGCTGGCGCCCACGAGGAAGGGAACGAGCGCGCGGTCGATGCTCACCGCGCACCCGTCGGCCGAGCCCGCGATGGCGACGCAGCGGCCGTACATCGACAGGTCGATGTGCGTCCCCACGAACCACAGCCGCGCGAGCGACTGCGACGGGTGCGTCTTCGTGACGTGGACCTCCACGTCGCCGAGGTTGGCCGGGAAGATCGCGCCCTCCAGCGGGTACGCGATGGCGGGGCGGGCGGGCACGTTGGGGGCGCCGCCGAGGCGCGTGGGCGCGTCGGCGGGGGCGTCGGGGAGCGTGAGGTCGCCGGTGGCCCGGACGTTCACCGTGGCGCGGGCGACGAGGCGCCCGAGCGTGACGGCGACCGTGAACGCGCCCGGTGACGAGGTGACGAAGAGGCCGTCACGCACCGTCGCGGGCGGGCCGCTCACCGACCACGCCGCGGCGGTGGTGAGGTCGCGCGACTGCCCATCGGCGAAGCGCCCCGTGAGCCGAAGCTGCTGCTGCGTGGTCATCCCGCGGGTGAGGGCGATGTCCGCGCGGGCCGGGGTGATGTCCAGCGCGCGGAGTTGCGAGAGGTCGGGCACGTCGCCCTTCACCACCGGGGGATCGTCGTCCGCGCAGCCGAGCGGCGCGCCGAGGCCGAGGAGGAGCGCGAGCAGGAGGCGGTGGGGCTTCACGCGACGATTGTCGCGAAATGTCACGACCGCGGCCAGAGGGATCGTGCGTGGCGGACGGTCGCCCGCGGGATCAGCACCCGCTGCTCCCCGATCTCCAGCACCACCACCCGCGCGTCGTCGACGGATCGCTCGCGCATCGCCCGGCGCAGCGCCGCGGGGGCGTCGCCGACGGCGTCCTCGGAGTTGATGAAGGTGTCGAAATGGATGGGCACCATGCGCCGCGCGCCGAGGTCTTCGAAGGCCTGGAGCGCCTGCACTGCGTCCAGGTGGTTGCCCCCGATGAAGCGCCGCGGCTCGATGGGGGCGATGGGGAGGAGCGCGAGGTCGAGGTGGGGGAAGCGCCGCGCCGTCGCGACGAAGTGCTCCCGCGCGTAGGCCGTGTCGCCGCCGAAGTACACCGACAGCCCGTGGTACTCGATGACGTAGCCCGTGAAGCAGCCGTCCATCCACGCGTCGGCCCCGTAGCGCCAGCCGTGGTGGGCGACGGGGACGGCGGTGACGCGCATCCCGCGGTCGTCCCAGTGCTCCCAGGCGGCGAGGTCGCTGGCGGTGAAGGCGAAATCGGGCACGTAGGCGAGGCCGCCGGCGGGGGCGAGGAGGTGGCCGATGCGCCCTTCGAGGCGCGCGAGGGAGGCGGGCGACAGGTGGTCGAAGTGGAGGTGCGACAGGACGACGAGGTCGAGGGGAGGGACGTCGGCGACGTCGATCCCAGGCTCGACGACGCGCCAGGAGATCTGCCCCGAGGACGCGGTGAAGATCGGGTCGGTGAGGATGAGCCGGTCGTCCATTTGGAGCAGCACGGTCGCGTGGCCCACCCAGAGCGCGGCGAGGCGCGCGTCGTCGCGGTGCGGGTGCGTCACGCGGTGAGGGATGCGGCGCACCGGGGACAGGGCCGCGGTGACGTTGCGGGCCGCCGTGTCGAGCAAGCCCGCGACGCGCGCGCAGCCGCAGAGGGCCAGCGCGAGGGCGAGGCGCCTCACAGGTACCTCACGCGGAGGGTGACGATCCACGCTTCGGAGCCCTGGAAGCGCGGGTGCCAGGTGAGCTGCACGCCGAGGAGGCCGAAGAGGGTGCTCGCGCCGACTTCGAAGCCCGCGCTGTGCTCCTGGCGATAGAGCAGGTGCGACGCGCCGAGGAAGACGGCGAGCTCTTCTCCGGCGCCGAGCACGGGGACGGTCGCGCGGAGCCCGGTGCGCACCGCCCACTGCCGTTCGAAGCCCCCGGGGAGCGCGAGAAACTCCGGGGAGACGAAGAGCTCGACGGAGCCGCCGTAGCGCGCGATTGGGTCGACCACGAGGACGCGCCAGGGGTGGATGCCGCGGCGCAGTCCGAAGGCCACGAGGATGGGGGTGAGCTGCCAGCGCAGGCCGGCGTACACGTCGCCGCCCGCGACGACGAGCTCGGGGCTCGGGAGCAACTGCGCGAGGGCCCACAGCGGCGTCGGGTACGGGAGGCGCTGCCTCGGGGGGGATTGAGCGCTCGCGCCGAGCGGGAGGAGGAGCGCGAGTAGGCTGTAGCGGGCGAAGCGGCGCACGGTGCGTGATGCAACCTGCCTTTTCAACGTCCCAGGGTTCGCCGAGCGCTCACCCTGGGCTGGATTTGGATCGCCCGCAGAGCCGGGCTCAGGAAGAACCCCAGGGCCTGAGGCGCGTGAGCCCGGCCTTGCGGGCGATCCGATCGCAGCCCAGGGTGAGCGCTCGGCGAACCCTGGGACGTTGGGGAGAGGACACAACACGTTGAGAGGGTTGCACGTTGCAACGCCTCGCGTCGCGCGGTGCGTGGCATGAGACGCGCACCCGACGAGCGTCATGCGCCTCCTGCTCGTCGCGATTCTGGTCGGTCACGGCCTCATCCATCTCATGGGATTCGCGAAGGCCTTCGGGCTCGCGGCGCTCCCGCAGCTCACGGTGCCCATTTCGAAACCCGTGGGGGCCCTGTGGCTCCTCGCCGCGCTGGGGATGTTCGTCTCGGCCACCGTGCCGCCGCGCGTCTTCTGGATGGTCGGGCTCGCGGCGGTGGTGCTGTCCGAGGGCGTCATCCTCGCCTCATGGCGCGACGCGCGCTTCGGCACGATCGTGAACGTCGTGCTGCTGCTGGCGGTGGTGTACAGCTTCGGCGCCCACGGCCCGCTCAGTTTGCGCGCAGCGTATGCGGCCGACCTCACCGACGTGCGCGACCGCGTGGCGCTGACGGAGCTGGTCACCGAGGCCGACCTCGCGGCCTTGCCCGAGCCCGTGCGGCGCTACCTGCGGGTGACCGGGTCGGTGGGGCGACCGCGGGTGGCCAACCTCCACGTGCGCTGGCGAGGGCGCATCCGCGGCGCGGCGAACGACCCGTGGATGGCCTTCACCGCCGAGCAGCACAGCACCTTCGGGCCCTCACCGACGCGGCTGTTCTTCATGGACGCGACGATGCGGGGGCTGCCGGTGGACATCTATCACCGCTTCCTCGGGGGCGCGGCGACGTTTCGGGTGCGCGCGCTGTCGCTCTTCCCCATGGTCGACGCCGCGGGCCCCGAGATGAACCGCTCGGAGACCGTGACGCTCTTCAACGACCTCTGCGTCCTCGCGCCGCCCGCGCTGCTCGACCGCTCGATCCGCTGGGCGCCCGTGAGCGTGCACACGGCGCGCGGCGTCTTCACCCGTGGGGCGGAGACGGTGTCGGCGGTGCTGGAGTTCAACGACGCGGGCGAGCTCGTCGACTTCGTCTCCGACGACCGCTCCAGCGCGAGCCCCGACGGGAAGCGCTTCACCTTGACCCGCTGGTCGACGCCGCTGCGGGACTACCGCGTGTACGACGGCCGTCGGCTCGCGTCGCGGGGCGTCGCGCGCTGGTACGCCCCATCGGGAGTGTTCAACTACATCGAGCTCGAGCTGACGGAGGTGGCCTTCAACGTGACGCCGTGAGGTGCGCTACCCCGCGGCGTCCATCACCGCGGCGCGCACGGCCTCCACCCGCTCCGCGGCGAGCTTCTCCCCGGCGGCGTCGGTCACGTAGAACGTGTCTGCCGCACGTCGGCCCTCGGTGTTCACCTTCGCGAGCGCGATGACGAGCCCGAGGCGGTGCATCGCGCGCGTCACCCGGTAGAGAAAGCCCGGCCGGTCGCGCCCGAACACCTCGATCACCGTGGCCCGCGCGCTGGCGTCGTCGTGGACGAACACCTCCGTCTTCACCGCGGGCTCCGGGCGCGGCAGCCCCGGCGCAGTGGCCACCTTCGCGTCGGGGTCGACCTTGCCGTCGAGCAGCTCGTCGAGCGCGGCCCGCAGCCCCGCCACGCGCCGCGCGAGCCCCGCGGGGTCGTGCGTCGTCGCGCGGGCCACGAAGACGTCCACCGCGTCGCCGCCCGACGACCAGATCTGCGCGCTCTGCACGTCGAGCCTCGCCCCGTACAGCAGCGCCGCGAAGAGGGACAGCAGCCCGGGCTGGTCGGGCGCCACCACGAGCACCTCCAGCAGTTCGCCCGAGAGGTCGCCTTCGAGCGGCGCGACGTGGACGGCGCGCGAACCCGGCGCGGCCCCATCGAGGGCGCGGGCGTGGCGGGCGATGGCCTCGGGCGACGTGGCGGCGAGGTAGCGCGGGGGCATGCGGGCGAGGAGGCGCTCGACGGCCGATCGGTCGGGCGCGGGGCAGCGCGCGAGGCACTGCGCCCGGAGGGTGGCGCCGCGGTCGCCGTGGGCGGGCTCTGCGCGCAGCGCGTCGTCGACGCGGCGGTAGAGCTCGTCGAGGACGCGGGCCTTCCAGGTGGTCATCGCAGTGGGTGACGTGGTGGAGAGGTCGGCGACGGTGAGGAGATAGAGCGCGCGGAGGCGCCACGGGTCGCCGACGACGTCGACGAGCGCGGTGAGGGTGGCCGGGTCGCCGAGGTCGCGGCGCGTGGCGGCGTGGTAGAGCGTGAGGTGCTCTTGCACGAGCCACGCGACGGCGGCGGCGTCGTCGGGGCCGAGGCCGAGGCGGGCGGCGATGGCGGGGGCCATGTCGGCGCCGATGCGCGCGTGCGACCCCCCGCGGCTCTTGCCGATGTCGTGCAGGAGCGTCGCCAGACACAGGATCTCCACCCGGTCGGTGTCGGCCATGAGCTGCGTCGGCAGCGGAAACTCCTCCTCCCGCTCGCCCCGCGCGAAGGCGTGTAGCCGGTCGACCGCCGCCACGGAGTGAACGTCCACCGTGTACACGTGGTAGATGTCGTGCTGCACGCGCCCGGTGACGTGGGCAAACTCGGGGATCATCGCGAGCAGGAGCCCGAGGTCGTGGAGCTCGGCGAGGGCGCTGCCGGCGTTGGTCTCGGTCTCGGAGACGGGGGTGGCGTCGTCGTCGCGGAGGCGCGCGGGCGTCGCGCTGGTGAGCAGCCGCAGGAAGGCCCCCGCGGCGTGTGGATCGCCGCGCAGCGACTCGCACCACGCGGGGTCGCGCGCGGCGGCGGCGACGAGCGAGCGCGCGCTCGCGGCGAGCGGGAGCTCGCGGGCGATGGCCAGCTCGATGACGCGGAGGGCGAGCGACGGGTCGCGGCGGAGCGCGTCGGCGTGGGCGAAGGCGAGGGTCTCCTCCGACAAGACCACGTCGTCGGTGATGGCCTCGCGGCGGTGCGTGTGGGGGTGGGTCGAGGGGCGGCTGCGGGCGAGCACGTGCTCGACGACGGACGACACCTCGCGGGCGTGGCGGTACCACAGCGACATCATCCGCTCGACGGCGTCCCCGACGGCGTCCACCGGGTCGTCGTGATCGCTCGCGTCGACCACGCGCGGGGCGGCCTCCTCCTGCTCGTCGAAGGAGAGGCGGTCGTTGCGGCGGCCGGTGCGGGCGTGGAGCGCCATGCGGAGGCGCCAGGTGAAGGCTTCGGCCGCGGTGAGGGCCGCGTGCTCGGCCGGGCTGAGCGCGCCGTCGCGGAGGGCGTCGTCGAGCGTCGGCGTGCCGTATTTCGCGCGGAGGGTCCAGCGGGCGATGTCGAGGTCGCGGAGGCCGCCGCGGCTGTGCTTCACGTCGGGTTCGAGGAGGTACACGGTGCCGCCGAAGCGCTGGTGACGGGCCGTCATCTCGCCGAGGAGCATCGCGATGAAGCGCTCGGTGCCGCCGTCGAAGGCCGCGCGGGTGGAGCGGGCGAGGGCGTCGCGGGCGATGGGCTCGTCGCCGCACACGCGCCGGGCGTCGAGCACCGTGGTGGTGGTGCGGACGTCGGTGCGGGCGAGCGCCGCGAAATCATCGGGCGAGCGGACGGCGTGTCCGACGGAGACCTTCGCGTCCCACAGCGGGTGGAGAAACGCTTCGGTGAACGGGGCGACGGCGGGCGCCTCGGGGTCGGCGACGAGGACGACGAGGTCGAGGTCGCTGCCGGGGGCGAGGGTTCCGCGGCCGTAGCCGCCGACGGCGAGGAGGGAGGCGCCAGGGAGGGGGTGGGCGTGTTGCGCGGCGTCGAAGCAGGCGCGGACGGCGACGTCCCAGGCGTCGGTGAG
>JBILLV010000337.1:0-10022 GCA_044375895.1 Polyangiales bacterium | reverse complement strand
TCGGTGGGTCGCCCGCGTGCAACCGCGCGCTCGCCTTCGACGGAGCCACCCGCTTCGATGCCCCCGCCGGCGTCTGGTGGGTGTACGCCACGGCGGGCCCCAACCACACCCTCGCCCGCGCCCGCGTCGAGCTCCGTGACGGCCAGACGAGCGAGGTCGCGCTGCAGCTCCGCCGCCTCGACGGGGTGTTTCCGCGCGACGCGCTCACGGGCGATTTTCACGTCCACGGCGGGCGGAGCTTCGACACGGAGTTTCCCGATCGCGACCGGGTGCAGAGCTTCATCACGGCGGGCGTCGACGTCATCGCCTCCACCGACCACGACGTCGCCAACGGGTACGCGGAGGCCGTGCGGGCCCTCAACGTCGCGGGCCGCGTCGTGGTGATGCCGGGCGTCGAGACCACGCAGCTCGTGCCCTTCCTCAAGCCGCCGGGAGACACCTTTCCGCGCGTCGTCGGGCACTTCAACTTCTGGCCGATGCCCGTCGACCTCGGGGCCTTCAACAACGGTATGCCCTGGGACGAACGCATCGAGCCCGGGCAGCTCTTCGACCGCATGCGCCCGCTCCTCGGCGACGACGGCGTGATGGAGCTCAACCACCCGACGGCGGAGTCGAAGGCGGGCCGCAACGAGGGCTACCTCCGCATGCTCGGGTACAACCCCAACCGCCTGCTCCCGACGGCCGACGACGGCACCGCGATGGGGATGATCTGGCGACGTCCGGGCGGCGCAGGCGCGCACCGCAACCTCGACTGGCACGTCCAGGAAGCCATGAACGGCTCCGACGTGGTGCTCAACCTCACGTACCGCACGTTCTGGTTCTCGATGCTCAACCAGGGGTTGCTGCGCGCGGGGACGGCCAACAGCGACAGCCACTCGCTGGTCACCGAGCAGCTCGGCTACCCGCGCAACGTCGTCCTCACGGGCTTCGACCGCGCCGGCTTCGACCGCTCGCGCTTCAACCGCGCCGTCCGCGAAGGCCGCATGGTGGGCACCAACGGCCCCTACATCGACGCCCGCATCATGGACGCATCCGGCACCGCGCGCGGCCCCTCCATCGAAGCCTTCGCGCCCGCCCGCGACGCGTCGCTCGTCGTCGAGGTGCGCGCGGCCCCCTGGATCCCCGTCACGGAGGTTCGCATCGTCGTCAACGGCGCCGTCGTCCGCACGATCTCGGGCAGCGACCTCCGCCAGCCCGCGGACCCCTTCGGCACCGACGGGCTCATCCGCTGGCGGGCAGACCTCCCCCTCGCTCAGCTCACGGGCGGCCGCGACGCGTGGATCGTGATCGAAGCCGGGCTCCCGCTGCCCCCCGCGCGCGACCTCGAAGACGACGACGGGCTCGTCGACCGCATCGACGGCGACGGCGACGGCGCGATCGACGACCGCGCGCTGGCCCGTGCGCGCGAGGGCGATCCCCGCTTTCACATCGACGTCGTGTCACCGGGGACGCTCCCCTTCGCCTTCACCAACCCCTTCGTCGTCGACATGGACGGCGGCGGCTGGAGGGCCCCGCGATGATGCGCCGCACCTGCGCGCTCGCCACCCTCCTCGCGCTCTCCCTCGCGCCCACCTCGGCGCTCGCGCAGCGGTGTTCGCGGGGTCACGCGGGCGTCCCGATGGCGGTCCCCCTCACGCTCGGCGAGGCCGACTTCGGCAACACCCCGTCGCCGTGCAGCGACCTCCGCGTGGGCCTCGACGTGCGCGGCGGCGCCATCATCGACACGGCGGATTTCTACGGCTTCCTCTCGGGCGAGGCCGTGCTCTCCGCCAACATCCCGGTCGCGCGGCGCGTGTGGGTGTCGGGCTCGCTCGCCGCGCCGCGCTTCCGCTACGCGCCCAACGCGACGCTGGTGGGTACCGACGTCGGCGTGGGCGCCTCGACCCTCGGCGTCCACGTCGGGCTCTTTCACCGGGAGGGGCTCGTCGTCTCCACCTGGCTGCGCGTGCTGCTCCCGACGGACTCGGTGTCGCAGCACAGCGTCCGCACGGGCCTGGAGCCCGGTGTCGCGGTGCTCTGGCAGCCGCGGTCGCGCGTGTCGGTGATGGGTTCGTTCTCGGTGCCGGCGCAGCTCTCCTTCCTCGGTGGTCGCGGCCTCGCGTACGGGACGGCGCGCGCCTCGGTCGACGCGGGCGTGCTCGTCGGAACGTGGTTCGAGCCCACGGTGGGCGTGGAAGCTCGCGTGGGCAACGACCCTGACGGCGCGCTGGAGTACCTGGCCGCGCGCCTCGCGCTTCGCTTCCACCTGGGGCGGGGTGTGGGCGTTCACCTGAGCGGCCTCGTCCCCCTCGCGGGCCTGGAGCGCACCCTCGCGCGCGGCGCCCTCGGCGTGTGGGTCGGCTGGTAGAACGGGCCTCCCGGCGTCAGGGCGTCGTGCTACCGTGGCGGCGGCATCGCGCCCACGTGGGCGTCCGGCACAAAAGTCGTCCAGTCAGGCAGGACACGTGCTTCGAGAGCATGAGATCGCGGGTTCGAATCCCGCTTTTTGTAACACCGCCGGTCGTCGGGGTGCGATGCCAGTCCCACCATGAAGAACGCCGATCAGATCAACAACTGGAACGAGCGCTCCGGGCCCCGCTGGGTCGCGATGCAGCGCCTGCTCGACGGCCAGCTCGAACCCTTCGGCCGCGCCGCCCTCGCCCGCTTCCCGATCCGCGCCGGACAGCGCGTCCTCGACATCGGCTGCGGCTGCGGGGCGAGCACCTTCGAACTCGCCGACCTCGTCGGCGACGACGGCCACGTCACCGGCGTGGACGTCTCCGCGGTGATGCTCCACCGCGCCCGGGAGCGCGCCGCGGGTCGAGCGAACGTCGACTTCGTCGAGGCCGACGCGCAGATGCACGACTTCGCCGAACGCTACGACGCGCTGTACTCGCGCTTCGGGGTGATGTTCTTCGACGACCCGGTGACGGCCTTCCGCCGCCTGCACGCGGCCCTCGTCGCCGACGCGCCGATGAGCTTCGTGGCCTGGCGCCCCGCCCACCTCAACCCGTGGATGACCGTCCCCCTCGCGGCCGCCATCCCCTTGCTGGAGGCCCCGCCCGCGCCCGCTCTCCCCAACGCGCCGGGGCCCTTCGGCTTCGCCGACGACGTGCGGGTGTGCGGTCTGCTCGCCGAGGCGGGCTTCCGCGACGTGACGGCCGAGGCCCTCGACGTCGCGATGCTCCTGGCGGGCGGTGGCGGCGTCGAGGAAGCGCTCGAAGTCTCGCTCCAGGTGGGTCCCTGCGGCCAGATCGTCCGCGAGAATCCGCACCTCACCGACAAGGTTCGGGAGGCCGTTCGCGAGGCCCTCGGCGCGTACGTCACCGACGCGGGCGTGTCGCTCCCGGCGGCGGTGTGGGTGTACACCGCGCGGGCGTAGCGCTACCGGCCCGCGAGCTGCTTCGCTGTCTCGGCCCAGGTGGGGTGCGCGAAGGTGAAGCCCGCCGCGAGCAGACGTCCCGGCACGACGCGCCGACTCTTCATCACCAGCTCCGGGTCGGTGCCCATCGCGAAGGCGCCGATGGAGGCCATCCAGCCCATCGCCGGCAGCCCCAGCCCGACGCCCCACGCGGCCCGCAGCTTCTGCATGAACTCCCCTTGCGGCAGGGGCTCGGGGGCCGCCAGGTTCACGGCCCCCGTGAACTCTTCGTGCGCGATGAGGAAGTCGCACGCGCGGACAAAGTCCTCCCCGTGGATCCACGAGATGTACTGCTTGCCGCCCGCGACGGGCCCGCCCAGGCGGAGGCGCGTGAGCTGCGAGAGGACGGCGAAGATGTTGTCCGTCGTCGCCAGCGCGCCCGGCTCGGACATCACCATCGCGGTGCGGAGCGCCACTTTGCGGGTCGCGGGGGTGGGGGCCTCGTCGAGCGTGCGCTCCCAGGCGGCGGCGATGTCGGTGGAGCGCTTCCAGTACGCGGGGACGTCGGGCTCGTTGCCGCCGAGGATGCCGGTGGCCTCGTCGTTGGGCGCGTCGAAGCGGTGCGCGTAGATGGTCGCCGTGGACATCTGGAGCCACACCTTCGGCGGCGATTTGGCGCGCGCGATGGCCTCGCCCACGACGCGGGTGGAGTCGACGCGGGAGTCCATCATCTCGGCGAGGTTGGCGGCGGTGTAGCGGCAGCTTACGGAGCGTCCCGCGAGGTTGAGCACCACGTCGGCGCCGTCGACCTCGCGGGCCCACACGTCGTCGAGCGTCTTGCCGTCCCAGCGAACCACCCGCGCCTCGCTCGCACCGCCGCGCGAGAGCACCACCACCTCGTGGCCCGCCGCCCTCCAGTGCTTCGCGCAGAGCGCACCGACCTGACCCGTCCCGCCCGGGATGACGAACTTCATGGCCGCCCTCTCTAGGACCGCCCACCGCTTTCGACAAGCGAGAACAGCCTCTCCGGGTACACTCCGCCCCCTCCGTGGACGTCCCCTCCCTCACCCTTCACACGATGCTCCTGGTGCGAACGCTGCCGAGCGGCAACGTCGTCACCGCGCCCGTCTCCGCGCTCGCCAGCGCCTCCTACGGCCCCGCGGGGCACTGCGCCGACGAGCAGCAGCTCTACCTCGGCGAGCTCCTCGCCCGCGAGCGCCCGGAGGGGGTGGCGCGCTTCCAGGTGCCCGAGGCCGCGCGGCTCGTCGACACCGAGGTGATCGTACCGCGCGAAGACCTCCCGCGCCGTCTGAAGATGCGCGTCCCGCTGCAGGTGCACGCGGTGGTGATCCCCGACGCGCGCGGGCAGTGGGTCACCGTCGCGTGCCTCGACCACACCTTCTACGTCCCGCGCGACGAGTCCGTGGAGGAGGCCGTGCAAGCGGAGGTGGTTCGGCTCGCCGGGGCGCGCGAGCTCAGCCCGACGCAGTACCTCGAGCTCCTCCCGCCCGTCGACGCCGAGCTCGTCCCGCTCACCCTCAGCATCGAACGCCTCGACCGCCTCCCCACCGACCGCGTCGCGACGCTGCGCAAGACCCTCCGCGAGCGCGAGCGCGCCCAGTGGGCCCGCGAGGTGCTCGCCACGGTGGCCGAACCGCTCCACGAGAAGCTCCCGCGGGAGGCCCCCCCCTTGGCCTCCCGCGACCTCGCCCTCGAGCAGCTCACCGCCCTCCTCGACGGCACCCGTCGCCGCTCGGTGCTCATCACGGGTCCGTCACTCGCGGGCAAGACGGCCCTCGTCCACGCGTGGCTCCGCGCGCGGCTCGCGCGGACGAAGGTCACCGTGTGGGCCACCTCGGGCACGCAGCTCATCGCGGGCATGAGCGGCCTCGGCCAGTGGGAGGAGCGCGTCCGCCGCGTGATGGAGGCCGCCGAGGCGATCGACGCGGTGCTCTACTTCGACAACCTCGGCGACCTCGTCTCCGAGCGCGCCCACGGCCACGCCGACATCCCCTCGGCCCTCAAGCCCTGGATCGAAGAGGGCCGCGTCCGGGTCGTCGCGGAGCTCCGCGCCGAGCTCGCCGACGCCGCCGAGCGCAACCACGGCGCGCTCCTCGCGACGCTCGCCCGGCTGCGGGTCGACGCGCTCCTCCCGGCCGCGGCCCGCGAGGCCCTCACGCTGCGCTCGCGGTGGCACGACGTCCACGACGGCGACGCCCCGCACGTCTCGCCGCGCGGCCTCGACGCCGTCGTCGACCTCGCCGATCGCTACCTCCCGTACGAGTCCTTCCCGGGCAAGGCGGTGCGCCTCTACGACGACCTGCGCGCGCTCGCCGCGGCCCAGCCGTCGACGACGCGGACGGGGCGCGTCGAGGTCGGCTCGCCCGAGGTGTACTCCTTCTTCAGCCTGCAGAGCGGCATCCCGCTGTTTCTGCTGCGCGAAGACACCGCCCTGCGCCTCGACGACGTCGTGCGCACGCTGCGGGAGCGCGTGGTGGGGCAGGACGACGCCGTCCGCCGCGTCGCCGAGACGGTGTGCGTGGTGAAGGCGCGGCTCCAGCCGACGGGGAAGCCCCTCGCGACGCTGATGTTCGTGGGGCCGACGGGCGTGGGGAAGACGGAGCTCGCGCGCGGCCTCGCCACGCTGCTCTTCGGCGCGGAGGAGCGGATGGTCCGCTTCGACATGAGCGAGTTCACCGACGTGGAGGCCGCCGATCGGCTCATCCGCGGGACGGGCGGCGCCGAGGGGCTGCTCACCCGCCGCGTGCGCGAGCAGCCCTTCGGCGTCGTGCTCCTCGACGAGATCGAGAAGGCGCACCCGTCGGTGTTCGACCTGCTGCTCCAGGTGTGCGGCGACGCGCGGCTCACCGACGCGCGGGGGAGGACGGCGTGGTTTCACAACACCATCCTCATCATGACGAGCAACCTCGGGGTGTCGTCGCTCCGTGACGCCGCGGGCTTCACGCAGCCCGAGGCCACGGCCGCGTCGCACTTCCAGCGCGTGGTGGAGCGGCATTTTCGCCCCGAGTTCGTCAACCGCATCGACCGGGTGGTGCCCTTCGCGCCGCTCACCGCGGGGGAGATTCTCCGCGTGGCCCGCATCGCGCTCGACCGCATCGCCGCGCGCCGCGGATTTGCCTCGGCCGGCATCACGCTGCGGGTGTGGGACGGCGCCCTCGCTGCGCTGGCCCGCGACGGCTACTCCGCCCGCTATGGCGCCCGCGCGCTGCGACGTCACCTCGAAGACCACCTCGTCGCCCCCATCGCCCGGCTGCTCTCGGCCGTGGAGTTCAACGGCGCGCAGGGGGCGGTCACGGTCACGCTGCCCGAGGAGGACGTCGGGGCGCCCGAGGGGATGACGCTTGTCCAGGAGCTCGCGGAGGGGGCGCTCGCGTTCAAGGTGTTCGTGGCGCGGGCGACCGGCGCGCGCGAGTCGTCCAACGCGTTCGAGCGGATCACGGCGCACCGCCGCAACATCAGCCGAGCGATGCAGTACCCGCGGGTGGAGGCGCTGCGCGAGCAGTTGGAGTTCCTGGTGCTCCAGCTCGACCACGGGCGGGCGGCGGGGGCGCGGCACGCGGGCGACATCGCAGGGCTGGGCGCGCAGCACTACCGCCTCGACGCCGTGTGGCGCTCGCTCGCGTCGCACCTCGACGACATCCTCGTGGCCGAAGAGCTGGCGATCGACTCCTTCCTCCACGAACGCGTCCCCAATGAGCTCCTTGTGGAGGCAGACGCGGTGTGGGAGCGCTTCGACCGCGACCTCGCCCGCGCCCTCATCGCGCAGGAGCCCTACCGCGACACCGTCACCCTGCTCCTCTCCGAGCTCGATGGTCACCGCGCGCTCGACCGGTGGCTCCCGGCGCTCGCGGACACCTGCGAGCGGCGCGGTTGGATCGCCCTCGCGCACATCGACGGCGAGCCCCCGCGGGCCGACGAGGAGTGGCCCCGAGAGCGCCGCTGGGGCGTCGGACGCGCGCTGAAGGACCAGCTCGACCGCGTGACCTCACCCACGCGCACCGCGCGCAACGTGCTGCTGCGCGTGCGGGGCGAAGACGCCGGGGCGCTGCTGGCGCTGGAGGCCGGGCTCCAGGTGTGGCTCGCGGGCGGCGAGGAGAGGGACGCGTGCCTCGACGTGACCCTGGTGAAGATGGCCACGGTGCTCACCGACAAGGACTGGGAGCACCCCGCGCTGGTTCCGTGTACGCCAGGGAGCTACGGCGAGCGACGGCGCGCGCGGCGCAACCGTGAGCACGCGAGCAACGGGTGGGTGCGGACGCGCGACTCGCGGTGGGCGGGTCCGTTCGCCGACCTCGACGCGTACTTCCATGCGCTCGAGCGCGTCGCGTCGCAAGACCTGGTGACCTACGAGCTCAACGAGATGACCCCGCGCGACGAGCGCTTCATCGGCCTGCTGGACGAACAGGTGCCAGAGTCGATGCGAGGCTGATTCGCCGCGGCCGACACGAGCGCTCGATCCCTGAACGGATCCTCGTCGATCCTCATCTCTGCATCGGGCTGCAACGAACGTCGCCGCCGCCGCGCCACTCGCGGCATCACACTCGTCGACGCACGCACGCCACGCCGCGGACTTGTGCGCTGCTTCGACAACGCTCGGACGCACCGGCGCCCGCTGCGCGACCGCATCTTCACCCCCTTGCGAGTCGCGCGACGGCCCCCAAAGTTCGTCCGCAACCGACGCGCCCACCCTGGAGACCTCCTTCATGCGTACGACCCTTCACGCCACCCTGCTGTGCTCCGCGTTCGCCACGACGGCGTGCGGCGGCGACGCGGACACGCCCGCACCCGTCGGCGACGCCGCGGTCGATGGCCGCGCGGACGCCTCGATCGACGCCGCGCCCGACGCCGCGCCCGACGCGCCGCGCAAGCCGCTGCCCAACCTCGTCCCCCTCGTCATCGGCGGCAATGAGCCGTGGCTTTCGGAGATCCCCTCACAGATTCGCACGGGCTACGGCTTCCGGGCGCCGCGCATCGAGACGCGCACCTTCTCCGCGGGCTCGTGCGAGGTGCAGGAGGGGTGCACGCTGCCGGGCTCACGCCGCCTGCTGCGCTTCACGCTCGCGACGCCCAACCGCGGCGACGCGGACGTGTACCTCGGCCCGCCCAACCTCGCGATGCGCGCGAGCGAGCGCTTCGAGTTCAGCGCGTGTCACCGGCACTACCACCTCCGCGGTTACGCCGACTATCGCCTCGTCGACGGCAATGGCCGCGAGGTGGCGCGCGGGCACAAGCAGTCGTTCTGCATCGAAGACACCAACCAGGACCCCAACGCCCCCATCGACCCCAGCACGGGCGAGCGCCGCAACGCGAACCTCGATCGCTCCGAGGCCTACGGCTGCAACAACCAGGGCCTCCACGCGGGCTGGCTCGACGCGTACGGCCAGCACCTGGAGTGTCAGTACATCGACATCACCGGCGTCGCGCCGGGTCGCTACCGCATCCGCGCGGCGATCAACTCCGACCGCGTGCTCGAGGAGTCGGACTACAGCGACAACGTCACCGAGCTCGAGGTGGAGGTCCCCGCGGCCACGGGCAACCCGCCCCCCGCGACGCCCCTCGACGCCTGCAACACCTCGATGACCGGCATGGACCGCGAGTGCGGCTGGACGACCGAGCCCGACCCGCGCACGTGCACCCCGGGCGAGTCTGTCACCGTCGGCTGCAACCCGAGCTGCGAGGGCGGCGCGGGCGCCCGCTGCGAGGGCAACCCCGTGGTGCGCGTGTGCCCCTCGACGCGGCCCTGCGCGCAGGGTTCCGCGGGGTGCGTGCCGTCGCTCCCGTACTGCACCGCCGCGCAGGCCATCGGCCGCAACGACGACTCGTGCGGCAACCAGTGCTCGCAGGTGACCTTCACGTGCCCGGCGTCGGGGCACTACCGTCTGCTCACGGCGTCCTTCGCCGCGGGCGAGGCGTACACCTGCCGCTTCCCCTTCGCGATGTAACGTCCGGTCAGTCGGCGGGGCGGCTCAGGGTCACCCGAAACGCCCCGCCGTCGTGGCTCACCTTCGCGGCGAGCCCGACCCCCGCGCTCCAGCGCACCATCGCCGCCGCGAGATCGCCCGGCGAGAGGGGCGACGGGAGCTTCACCTCGAAGCTCGACGACGCTGCCCCAACCGCCCGGCGCGCCCGCCAGAAGCGCTCATCCACCTCCAGGTCGAAGGTAGCCTCGTGGCCGTCGGCGACCCGGGCCAGAAACCACAGCCCGGCCTCGCGGGTGACCACCGTCGCCGACGGGTGCGCCTGGGAATGGGAGCTGGCCTGCGCGAACGATCCGGTGGACATGGTGCGCGATTCTCTGTCGGTTCTGGCGGGAGAACAACCCCTGACGGCGGGGAAGTGCGGCGAATCTGCGGCGGCTAGAAGCTGCCCGAGAGCACGGGGATGCGCACCTCGGACTGCGGGGCGAGGCCGTACTGGCGCATCTCCTGGGTCGACACGCTGTTGCCCACCGAGAACGACGGAACGGCGAGGGAGAAGCCCTGCCCCGTCACGTCGAGGAGCCCCGTCGGGCGCAGCGAGGGCCGCGCCACCGCCACGGAGCGGCGCACCCGCACAGGCTGGAGGGACGAGCTGTTGCCCGTCGCGCCGCTGTTGGCCGGAGCGCCCGAGGTGCTGCCCGCGCCGCCCGTGGAGCTCCCCGCGGCGGGGGCCGCCGCGCCGC